>JAJQCO010000027.1 GCA_021202655.1 Clostridiales bacterium | reverse complement strand
GATTATTAATATGAAGAAACAGACATTATGCACCGCCCTTGCACTGGTGACGGCGCTCCTCTTTGCGGGCCCGATCCGGGCGCAGGCCGCGGAAAGCAGCGAATCCCAGGATAAAACAGAGGACAGCGTCATCGCCGGATATCTGGACCGGGTAGAGGACGGCGTCATCGTCGGCTGGGGCTGGGATTCCTCCACGCCAAATACTGCCATTCCGGTATCTGTAACGGTGACAAAGGAAGAAAGCGGCGAGGTCATCCACGACTTTGAACAGACTGCCGCCGTCTACCGCGAGGATCTGGTCGCCGAAGGCATCGGCAATGGCCGACACGGGTTCCGGATCACCGTAAACTGGGAGGCCATGGAAGAAGGCACCTATCTTATCCAGGGCAGCACAGACAGCCAGGCGTTTGACAATACCCTGACCTATACCGTAGGAGAGGCCGCAGAGAATACAGCGGCCGCCGAAGCCGCAAACCAGCAGGCTGACTCTGGCCTCATCTCCCTCGGATATTTCCGGACAACCGGCTACTGCCCCTGCCGTCTCTGCTCCGAAGGCTATGGACGCGCTACCTGCACCGGCGCGCTGGCGACCGCCAACCACACCATTGCCGTTGATCCGAAGGTTATCCCCTTCGGCAGCCGGATTATGATCGACGGAATCATCTATACCGCGGAGGATCGCGGAGGCGGCGTCAAGGGAAACCACATCGACATTTACTTTGACACACACAGCCAGACCAGACAGCATGGAAACCAGATGCAGGAGGTCTTCCTCTTAAAGAGCTGAGAAAAACAATATCTGAAAAACATAAGGAAACCGCGCCATGACATCCATCTACAATGCCGACGCGGCTTTTTATCTGTCATAGCAAACGAAAGAACTGCCGGCGGCAGGTCCTGTAGTTATCCTTCAGTGTACAAGCGTTTCCCCTTCATTCTTTTCATAAATCTCACCGATCCGTCGGCATCGCACCGTGACGCGGTACTGGCCGCCATAGGTACAGGTAAAAAGAGAAAGCGCATATTCGCCGCTCGTCATCTCCTCGATCGCCGTCGGCTCAAGCGTCTCGACAAACTCCGTCTCATATAAATAACGTCGCCCTTCGACATCGGTAAAACAAACCGCGTCGCCGGGCGCCAGCTTTGTGAGCGTACCAAAATGTCTGGTATAATTGTGAGCGGCGATGACAAGATCGTCCGTCTGCACCGAGCCGGAATAACGACAGGGCGCAATTCTGAGGCGCGTGTAATCCCAGTCGGCCATGACCGGAAGCTCCAGGTCGAGAGCCGGGATAGAGAGAAGACCGATATAGACATAGCCGTCAATCTCCGCCTCCGGAACACTCTCCTCCTGCACGGCGTTCTCCGCCAGATTAAACCCGGCAGGCGGCGTCTCCTCAGACGCATCCTCCTGCTCAGCGATATAGGTAAGGAGCTGCGCCGACTGGCTCTCGGCCAATTCTCCGGCGCGATGATCCTCCAGGCGATTCCAGCAAAACAAAGACAGCGCCGCAAGCACCAGCACAGTCCCCAAGATCATAAAGGCAATTCCGATTTTTCTTCTCATCCAGTTCCTTTCCGCGGCAGTTCCCGGCTTTTCACGTATGATCCCCATTAACGATAGTATAACATATAAAGCTTCTTTTTGCGACCGGAAATCATCCTCCGTTGCGAACAGGCACACGATTATCCTCCTTCAAAACCATTTGTCCATGTCGATCTTTCGACTTCCCTTTTCATTTTGCCTGTGGTATGATAAAGGAGCCGGACGACAGCTTAGACAGAAAAGAGGTTATCCTGACAGGTTCCGATCATTCCATGCGGGTATTGTCGGCCACACATTTCTACATACCTTCTACCCTTCGATAAATCATTTTCGAATGACCCTTCGTTAAAATGACGGCTCCAAACTATTTCATCAGAAAAGCTGTTGCCTTGTAAATTAGAAATGTTTATAATAAAGGTAATCTCTTATTCTGCCACTGAGAAGGAGGGCAAGTGAATCATGTGGCAAGAGAAGATTATACAAAAGATTCCACTACGAAAGAGAAAACAAAACTGTTTCACGTCCATACAGACAGGATGACCATGGACACAGACTGGCATAGCGGTTTTCACACATCCATCCAGATCGATCTGCAGGAGGATCGGGATATCCTGACATACTGCAAGGAATACCAGCTGACGCAGGAACCGCTCCGGATTGATACCCTGATCATCCGCAAATTGGCAGGCCATATACCTCGAAAGAATCTTGCGAAATTTTTTCTCGGTCACAACATCATCGAGTACAAAAATCCGCAGGACAATTTCCATATCAATGATTTGCACAAGGTATTGAGTTATGCCGCCGCTTACCAGGCGAATACGGCAAGGGTACGCGAGATTGATCCCGACGACATCTCGATCACCGTGGTATGCAACCACTTTCCCAGAGAAGTGATACGATTTCTGCAGGAAAAACGCCATGCGGCGGTGGTAAACGCGTTTCCGGGGATCTACCATGTGACCGGCTACGCGTTTCCCATCCAGTTTGCAATCACGAGAAAACTGCCATCAGAGGAGTATCCATGGATAAGCCGGTTGAGAAAGGACCTGACAGTACGAGAAGATATAGACAAGCTGCTGAATGATTGCAGCGGGCATGAAGAGGATCCGTTATACCGTACTGCACTACGGACGATCCTGAATGCAAACGAAATTCAGTTTGAGGAGGTGACCAGCATGACATGGAAAACAGTCGACATGGTTCTCGGAGAGGAAACCGGCAGAAGACTCTACAGAGAATGCTGCGATTCTGTGCGTGATAAGGTACGCGATGAGATGCGCGATGAGGTACGCAGCGAAGTACGCGATGAGGTACGGCAAAATGCCATAAGCAACCTGATGACCACAATGAAAATGACGGCAGAACAGGCTATGGCAGCACTTATGGTGCCTGAGGCCGATCGTTCCAGATATCTCGCAAAGCTATAACCGCACTTGTAACTACAGGACCTGCCACTGGCAGCTTCTTTTGTATATTATAGCAAAAAACAAAAGAACGGCCGGAAAACCAGATACCACATCTGATTTCCCGGTCGTTCTTTTGTTTTCAATTCCTTAGCCTGTCCTCATTTTGCATCGGACTGCCGTCGCGGACGGTAAAAGCTTAGTTGTTGATCAGCTTGCCGCTCTCATCGTTCCAGCTGTACAGCTTGCGGATCTCCTCGCCGACCTTGGTGGACGGATGCTCCTGCGCCTTCTTACGCATCGCCTTGAAGTGTACCTGGCGGCCTGCCGGAGACATATCAAGCAGAAACTCCTTCGCGAAGGTGCCATCCTGGATATCGGACAGAATCTTCTTCATGGTCTTTCTGGTCTCTTCCGTGACCAGCTTCGGGCCGGTGATATAATCGCCGTACTCCGCGGTATTGGAGATGGAATATCTCATACCTTCGAATCCGGACTGATAAATCAGATCCACGATCAGCTTCATCTCATGAATGCACTCAAAATATGCGTTTCTCGGATCGTAACCAGCCTCAACCAGCGTGTCGAAACCAGCCTGCATCAGAGCGCAGACACCGCCGCAGAGGACAACCTGCTCGCCGAACAGATCCGTCTCGGTCTCTGTGCGGAAGGTCGTCTCCAGAACGCCCGCTCTCGCGCCGCCGATTCCCAGCGCATAAGCCAGAGCGATCTCCAGAGCCTTGCCGGTCGCATCCTGCTCGACTGCCACCAGACACGGAACTCCCTTCCCCTCCTGATACTCGGAGCGGACGGTGTGACCCGGTCCCTTCGGCGCGATCATGGTCACGTCGACATTGGCCGGCGGGTTGATGCAACCGAAATGAATGTTGAAGCCGTGTGCGAACATCAGCATATTGCCCGCCTCCAGATTCGGCTCGATGTCTCTCTTATACATGTCTGCCTGCAGCTCATCGTTGATCAGGATCATGATGATGTCTGCCTGCTTCGCAGCCTCTGCCGCGGTAAATACCTCAAAACCCTGAGCCTCTGCCTTCTTCCAGGACTTGCTTCCATTATACAGGCCAATGATCACGTGGCATCCGGACTCTTTTAAGTTCAGCGCATGCGCGTGTCCCTGGCTGCCGTAACCGATGATGGCGATGGTCTTACCCTCCAGTAGAGATAAGTTGCAATCCTCCTGATAATAAATCTTTGCCATTTCTTTCCTTCCTCCTTGGAAATGTAACATCTTTTTCCCACAGTCCGAACAGGCCGGACTGCCATATATCAGCGCAGGGTTCTCTGCCGACGACTCTCTGTCCGCCTCTGGCAGCCCTGATGCCAACGCATACAAATGATATCCTCTCCGGCGCAAACCGCCAGAGCCAAATCCGACGCTCCCCGCAGAATCCCGCCGACAGGACGCCTAGGGCAGATAACGGATATCATCGGAGCCTCTCGAGAGTCCCGTCATACCAGTTCTCGCCAGCTCCAGAATCTCATAATCCTCCAGCAGATTCACCAGCGCGTCAAGCTTCGACTGGTCTCCGGTCATCATGACCGTCAGGGAATCCTTCCCCACATCGACGATCGTCGCGCGGAAAATGTCGGCGATCGCACTGACCGACTGGCGCTCCTGCGCATTCGCGCGAACCTTCACCATCATCAGCTCACGGTAAACGGAGCGGTTCGGCCTCAGCTCCTTGATGTCCCGCACGTCCTCCAGCTTGCGCAGCTGCTTCTCAATCTGCTCCAGAATGGCCTGATCGCCAAAGGATACCACCGTCATCCTCGAATAGCGGGGATCTGCCGTCACGCCCACCGTCAGACTGTCAATATTATAACCGCGGCGGCTGAACAGACCTGCGACGCGGCTCAGCACGCCCGCGGTGTTGTCAACAAGCAATGATAACACGATTCTATCCATAGTTTACTGGTTTCCTCCTAGTTTGTACCTTTTATCATATCAACCCGAAAAGTGTTTGTCAACTATGCAATTGGAATGCATTCTATTCTTTCGAGTTATACCTTTATCCCAGCGCGACATCCAGGATCATCATCAGGATAAAGCCTGCGGCAAAGCCGAGAGTTCCCATGTTGGAATGCTCCCCCTCGGCGGACTCAGGCACCAGCTCCTCCACAACCACATAGAGCATGGCTCCTGCGGCGAGGGAAAGCAGGTATGGCAAAACCGGGACGACCAGATCCGCAAGCAGAACCGTCACAAACGCGCCGATCGGCTCGACCAGACCGGACAGGGTTCCCATGAGGAACGCTCTGGCACGGCTCGCTCCGCTTCCCCGAAGCGGCAGGGCAATAATCGCTCCCTCCGGGAAATTCTGAATCGCAATACCGACAGACAGCGCGAAGGCTGCGGCCATGGAAATGGAAACGCCGCCGGTCCGGATCCCGGCAAAGACAACGCCGACCGCCATGCCCTCCGGAATATTATGCAACGTGACGGCGAGCACCAGCATCGTCGTCTTTGCCAGCTGACTTTTCGGTCCCTCCGGCTCCTCGCTTCCCATATGAAGATGGGGAATCAGATGATCCAGAATAAGAAGGAACAGCATTCCTGCCGCCAGGCCGACAGCCGCCGGGATAAAAGCGAGCTTTCCCATGCCGTCTGACATTTCCATCGCCGGTATCAGAAGAGACCAGACCGACGCCGCCACCATAACGCCTGACGCAAACCCCAGCAGTCCCTTCTGGATAACCGGATGAATCTCCTTCTTTACAAAAAACGCACATCCCGCTCCTAACGTGGTTCCGATGAACGGAATCATAATTCCCAGACCGATATAAAACAACTCCTCACTCATTATGCCTATACCTGTTTCTATGCCTTTCCTTTATGATATGCTCATCCTTTTACACTGAATCCGCGTTCTCCGTCCTTGATTTCCATCTCTTCTATATTTATATCGCCAATCCGGATGTAGGGCTGGCTGTGAAGCGCATCGATCACTTCCCGGATCATCCTCTCCTCGCCCTGAAGCTCCATCTCCACCCTGCCGTCCCAGTGATTCCTCACATATCCGGTAAGGCCGCACGAACGGGCAAGGCGGATCGCCTGATAGCGGAAGCCAACCCCCTGCACCCTGCCGGAGAAATAAAAATGCTCTCTTATCATCGCACAATCTCCCATACCGTTTCAGTAATGTCCTGCATCATGCTCCGCATTCAGCCAGTCGACTGCCTCCCAGATCCCGTCCGTCGTAAACGGGAAATCCTTATGGTGCTTCTTTTCTTCCCCTGTCACCTCAAAATTGAACGGCTCCGGCCAGATCACCGCGCGGATCACCGGCTCCGGCCCGGCCGCCTCTCTCTCTTCTGTCTCCTTCCCGTCTGCCTCCGCCTTCTCGAGCAGATAGCGCATCCCGCGAAAGCTCCCTGTGAAACGGCTTTTCTTCAAATAAGCAATGGAAATATCGCCATGCAGATCAATCGCCATACCTTCATCCTCTCCGTATCATATCTCTTTGTCTCCCAAATCCTATGATGTTGGGATCAAATGTAATTGTAACATAAAAATCAGCTTTTGACGACCCTGCCTTCTGATGAAAGCAGCATCGGAAGGCCGCAAAATTGCAGTGGTTTTTATGTCGTTATTTATTGTCATATTTTTGTCAATCTTGTTGCCATTTCTTTTGGTTTGTGGTATACTACACATCAACATTTGCGTAAATTCTGCGTAAAATTGGATGATACAAAACAAAAAACCTGAATAAGGGGGAACATGTTATGGGGGAACGTAACCTTACCCTGCTGACCGATCTCTACGAGTTGACGATGATGCAGGGCTATTTCAAAGAGAAGGATGCCAATGAGACTGTCATTTTCGACGCCTTTTACCGCTGCAATCCGCAGGAAGGCGGCTATGCGATCTGCGCCGGCTTAGACCAGCTGATCGATTATATCAAAAACCTGCATTTTGAGGAGGAGGATATCTCCTATCTGCGGTCTGTCGGCATGTTTGACGAGGATTTCCTGGATTATCTGCGCGAATTCCGTTTCACCGGCGATATCTACGCGATCCCGGAGGGGACGGTCATCTTCCCGCGGGAACCTCTCGTGAAGGTCATCGCGCCGATCATGCAGGCGCAGCTGATCGAGACCGCCCTTCTGACTCTGATCAACCACCAGTCTCTGATCGCCACCAAGGCCTCCCGCGTCATTTACGCGGCGAAGGGAGACGGCGTCATGGAATTCGGACTGCGGCGCGCACAGGGTCCGGACGCCGGCATTTACGGCGCCAGAGCCGCGGTGATCGCGGGCTGCATCGGCACCTCCAATGTCCTCTGCGGCCAGATGTTCGACATTCCGGTCAAGGGAACCCACGCGCACAGCTGGATCATGAGCTTTCCGGACGAGCTGACGGCCTTCCGCACCTATGCAAAGCTGTATCCGGACGCCTGCACCCTGCTGGTTGATACCTATGACACGCTGAACTCCGGCATTCCGAACGCCATCCGCGTTTTCACCGAGATGCGGGAATCCGGCATCCAGCTCAAAAATTACGGCATCCGCCTGGACAGCGGCGATCTGGCCTATCTCTCCAAGATGGCCAAGAAGATGCTGGATGAGGCCGGTTTTTGCGACGCTGTGATCTCTGCTTCCAACGACCTGGATGAAACGCTGATCACATCCCTGAAGATGCAGGGCGCCGCCATCAACTCCTGGGGCGTCGGCACGAACCTGATCACATCCAAGGACTGCCCGTCCTTCGGAGGCGTGTACAAGCTGGCTGCCGTCCTGGATCGGGAAAGCGGTCGTTTTCTTCCCAAGATCAAGCTCTCGGAGAATGTGGAGAAGATCACAAACCCGGGCAACAAGACCATCCGCCGCATCTATGACAAGCAGACCGGCAAGATCATTGCCGACCTGATCTGTCTCGTGGACGAGGAATACAGCGAGCATGATTCTCTGCTGCTCTTCGATCCGATCCAGACCTGGAAGAAGACGCATCTGCCGGGCGACACCTATACCATGCGCGAGCTGCTCGTCCCGATCTTTAAAAACGGAGTCTGTGTCTACGAGACGCCGAAGGTCATGGATATCCGCGATTACTGCGCGAGGGAAAAGGAGACGCTCTGGGAGGAATCGCTCCGCCTGCGCTACCCGCACCAGGTTCATGTGGATCTCTCCAAGCCTCTGTGGGATATGAAGAACGAGCTGCTTGACAACTATCAGCACAAATAAGAGCAAGAAAAAAGCTGCCGGCCGGCAGCTTTTTTCTTGCTCTTATTTGCCATAGCATACGGAAGAAACTGCCGTCGGCAGGTCCTGTAGTTTCCAAGGCTTACGCCAGATTCGTATATCCCATCAGGAACTGGTCGACTTCCTTTGCGACCTCGCGTCCCTCGTGAATGGCCCAGACGACCAGAGACTGCCCTCTGTGCATGTCTCCGGCGACAAAAACCTTTTCCACATTCGTGGCGTAATGTCCCGGCTCAGTCGCCACATTCGTCCTCGCGTTTAACTCTACGCCGAACGCATCTGCGACATACGCCTGACTGCCGAGGAATCCCGCGGCGATCAGCACCAGATCCGCCGGCACCTCTCTCTCGCTGCCCTCCACCGGAACCATGGACATCCGTCCGCTCTCCGGATCCTTCTGGGAGACAAGACTGATGAGAATTGCCTTGCACACCTGTCCGCTCTCATTCTTTACAAACTCCTTCACCGTGGTCTGATAGACGCGCGGATCCGATCCAAATACGGCGATTGCTTCCTCCTGGCCGTAATCCGTCTTCAGGATCTTCGGCCACTCCGGCCAAGTATTGTTCTGCGCGCGGGTGACCGGCGGCTTCGGCATCATCTCCAGCTGCGTGATGGAAGCACAGCCGTGGCGGATTGACGTCCCCACGCAGTCATTGCCCGTATCGCCGCCTCCGATGACGATGACATGTTTATCCTTCGCAGAGATAAAGTTTCCGTCCTCCAGCCCGGAATTTAAGAGGCTCTTTGTCGTCGCCTTCAGGAAATCCACCGCAAAATAAATCCCCTCCGCGTCGCGTCCCGGCACCTGGATATCACGCGGATTCGAGGCTCCGCAGGCCAGGATCACGCTGTCAAATTCCCTCTTAAGCCGACTGACCTTATAATTGTTTCCGATATCCGCGCCGGTGACAAAGGTAACTCCCTCCGCCTTCATCACATCAATCTTCCGGTCAATAATCTGCTTTTCAAGCTTCATATTCGGGATCCCGTACATCAGCAGTCCGCCGACCCGGTCCTCCCTCTCGAAAACCGTCACATTGTGCCCGCGGCGGTTCAGCTGATCCGCTGCCGCCAGACCCGAAGGTCCGGAGCCGACGACGGCAATCCGCTTCTCCGTGCGAACCTTCGGCGGACGGGGCGCGGCCTTTCCTGTCGCGTAGGCACGCTCAATGATCGCATGCTCGTTCTCCTTGATACAGACCGGGTCTCCGTTGAGGCCGCAGGTGCAGGCCGCCTCACAGGGCGCCGGGCACACCCGGCTGGTAAACTCCGGAAAGCTGTTGGTCTTCTTCAGACGGTTATAGGCCTGATCCCAGGTCCCGGTATAGACCAGATCATTCCATTCCGGGCAGAGGTTGTTGAGCGGGCAGCCGGATACCATGCCGCCGATCATCATGCCGGACTGGCAGAACGGAACGCCGCAGTCCATGCAGCGGGCGCCCTGCATTCTCTGCTCCTCCTCTCCGAGGAAGGTATGGAACTCATTAAAATTTTTAATTCTCTCCAGAGGGGCTGTCGCCTCGCTGGCAGTTCTTTCATATTCTAAAAATCCTGTTGGCTTTCCCATCCTTCTCTCCTCCTTACTGTCTCTGCACCGCGTAAAACGCTTCGATCTGCGCCTGCTCGCTGCTCAGACCCTTCTCTTCCATCTGGACGATCGTGTTCATCATCCGGCGATAGTCATGCGGCAGGATCTTCTTAAACTTCGGAAGATACTCCCCGAAATGGTCAAGGATGTCCTTGCCCTTTTCGGAATTAGTATAGGCGACATGCTCCTGAATCATTTCCTTTAATTCCATAACGTCATATTTATCCGATACCTCTTCCATGGAGACCAGCTCCTTGTTCAGGCGCTTGTAAAGATCTCTCTTCTCATCAAGCACATAGGCGATGCCGCCGCTCATGCCGGCCGCGAAATTCTTGCCGGTCGGTCCCAGGATCACCGCGCGGCCGCCGGTCATATACTCACAGCCATGGTCGCCGACTCCCTCCACAACCGCCGTCGCGCCGGAGTTGCGGACACAGAAACGCTCGCCCGCCACGCCGTTGATAAAGGCCTTGCCGCTCGTCGCGCCGTACAGCGCCACGTTGCCGATGATGATGTTTTCCTCCGCCTTAAACTGCACGCCCTTCGGCGGATAGACCACAAGCTTTCCGCCGGAAAGTCCCTTGCCGAAATAATCGTTGCTGTCTCCGACAAGCTCCAGGGTCAGTCCCTTCGGAATAAAGGCGCCGAAGCTCTGGCCGCCGCTTCCGCTGCACTGGATGGTAAAGGTATCCTCTGGCAGGCCGTCAGGATATTTCCTGGTGATCTCCGAACCGAAAATCGTGCCCAGCGTGCGGTCGACATTCGACACATCAATCTGCAGGCTCTTTTTCTGGCCGCTCGCCAGCGCGCTTTTCAGCTTCTTTAAAAGGATCTGCTCGTCTACCGTCTTTTCCAGCTCGAAATCAAACTCCACCTTGTCATGGTAACCGCGGAGCGGCGTCCCCACATAAGGATTATTCAGAATATTGGACAGATCCACCTTGCTCGCGCGCCCGCACGGAATGTCGTCCTTCTTCTTTAAAAGCTCGGTGCGGCCGACCAGCTCGTCGATGGTGCGCACGCCCAGCTTTGCCATATATTCACGCATCTCCTGCGCGATAAAGTGCATGAAATTCACCACATATTCCGGCTTGCCGCGGAAACGCTTGCGAAGCTCCGGATTCTGCGTCGCCACGCCCACCGGGCAGGTATCCAGATTGCAGACACGCATCATGACGCAACCCATGGTGACAAGCGGCGCCGTCGCAAAACCGAATTCCTCCGCGCCCAGCATACAGGCGATCACCACATCACGTCCGGTCATCAGCTTGCCGTCGGTCTCCAGGATTACCTTGTCACGCAAACCGTTCATAATCAGAGTCTGATGCGCCTCCGCAATGCCAAGCTCCCACGGAAGGCCCGCATTGTAAATGGAGTTTCTCGGAGCCGCGCCGGTTCCTCCGTCATAGCCGGACACCAGGATGACCTGCGCCCCTGCCTTCGCCACGCCGGCCGCAACGGTGCCGACACCGGCCTCAGATACCAGCTTGACCGAGATTCTGGCCTTGGTATTTGAATTCTTCAGGTCATAGATCAGCTGGGCAAGATCCTCGATCGAATAAATGTCATGATGCGGCGGCGGGGAAATCAGGCCCACGCCGGTCGTCGAATGACGGGTTTTGGCAATCCACGGATAGACCTTGCCACCCGGCAGCTGTCCGCCCTCGCCCGGCTTCGCGCCCTGAGCCATCTTAATCTGAATCTCCTGCGCGCTGACCAGGTAGCGGGATGTCACGCCGAAACGCCCGGAAGCGACCTGCTTGATCGCGGAGCAGCGATTGTTGTTCTTTGGCCCGGGCGTCAGACGCTCCAGACTCTCACCGCCCTCACCGGTATTTGACTTGCCGCCGATCCGGTTCATGGCGATGGCCAGTGTCTCATGCGCCTCCTGGGACATGGAGCCGTCGGACATGGCGCCGGTCTTGACGCGCTTCACCATGGACTCCACGCTCTCGACTTCCTCAATCGGAATACCGCCGTCCTCCGGATAATTGAAATCCATCAGCGTGCGCAGGGTGACCGTCTGGCCTTCCCCGGTCAGCGCATGCGTGTATTCCTTAAACATATCATAATCGCCCCTGCGGGTCGACTCCTGCAGCAGATGGATGGTACGCGGATTGTACAGGTGCGTCTCCTGTCCCGCGCGCTCCTTGTGGCTGCCCACGCTCTCTAACGTCAGGTCAACATCCAGCCCAAGCGGATCGTAAGCAGTCGAGTGCAGCGAGTCCACATCCTCCGCGATATCCTCAAGCGTCACGCCGCCTACACGGCTGACGGTGTTGGTAAAATATTTGTCAATGACGTCCTTCGAGATTCCGATGGCCTCAAAGATCTTCGCGCCCTGATAGGACTGGATCGTGGAGATGCCCATCTTGGAAGCGATCTTGACAATGCCGTGCAGAACGGCAGAATTATAATCCTGCACCGCCGCGTAGTAATCCTTATCCAGCATCTTCGTCTCGATCAGATAATGGATCGATTCCTGCACCAGATACGGATTGATCGCGCTCGCGCCAAAGCCGAGCAGGGTGGCAAAATGGTGAACCTCCCTCGGCTCGCCGCTCTCCAGGATCAGCGCCATCGAAGTCCTCTTCTTTGTCGCCACCAGATGGTGCTGCAGCGCGGACACTGCCAGCAGAGAGGGGATCGGCACATGGTTCTCGTCGATCTCGCGGTCGGACAGAATAATGATATTCACACCGGTTCGATGCGCACGGTCGACCTCCAGGAAAAGACGGTCGATCGCCTTCGCCAGCGAGGTGTTCTTATAATAAGTGATCGGGATGGTCTCCACCTTAAATCCCGGCTTCTTCATATACTTGATCTTCAGCAGATCCGTGCAGGTCAGGATCGGATTCTCAACCTTCAGAATCTTACAGTTATCCGCGGACTCCTGGAGAATATTTCCCTCCTGGCCCACATAAACCGTCGTGGAGGTGACGATCTCCTCACGGATCGCGTCGATCGGCGGATTCGTGACCTGTGCAAACAGCTGTTTGAAATAATTGAAAAGCGGCTGATGCTTCTTCGAGAGAACCGCTAATGGGCTGTCCGCGCCCATCGCGGATACCGCCTCCGCCCCATTCTGCGCCATCGGCAGGATCATCGTCCGATATTGCTCATAGGTATAGCCGTATGTCTTCTGAATCCGGGCGCGCTGCTTGCCGTCCATATGCGGCACACTGCGGTTCGGGATCGGCAGCTCATCCAGGCTGACGATATTCTTGTCCAGCCATTCGCCGTAGGGCTGACGGGTCGCATAGCGCATCTTTAACTCATCGTCCCCGACCAGCTCGCCCTTCACCGTGTCAACCAGGAGCATACGCCCCGGACGCAGGCGGTCCTTCTTCACCACATGGGACTGCTCGATGTCAATCGCGCCGACCTCAGAGGAAAGGATCATCTGTCCGTCATCGGTGATGTAATATCTCGACGGGCGCAGACCGTTGCGGTCCAGCACCGCGCCCAGCACATCGCCGTCCGAGAAGATGATGGACGCAGGTCCGTCCCACGGCTCCATCATGGTCGCGTAATAGTGATAGAAATCCTTCACCTCCTGCGGCATGGACTTGTCATGCTCCCAGGGAGCCGGAATCATGATCATCATGGCCAACGGCAAATCCATCCCGCTCATCACCATAAATTCCAGCGCGTTGTCAAACATCGCGGAATCGGAGCCCTCCTGGTTGATGATCGGAAGAACCTTATAGATATCGTTCTTGAAGACCTCAGTCTCCATCGTCTCCTCGCGGGCCAGCATCTTATCAATGTTTCCGCGAATCGTATTGATCTCTCCGTTATGTACGATAAAACGGTTCGGATGGGCGCGCATCCAGCTGGGGTTCGTGTTCGTGCTGAAGCGGGAATGGATGATCGCGATCGCGGTCTCATAATCCGGATCCTCCAGATCGTCAAAGAACCGGCGCAGCTCATTCACCAGAAACATTCCCTTATACACGATCGTCCGGCTGCTCATGGAGGCCACATAGGTGTTGTCGTTACTCTGCTCGAAGACACGGCGCGCCACGTAAAGCTTGCGGTCAAAATCCAGTCCCTTATTCACCTTCTTGGGCTTCCCGATGAAGCCTTGGACAATGCAGGGCATCTTCTCAACCGCCCTCGCCCCGATGCGCTCCGGATGCGTCGGCAGATCGCGCCAGCCGAGGAACTCCATGCCCTCCTTCTTCACGATGATCTCCAGCATCTTCTTCGCCTGGTTGCGCTGCAGCTCATCCTGCGGGAAGAAAAACATGCCGACGCCATACTCGCGCTCGCCGCCGAGTTTAATGCCTAACGGCTCCGTCACCTTCTCGAAAAAGCGGTGCGAAATCTGGAGCATGATGCCGACACCGTCGCCGGTCTTTCCCTCCGCGTCCATTCCTGCGCGGTGCTTTAAATGCTCCACAATGTGAAGCGCCTGCTCCACCGTCCTGTGACTCTTGATTCCCTTGATGCTGGCAACCGCGCCGATGCCGCAGTTGTCATGCTCAAAACGCGGATCGTAAAGACCCTGCGCCCTGTTTTCCGTCATCCCGTCGGCTGTGCCGCATGATGTTCTCTGATCACATTCCATAACCATTTTCCTCTCTGTATGGGGGTTCCTATTGAAAATCCGGGAAGCCCGATCCCAAATTTCGTTTATCATACTACATTATTGAAAATTTGTAAACAACTAATTTTTACTAAATTGTCAGATTATTAGATAATTAATGTATATCCCGCAAAGTTGATTACTATATTTTCTCGGTTAGCATAATTGTACGTCATTTTCCGCAAATTCTCTCAAACCCTGGCAGCTCCCTCCGCATTAAGGCAAACAAAAAGGAAGCGTCATCCCTTATGGACAACGCCTCCCTGCGTCTTTTCGTTTCTCTGTTGCGGGCTTATCTCCCCCGCCTCTTCTTACATCTCGCCCAGGCCGCTCTCGATCGCCTTGCTGATGGTCTCCATCGCTGCCGCCTCATCCTCGCCGTCGGTGACCAGAGTGATCTCCGCGCCAGTCTTGATGCCTGCCGCCATCACGTTCAGAACGCTCTTGGCAATAATCTTCTTGTCGCCGTACTCGACAAATACATCGCATTTAAACTTCATGGCAGTCTGAGAAAGGACGCCAGCGGGTCTTAAATGCAGTCCGGACGGATTCACGATAGTCATTTTCTTACTAAGCATAGTCAAGATCTCCTTTTTAATTATTTATTTTCCCTCAAATCCATGTGTCTGCACATGAATCTTTATGTCATTAAGTTTATTACAAATCAACCGGAGTGTCAAGTCAAACCATTTGAATATCCGTCAGATATTATTCCCCGGATTTCTGAACGCCCCGCGCTTCCGGGCGGGAAAACACGCAGCCGCAGAAATTCTGCCGATACAGCCGATACTCTCCGGAGAGCTCGATTGAGCGCTTATAACCGTTTTTTTTCTTAAAATCAGAGGGAAGATGCACCACATCATAGATTTCCGCCACCTCTTCGCCAATCTCATTCAGCTTCTGCGCGTTTTTTAACGGACTGATCGTGAGCGTCGTCGCAAAGTAATCATAGCCGCCCGCGGCGGCCATCCGCGCCGTCTCCTCCAGACGGAGACGGTAACAGCGGAAGCATCTCTCTCCTCCCTCCGGCTCGGCCTCATAGCCGCGGCTGATCTCATAAAAGCGCTCCGGCTCATAGGCGCCGATCTCAAGACGGACCGGCCGCTCGAGCGGCATCTCGCCAATCAGCCGGCGAAGCTCCGCCACCCGCTTTTCGTATTCCTGCGCCGGGGAAATATTGGGATTATAATAAAACACAGTGATATCAAAATAGCGCGACAGATATTCCAGCACATAGCTGCTGCAGGGCGCGCAGCAGGCATGAAGCAAGAGCCGGGGAACCCGGCTCTTGCCCTCGCATACCGCTATGATCTTTTCCAGTTCCTTCTGATAATTCCTTCGGTTCATCTTCCCGTGATCCTCATAGGGTTTAAAGAAAATCCCGGATCCTCTTGCTGCGAACCGGGTTGCGCAGCTTGCGCAGAGCCTTCGCCTCAATCTGGCGGATGCGCTCACGCGTGACGTTAAATTCCTTCCCCACCTCTTCGAGTGTGCGCGGATGTCCGTCCTCCAGGCCGAAACGCAAAACGATCACCTGACGCTCTCTTTCCTTTAAATCGCCCAACAGCGCGTCGATATGCTCCCGGAGCATAACGGACTCCACATTGCCCTCCGGAGTCACGACATTGTTATCCGCGACAAAATCACCGAGGTTGGAATCGTCCTCCTCGCCGATCGGCGTCTCAAGCGAGGCCGGTTCTCTGGCGATCTGCATGATCTCCATCACCTTATCCTCGGACATGTCAAGAGCCTCCGCGAGCTCCGTCACCGACGGCTCATAGCCAAGCTCAAGCGTCAGCTTTCGCTGCATCTTCGACATCTTGTTGATCGTCTCTACCATATGCACCGGCACACGGATCGTCCGTGCCTGATCCGCAAGCGCCCTCGTCACAGACTGCCGGATCCACCAGGTCGCATATGTACTCAGCTTATATCCCTTTGTATAATCAAATTTCTCTACGCCCTTGATCAGACCCAGGTTTCCCTCCTGGACCAGGTCAAGAAAGCTCATGCCTCGACCGGTATAGCGTTTCGCAATGCTGACGACCAGACGCAGATTCGCCTCAATCAGGCGCTCCTTCGCAAGCTCGTCCCCTTCCGCCTTACGCTTCGCCAGGCTGATCTCCTCCTCCGCGCTCAAAAGCGGAACCGTGCCAATTTCCTTCAGATACATGCGCACCGGATCCTCAGTTCCGATACCCTCAAGCAGATCAACCGCATCAAGCTCGATCTCCTCGCTCTCTTTTACGAAATTTTCGTCGATCTCGACATCATC
Source organism: Clostridiales bacterium (assembly GCA_021202655.1). GTDB lineage: Bacteria > Bacillota > Clostridia > Lachnospirales > Lachnospiraceae > Brotaphodocola. Next base: position 417 of record JAJQCO010000027.1, on the reverse strand, counting down.
ATCCAGAAGAATCGGCTCCTCCGCCAACACGTTATCATCAATCACAGGGACAACATCAATATGCTTCTGTTCCAGATAGCTGTAAATCTGCTCCATCTGCTCCGGAGAAAGCTCATCCCCGGCAAAGAAATCGTTGATCTCAGACACATCCAACGCGTTGTGTTTGTTCTTCGCGACCTCAACCAGCTTCTTCAGCTTCTCCAAAAAATTGTCCTTTTCCACAGTAACATCCTTTCGCTTTCGCCTCCAGGGGCATAAGTCTCATTCAACAATTCATTATATAACATGAAATCGCAGATTTCAACATGAAAATATCTTATTTTCTGGAACTTTCACGTCATTTTTTGTCGGCTTTTCGTACGTATCACAATCTGCCGCTGCAGATTGCGAATATCAACCCCGGTATGACTGCCGCCA
>JAJQCO010000250.1 GCA_021202655.1 Clostridiales bacterium | reverse complement strand
GTAATTGCAGAGAAGCTTAATTTTTCCGTCGCAGAAGAAGCGGCCTACGAAGACCTGTTTGGTGAATATGGCCTGGTATATGAATTAAAGCCGGAGATCAATGAGAAGAATGATGATGACGGGGATCTCGATCTGCGGGTATTTGTGCGCCTTGATGTAGTGGATCTGCTGGATGAAGGCGAGACGCCGGAAAGCTATGAGATCACCGGAAATGAAGATGTGTTCTTTATGTTGGTAAATGACACGGATGAAGAACAGAACGCAGTCATTATCGTCGATGGCAGGGAAACAGATGTAATCACGGTCGTTCCGAAAGAAGAGGTGGAAGGCGCAGAAGAGAGCGATGAAATCGTTATGTCGGCTGCAGGTGGGAGCGGCAACGGAGCTTCAGAAGCTGCGGACGATGTGGACGCAGAAGCGGAGATTGAGTTAATTGACGATGTGACCGTGACGGAGAATGAAAGTGCAGAAGAAGAGGATGACTCCGATGACACGAAAGTGACAGAATCCGAGGCTGGGGATGCGGGCGAAGACGCAGAGACTGTTGATGACGGAGCTGTGGAAGCAGAGACGGAGACCGCCGATGACGAGGCGATGGAAGCAGAGGCGGAGACCGTCGAGGACATGGCAGTAGAGGAAAAAGCTGACGACGCTGACGAGAAATCAACGGAATCGGAGGAAGATCCGGCAGGCACGGCAGAAGAGGAAGGCGGTTCTGCAGAATCTGTGGACGACGAAAAGAAGGACGACGTCAGTGACTCGGATCCGTCAGATGACGCAGATACCGATGCGGATTCTGATGACGTGGACGCAGAGGATAAGGAAACCACAGATGATAAGGATGCGGATTCGGATCAGGATTCTGACGATGATGCGGACAGTCACAGCGAATCCAGTGCCGAGGATGACAGTGATACGGCAGACTCTTCTGATGACGAAGACCGGGAATCCGATCAGGATAGCGACAGCAGTTCCGACAACAGCGGCGATGAGACCAAAACCGCGTCAATTTCTGCTCACAAATACAGCCTGGTGACGCTTACTGCGTCTGATTCGAATGCAGAGAACGGGGAGGGGACGGCATCCGCGTCCGATGCGACGGAGAAGAGCAGGAGTGACGGCCAGTTAGACGGCGACCTTTATGACGCGGTGATCATGAAAGACGGATCGGCTGTGGTGTTTGCCACGACGGCAGAAGAACTGGGGCTGGAAGATATCATCTCCGAAAATGACACCGTCTACACGGCGGATACGGAAACTGCTGTGATCACGGCTGTTGTTCCGGATGGGGCGTTTGACGAGGAAGTCAGCCTACATGCGGAGGATATCAATGAAGATTCTGATCAGTATGCGGATATAAAGGAAAGTGTTGACACGCAGGCGGCGGGAGAAGGCGTGATCAATTACAGCTTTGTCGCGTATGATATCTGCTTTAAGAATGCGGCAGGCGAAGAGGTTGAGCCGAACGAAGGCGCTTCCATACATATTTCGATTTCTGCGTTGAGTGATAACACAACGGAAACGACTGAAACGACAAATGACGAAATTGTTGAGTCATCGGTGTATCACATCAAGGATGATGGTACGGTAGAAAGTGTTGAGACGGAAACAGAGACAGACGAAAATGGTGTGATTCAGACGGTCAGCTTTGAAGCCGACAGTTTTTCTGAGTTTGTTGTGATGTTAACTTCCAGTAGCAGCAGTTCCCATGTACTCACTGTAGATGCTGATGCTGATGAAGCGGATGGTGTATCGTATAAAACAATTCAGGGGGCATTGAATTACATTCATGATGAAACTTATGATAATATCTATGCTGCGTTAAAAGATATAACTAATGTTAGTGAGGCTATAGAAATTGACGATGATACGTTTGAGTCGTGGGTTATTAACGTAGAGCCTGGGACATATGCGCCATTTGTAATTGATATGTATCAGGCAAATATTACAATCCAGGCCGCTGATGAAAATAGTCGACCAACAATTTCCACATATGATGGAAACTATATAAGCATTGATGATGTAAAGCAGAATTCCAGTGGAGTCATGACATGGAATGTGCAAGAGGATGGATATGTAAAGACAATCCACCTTTTTGGTCGTAATATCACACTGAAGGATCTGGATATTATCACTGGTGAGGGATATCCAAATGGAAGCGCTCATAAGGGAGCCGTCACCACGTACCAGGGACAGTATGAACCAAAGGCTACTGGCTGGTATGTTTTGAGTCCGCTGACAATTGAAAACTGTAGCTTTAAGGGATATACTTCTTTTACATATGAATCAAACATAGGTCCAATGGCATTGTCAGTGGTATCCTGCAACATGAATATTACTGGATGTGAGTTTGATGGTTACCGGTTGGCAATTTATGATGAAACGACCGGTGTAGCCAGTTATTATTGTCAGGGAGTCATTATTGAGGATAATACGTTTACAGACTGCCTGATGGGGCTGGAAATCGCGATGGGTGAACCTACATTGACCAGCGATAAACTGTATGGTGGTATTTCCAACCCTTCGATTGGAACTATTTCAGTGACCAGCAATACCTTCATTGGTTCCGAATCTCAGCGTGTCATTAATGCGGTTGCTGATTACGGCAATAAGCATTATCTGATCCTTGACATGAACGGTAATACATTTGAAAATGCCTTTGTGGGAACCGTAGATGTGAATGAGGACGAAAACGAAATTTTGTCTGATATTATTGCTTGCAATGAGTGGGATGTAAATTCCTTCTACGTTCAGGCGGATCAGTATGCAGACCCGGATAATTATCTGAATTATAAGTTTACCGCTACCTATAAGGCAACGGATGAGTATGAGGATTTTGGTGTAACGTGGCAGGTTAATGCTTCTTCTATTTTTGCTACAGAAGAACTTTTGGAAAATCTGGTGAATTGGCTCAGCAGCCTGCAATATAATAACCCAATGACCCTGTATATCGACAATGACGATGACCCGGGACACGGACAAGAAATTTTTACTGCTGCTAAGGATTCCATCTATTTGCTTCGTGATGGTGCATTAAAAGTGACGAAATCTGTCACAAATACAACTGACGACACAGTATCCAATTCCTATACGATGACTGTAACTTTCAGTGGTCTGACAGGAGACGATATCAGTGCTCATAATTCAACATTCCGAATTTTAGATTCGGATGGAAATATTGCAAGCGCAAGCTGTGCTCTTCCTTCCAGTGAAAGCTTTTCCTTCAAACTCACAGATGGTCAGACTGCAATTTTTGGCAACCTGCCAGTTGGGGTAACTTATAGTGTGGAGGAAGAACAATCGAGTAAATATACCGTTTCTTACGATGCAAATCAAGACGGAATAATTGCAAGTGCAGAGTATGCGGAGACAACCGTTACCAATACAATCACTGAATGGGAACCGACCGATCCTGAGACTCCGGAAACGCCGACCGACCCAACAACGCCAACGGATCCGACCGATCCGGAAACCCCTGAAACTCCGGAGACGCCGGAAACCCCAGATGAAGAGGAGGAAACCGGCAGTCTTACCGTATCCAAAACGGTCACCGGTAGCGGAAGCACGACAAAAGAGTTTACCTTTATGGTAACCTTAAGCGACTCAAGTATTAACGGAACCTACGGTGATATGACGTTTGTGAACGGCGTGGCAACCTTTACTTTAAAGCATGGAGAGAGTAAGACCGCGACAGGGCTTCCCGACGGAATCGGTTATACGGTGACGGAGGCGGAGGCCAATGCAAACCGATACACGACGACTTCGGATGGCGCGACAGGTACCATTATAGGCGGCGATGTCATTACGGTATCCTTTACGAACAACAGGAAGAGTTCCGGCAGTGGAGGCGGCGGAAGCAGCTCCGGCGGTTCCAGCAGTACGGTAACGACGTCCAGTTCTACGACCGGTCCAGGCGTAACGTCCGGCGAGTCGGGAACTTCGGATTCCGGTGATTCCGGCATATCCGATCCGGGAAGCACAGCGTCTTCTTCTGACGCAGAACCTTTGACGGCGCTGCCGAAGACCGGAGACAGTGGTTCAAACACAGCAATGTTTGCCCTTCTCCTTGGAATAGCAGCGGCGGCATGTGTCATTCTTTCGGAT
>JAJQCO010000183.1 GCA_021202655.1 Clostridiales bacterium | reverse complement strand
GAATATTGGTGTGAACCGGTCCCTTCACCAGCTCAAAATCGGTCGTGTTCTGATTAAAAACTGTCATGCCCCCAATATCAGACGGCAGCAGATCCGGCGTAAACTGCAGCCGCTTAAAGTCGCAGCCCAACGCCAGGGACAGCGTCTTTACCAGCGTCGTCTTGCCGCTCCCGGGAAGGTCGTTTAAGAGCACGTGCCCGCCCGAAAAAATCGTCATCAGGATCAGATCGATCTGACGGCGCTTGCCGACGATGATCTTTTCCGTCTCCTGCTCCAGCTGTCTGGTGTAGTCCGCGATCGTCAACTGCATAGGTAACCCCTCTTCACTTAATTTCTAAAACTATGAATCGGCGCCGGGATCCGGCCTCCCCGGTTCACAAATTTCTCGCAGGAAAACGAATTGACCGGCATCACAGGCGCGTAGCCGAGCAGTCCGCCGAATTCCACGGTATCTCCGACCGTCTTTCCGATGACGGGAATCACCCGGACGGCCGTAGTCTTCTGGTTAACCATACCGATCGCCGCCTCATCGGCGATGATCCCCGCGATCGTCGCCGGAGTCGTATCGCCCGGAATGGCGATCATATCCAGCCCAACCGAGCAGACACAGGTCATCGCCTCCAGCTTCTCCAGAGTCAGCGCGCCCGCGTTTACCGCATCGATCATTCCCTGATCCTCGCTGACCGGGATAAACGCGCCGCTTAACCCGCCCACATAGGAAGACGCCATCACGCCGCCCTTCTTCACCTGGTCATTCAGCATGGCAAGCGCTGCCGTAGTTCCCGGCGCGCCTACGCGCTCCAGCCCGATCTCTTCCAGAATCTCAGCCACACTGTCTCCTACCGCCGGAGTCGGCGCCAAAGACAGATCGATGATGCCAAACGGAACACCCAGACGCCTGGACGCCTCCTGCGCCACCAGCTGTCCCACCCGGGTAATCTTAAAGGCCGTCTTCTTGATCGTCTCGCAGAGAACCTCAAAATTCTCTCCCCGCGCCTTCTCGAGCGCCACCTTCACGACGCCCGGGCCGCTGACGCCGACATTGATAATCGCATCGGCCTCCGTCACACCATGGAAGGCGCCCGCCATAAACGGATTGTCATCCGGCGCGTTGCAGAACACAACCAGCTTCGCACATCCCAGAGAATCCTGCTCCCTCGTCGCCTCCGCGGTCTGCTTCACCACGTCCCCCATGAGACGAACCGCATCCATATTAAGGCCGGTCTTGGTCGAGCCGACATTGACCGAGCTGCATACCCGCTTAGTGGCCGCAAGCGCCTGCGGAATCGAGCGGATCAGATTCTCATCTGCCCTGGTCATGCCCTTGGAAACCAGCGCCGAATATCCGCCGATAAAATTTACGCCTACCTGCCTGGCCGCCTCATCAAGCGTCCTGGCAATCGTCACAAAATCCTCCGGCGTCCTGCAGCAGGAGCCGCCAACCAGCGCGATCGGCGTCACCGAAATGCGCTTATTCACGATCGGCACTCCGAAATCTCCGGCGATCTCTTCGCCGGTCGCCACCAGGTTTTTCGCACAGGCGGTAATCTTTTTATAAATTTTCTCATTCAGCGCCCCCAGATCGCTGTCGCAGCAGTCCAACAGGCTGATTCCCATCGTGATCGTCCGCACGTCGAGCTTCTCATGCTCGATCATATTATTGGTCTCGATCACCTCAAACATATTCAGCATTCTTTCTGTCCTCCCTGTCAGGCTGTCGCTTCAGATCCGGTGCATCTTTGTAAAAATTTCTTCCTTCTGGCATTTGATCCTGACTCCGATCTCCTCTCCGACCGCATCCAGATCCGCCGCCAGCTGCGCAAACGGACACGTCGCATGGCTGATATCCGCAATCATCATCATATTAAAATAGTCCTGTACGATCGTCTGGGAAATATCCTCAATGTTGACGCTCTTTTCCGCCAGATAGGTGCATACCTTCGCGATAATGCCGACCGTATCCTTTCCCAGCACGGTTATAATAATCTTATCCATCCTGCTTCCTGCCTCCCTGTCTTTTCCTATATCCGAGCATTCCGCTCTCCTTTTTTCTCGCCGCCTGATCCGTTTCAGGGGCAGAGCGAAACCCTTTCGTCACACATGCACAACCATCGACATCGCGTCCCGCCTGGCCACCTCAATGGGAAAATCGCCGGAATGGTAAGGGCTGTCTCCCTGTTCAATCTCCAGCCGGACGGTCTCATAGGCCAGCTCCGCATAATTATTTTCCCTGCTTAAATGTCCCAGCAAAATCTGTTTCAGCCCGTCATGCAGAATATCATTCAGCAGACGTCCCGCCGCTTCATTGGACAGATGCCCGCGGTCTCCCATAATTCTGCGTTTCAGGTAATAGGGGTACGGGCCTGCCTCAAGCATGTTCCGGTCATGGTTTGACTCCAGAAGCACCGCATCCAGTCCCTGCAGATGATCAATGATATACTGGTCATAATGTCCCATATCCGTGGCCACCGCGACGGTCTTTTGGCCGTGCCTCACCCGGTATGCCACCGGATTGGCCGCGTCATGGTCAATGGAAAACGGACGGATCACAAGATCACCGACCGTAAATTCCACATCCGGCGAGACCGGCGTCAGAAGCTCCCTCGGATATTCGCCCAGGCCCTTCATGGCCGCCACCTCACAAAGCGTCTCCTTCGTTCCGTAAATGCGCAGATGATGCCTGCGCGCCAGGACACCCAGCCCCTTCACATGATCGGAGTGCTCATGAGTCAGAATAATTCCGTCCAGCTCACTGCCCTTTAAGCCGATCTCATTCAGCCCCTGCTCGATGCGCCGGTTGCTGATCCCAGCGTCGACCAGAATGTGCGTACGGTCAGAACCCACATATGTACAATTTCCACTGCTCCCGCTGGCTATACTGACTAATCTCATTCTTCGCGTTCCTGCGCCGCATCGGCAGCAGGCTCCTTTCTCTTCCGCGGCAACGAGCCGTTTTATCGTATGCTATGGCAACTACAGGATCTGCCACTGGCAGCTTCTTCCGTATGCTATGACAACAAAAGGCTCCGGAGCATCCGGTCAATCTGAATCCCGGCCTGTTCCGGCGTCCCGTCATTGTCAATCACATCGTCCGCCAGCCGCCGATACTCTTCCTCGCTTCGCTGCCTGCGGATGATATCCATACACTTCTCCCTGGTATAGCCACGATTTTCCATCAGTCGCCGGATGCGGTTCTCCTGCGAGGCATGCACATAGACCAGGCGGTCGCAGAGCTTCCGGCTTTCTTCGTCAAAAAGCGCCGATTCCACAACGCTGATCCCGCCCGGATCCGGCCTCACCATACTCTCGATCGACGCCCAGGCCATCGGATGAATGATCTGATTCACGCGCTGGCGAGCCGCCTCGTCCTGAAAAATCCGGCGGGCAAAAGCCGCCCGGTCCAGTTCTCCGTCCGCGGTCAGGATCTCCGGGCCAAATGCTTCCACCAGACCGACAAGTCCCGGCTGGCCGGGACGTTCCAGATCTGCCGCCACCTCGTCAGCCAGAATCACCCTCGCTCCATACTGCTCCTTCAATATGGAAAGAATCCTGCTCTTGCCGGAGCCGACTCCTCCGGTCACTCCGATCACCATCTTCGTCAGTTTCCCTTCTTCGCCGCGTTGCGCCGTGCTTCCTGCTGCTTCAGCAGAGATAACAGCAAATCCTTGGAAATGCTGATGTTCTCCCCCATCGGGTTGATCACAAATCCTCTCAGATCATTGATGTTGCGGATCAGGATATTGCCGTAATCCTCCATCGTCATGATCAGCGCCTCATTGTGATCCGCCTGCTCGTTCCACTTGTTATACTCGTCCAGGTCGGTAAAGCCCATGTAATATTTATCGCCCGTTGTGTTCTGTATACTCTCAAAGCGGATTCTCGTCGACGGGCCGCTCTTTTCCATCAGGACGGTCTGCTTCTCAATCGGAGACAACAGACGGGCTTCCATCAGGGCTGCCGCCATCTTGCCGCGTGTATATGCATTGTCATGCTTGAGAACCTCCTGCATGGTTTCCACCAGTCTGGGGTTCTTCACCTCTTCAGCGGATAGATTTTTCATGTCAATCCCTCTCTTTTCTTTCAGCATTTATCCTTTATCATACCACAAAAACAACATATCATCTATATGATTTTAAATTTCTTTCCATTCTCACGCCGCCAGATGCGAAAGGTAAC
>JAJQCO010000135.1 GCA_021202655.1 Clostridiales bacterium | reverse complement strand
ATGATGGTCTTGCTGCAACCAATTCCTCCTTTGTCGGAGTCCTCTACGTCCCGTCCCTTGATATCCTGTACCCGGTCGCACAGAGCATGGATGATGCAGAATATCTTCATAAGACATTTGAAGGAAAGAACCTGTTTGCCGGATGCATCTTTTTAGAGAAAAGTTCGGAAAAAGACCTCGGCGGCTGGAATACCTGGATCTTCGGCCACAACATGAACAACGGATCGATGTTCGGGTCATTGAAGAAATTCCTGAAGAATTCCTCCCTCTGCGACTCCGACCCGTATTTTTATATCTATACAAAGGATACAGTCTTTAAGTACAGGATTTTCGCTTACCATACGACAAAGCTTGGTGGCCCGCTTTACCGCTATGTGACGACGAATGAAGAGTATGATGCTTTTATCGATGATATCCAGGAAGAATCGGTCTATGAAGACGGTAAGAATGTCAACCTCTCAACCAGGCCGCGTATTGTAACTTTATCAACCTGCTATGCCACCGGACATGTGAAGTCCTTTGTAGTGCATGGCGCAATAACAGGAGAGTACTCGCAATGATGATTCAGACAAGAGATAAGACCGCGTTCCTGGAGAAGCATATCGAAAACGAGATGCAGATCCGCAGGTGGACGCCAATCCGGTATATTGACAACTCAACAGAGACAGGCGCGTCTATGGCAGTTGTGGACGGGCATGCGGTCATTATCGGCCTGATGCTCTCCTGCGAAGAGAAAGCCATGCAGTCTCGCTATGGAAAATATCTGCTCATCCGGGTGAAAGACCGTCTGACCGGACTGGTTGTCCGTGTGTTCGCATTTGTCCGCCCGTATTCCTTCCGTTACTACACCTGGTTAATCGGGCACACCGTGTTCGTGTCAGGAAAACTGAAATATGACCCGCATTTTGGCTTTTCAGTCAGCATGCAAATTCTGGAAGAAGCGACAGACCACAGCTTTGGGATTGTCCCGGTCTATTCGAAAATTGGTGGAATGAAAGATGAGACCAGAGATAGCTATATCGCAAAAGCACTGGGAGAAGAAGAGGAGGATACTGTACCAAAGATTCTGCGTGATAAGTACAGACTCGTCGGAATCAATGAAGCATTACAGAGTGTCATGCGCCCGGAAACACGGGAAGATATTCTGAAAGGGAAGCTCCGGATGCTGTTCAATGATCTCTTTTATATGGCTGCGCGAATTACCCTGTCCCACGCAGATCAGCCGGATAAAGAAAGTTTCCGTATCGAAACGACGGAACTATCAGATTCCATCCGGAACAGTCTCCCGTTTTCCTTAACTGAAGATCAGGGACAGGCGGTTGATACCCTAATTTACCATATGAAGAATGGGGAACCGATCCATGCCCTGATCCAGGGAGATGTCGGCTGTGGGAAAACCATTACTGCATTCCTTCCCATGATCGCCGCAGCAGAAAACGGGTTCCAGGTCTGTATGGTCGCTCCAACCAAAATCCTGGCGGAACAGCATTATCAGAAGCTGACCGCCATGCTCCCGGAAGGAAGCCTGGATGTCCGCCTGTTTGCCGGGGCGAAGATCAGGAAAAAGGATAAACAGGCATTGGCAGACGGGGCGTGTAAAATCGCTGTCGGCACACACAGCCTGCTGCAGGAAGGAATTTCCTTTGCTGACCTGAAGCTGATTGTAGTCGATGAAGAACAGAAATTCGGCGTGGAGCAGCGCCAGTTCCTGTTAAAACGGCAGAAAGACACCGGCTTCATCAGCATGACCGCTACCCCGATTCCCCGTACACTTGCCAAAGCGCTCTATACTGACCAGTCGGAGATTTTCAATATCCGCAGTATGCCAGCCGGAAGGAAACCGATCATCACCCGGTACAACAATGGCAACCGCAGGCAGGTATGTGTGGATTATATCTTAAAACGAAACGAACAGGTGTATGTGGTCTGCCCGGCAATTGACGGGTTCGATGATGATCTGGACGATGAGGGAGCAGCCTCCCAGATCATGACGACAAAAAAGGCCGCAGAGCTCTATCGGAATCTGTTTCCCGGTTACACCATAGAAACGCTGGATGGAAAGATGAAATCAGAGCGGACGGATGATGTCCTCAAGCGGTTCCGGGACGGGGAAATTCAGATCCTTGTCTCCACAACAGTGGTTGAAGTCGGGGTGGATGTCCCAAATGCCACACTGATGGTGCTGGAAAACGCGGAACGGTTCGGCCTTTCACAGATGCATCAGCTGCGCGGCCGTGTTGGCAGAAGCGAAAAGCAGTCCTACTGCCTGTTAATTTCCCAGAAATCGCCACAGGAAAACCCGCGAATTGACACTATGTGCAGGGTTACGGATGGGTTCCGGATCTCAGAGATTGACTTAAAGGAACTGCGCCATTCCGGAGATTTATTCGGGGAAGAGCAGTCCGGGCTTAATGTCTATGTAGAAGAAATGTTACGCTATAAGCCGGCCTTCGATATGATCCTGGCTGATACAGAAGCGCTTTCCAGAGAAATCCTGGAGAAACATGTAGAAAAAATGCTGCTATGCGAGATCCGAAACCATAAGAAAATGATTGATCCATCAAAGATCTAATAGACGAAGGGAGCTGGATATATTTGAGACGGAATCTGATTCTGGCGGGGCTGTGCCTGGCACTCCTGTTTGTCCCGAACACATCTGCTTTTGCCGCTGAGACCGGCGTCACTGTCATTGAACAGGAAAAGGAAACACAGGAGACAGCAGAGAAGCAGTCATGGGAAGACGGGGATGAAGAAGAGCCGTATTTTACCGAGGGCCAGTTTGCCGGTTACTACCAGACATTAAAGAAAAAGATTGACAGTGGAACGGATAACGGGATGGCGGCGATTAAGCTGTATCTTCTGCTGATCGGCGGAAGTGTATCGGAAGAGGATGTAAGAAGCGTCCTTGAGGATGGATATCTGACCGAATATATCAGTGATTTTAAAAGCGCCGGGACACTTTCAGAAGATTATCTCCTTCCGAAGGAAGTAGATAAAAAACCGGTGACTGTCCCAATGGACGGCGAGCCGACGGCTGCATTGCCTGGCCATGATTACGGCGGCATTACGGAATATGCGGAAAATGCCCTGAAACTGTTCAGTTCGGATGATATCGAACGCAACGCATATATCAATATTCCAGAGACAACCGATCAGACGACCATCAGCGGGGAAACCATTTCGTTTACCTATTTTAATATGGAGCCGTTTGATATCAATTTCCTGTCCGGGAGCGGATACGCTTCCGTCAACTGGCATTTTGCCAACATGGTACTGCAGGATGATTTACTCGTTGATTTAAAAGTAGAACACGATGAAGAGCATATCCGCTTTTTTCTTGGCGACGCCACACTTCCATACAGTGCAGCCGTTTCAATCAAAATGGAATCTCCGAATACCAGATATAACGCTTACGGAGAAAACGGAACATTCCGGGAAACGTATATAACAGACAAGAACGGTTACCTGGTGATGAACGTCACGAGCGATGCAGACAGCGTTACTCTGGCCAAAGAAGTTGTATCGGAGAAAATTGATACCGCAAGCGTATCCAATGCAGCCGCAGTCCATCCGGAACAGGTTGAAGAACCATCCATGAGCGGATTACGCAACGTAGATACTGTTACTTTTGTCATTGCAATGGCACTCCTGGCCTTGGCATGGCATGCTGAATGGAGGAACAGAAAATGAGAAAAATGATCTTGGCACTTTTTATGTGCGCCTTCCTTGCCGCAGGCGCCTACGCGGTAAAACCAAATATGCTGTATCAGATTATGGCATCCGAAGTCATACAGGATACAGAGACAGAACCGGAAGCTTTCCCGGCAGAAACAGTACGGAAAGAAGAAAAGAACATATCAGAAGCAGAAGAGAAGAATATCACGGATGCAGGAAAATGGGTGAATTTTGAGCGCCGCATTGACCAGATTGCGAAAGATACGGCTCCAGATAAGCCAAACTAAGGGGAGAAGCATTACTTCTCCCCTTCTGCGGCGTTGCTGCTCATTAACCTTAACTCCATCAAGTCGCAAATATCACTTTTTCTAATATTTCTTCTTTTGTATACACCCGCCCAGACCGGGAATCATCATAACAGCCGCGGTCATCTGCCAGGAGAAAATATTCATTCGTACCAAGAATAAACGTCTCGTGATTTGCTACCGACCATGTCTGGACAGATGCCGTGATATAGGG
>JAJQCO010000015.1:601-17371 GCA_021202655.1 Clostridiales bacterium | reverse complement strand
AAGGAATATAATTTTACACATCATACATAGGACACAGTTACCGGCAGGTGTTGTCATGTATGATATGAAATCAGAGTCCGACACGAAGGACGGTTCAGAAAAGAAAGAGAGGTCAGGAAAATGAAGATTGCATTGGTAATGGAGTGGAGCACAAGCGAGCGCAATGAGATCGTGTTTCAGACGCTGAAAAAGGTGGCGGAGGCCAATGGGCACACGGTTGTGAATTACGGGCAGCTGAATATGGAGGACAACCGGCAGACCTACAATCAGAATGCGATTCTGATCAGCACACTTTTGAATTCGGGTGCGGCTGATTTTGTGGTGACGGGATGCGGCACCGGCGAGGGAGCGATGCTGGCGGCCAACGCCATGCCGGGCGTGTGCTGCGGACTGGTGGTGGATCCGTCCGATTCCTATCTGTTTACCCAGGTGAACGCAGGAAACTGTATCGCGCTTCCCTTTGCCAAGGGCTGGGGCTGGGGCGCGGAGGTGAACCTGGAATATGTTTTTGAAAAGCTGTTCGTGAAGGAGCCGGGCGGCGGTTATCCGGAGCATGCGGCGGCCTCCGAGAAGAAGAACGCGGCGCTCTTAAATCAGTTAAAGCGCGTGTCTCATACCGATCTGAAGGATATCCTGACAAGCGATGACGCGGATGTGAGGGAGATGGTGAAGGCCGCGTTTGCAGGCAGGAGAATGGAGCTGTTTGAGGCAGACTGCAAGGATCCGGAGATTCTGCGCGCGGTGAAAAGCGGCGTGAACGCATAGGAATACACGGAGGAAAGCGAGGCATATTTGTGGATAAATCAGAGAGAATGAAGGAGCTTCGGATCCTGGCGGAACAGATCCGGGTAGAAACCCTGAAGGTGATTCATTCCCGCGGTTTCGGCCATGTGGGCGGGTCGATGTCCCTGGCAGACGCGATGGCGGTGCTTTACGGAGAGGTGATGAGGATCGACCCGGCGAATCCCCGGTGGGAGGACCGGGACTGGTTTGTCCTCTCCAAGGGACATGGCGGGCCGGTGATGTACGCGACTCTGGGACTTAAGGGCTACTATCCGATTGAGGAGGCTTATACGCTGAACCAGCCGCATACCAGATTCCCGTCCCACACAGACCGGAGGATGACGCCCGGCGTGGATCTGACGACGGGTTCCCTGGGGCAGGGGATGAGCGAGGCGGCGGGCGCGGCGCTGGGAAATAAGGTGCAGGGGCGCGACAGCCATGTGTTTGTTGTGATCGGAGACGGCGAGGCGGACGAGGGCCAGGTCTGGGAGGCGGCGCAGTTTGCGGCGCATTACGGACTGGATCATCTGATCTGCCTGGTCGACGACAACAAGCGCCAGCTGGACGGAACCTGCGAGGAGGTCATGAGCCACGCAAAGGGAATCGGCGCGAAATTTGACGCCTTCGGATGGAACGTCATGGATGTCGCGGACGGGAATGAGGTAGAGCAGATTTACGATGCGGTGATGGAAGCGTATACCGTGAAGGGAAAGCCCACCTGTATCGTCTTACATACCTGCAAGGGCAAGGGAGCCACCTTTGCCGAGCCCACCGGGGCACATTCCTCACAGCCCACCGAGGCGGAGTGGACGGAAGCGATTGCGGCAGCCGAAGCCAGGCTGGAAGCCGTGACAGCGCGTGAGAGGGGGATCTGAGATGGCATACACATTACTTGCGACACATAAGACAGATGCCCGCGGGAACCGCGACGGCTACATCGCCGCGATGATGGGGCTGATGGAGGCACATAAGAATATCGTACACATCGACTGTGACCTGATGGGCTGCATCAATGCCGGAAAGCTTCTGAAGGCATTTCCGGAGCGAACCTTTAACGCGGGCATCGCGGAGCAGAACGCGGTAGGCGTGGCGGCGGGGATGGCCGCGACCGGCATGATCGCCTTTGTTCATTCGTTTGGATGCTTTGCCTCCCGACGCTGCTTTGACCAGGCGTTTTTGTCCGCCGGATATTCGAAGCTACCGGTGCATATCATAGGCTCTGATCCTGGTGTGACAGCCGCCTTTAACGGGGCGACGCACATGCCCTTTGAGGATGCCGCGCTTTATATGACGGCGCCGGACGCTGTGGTCATTGATTCCTGCGATTACGTGCAGACGAAGTCGCTGACAGAAAAGCTGGCGGACGTGCAGGGCCTGAGCTATATGCGGCTGATCCGAAAGGAATTCCAGACCATTTACGGGGATGATTCCGAATTTGAGATTGGGAAGGGCGTCACGCTGAAAACAGGAAACGATGTGACGATCATTGCCTCCGGCATTATGCTGGACGAGGCTTTGAAGGCAGAAGAGCAGCTCGACGCGGAAGGGATATCCGCGACGGTGATTGATATGCACACATGGAAGCCGTTAGACGAGGAGCTGGTGCGAAAGGCGGCGGCAGAGACCGGGTGCATCGTGACGGCGGAAAATCATCAGGCGTCCTGCGGACTCGGCTCGGCGGTTGCGAATGTGCTGGCAAAGGAATGTCCGGTTCCGCTGGAGCGCGTGGGGATACAGGAGCGCTTCGGCCAGGTAGGCCCCAGGGAGTTCCTGATGGAGGAATATCATCTTCTGGCGGCGGACATCGTGGCGGCGGCGAAAAAAGCGATTGCCCGCAAGAAAGGGAACAATCGCTAAATAAAAGGTTATTATTGGGCGTTACGATACTGACTGGGCGTAACGCCCATTGTGTTTTTAAATACCTTGGTGAAATAGTTCTGGTTGGCAAAGCCCACCTGCTCGGCGATTTCGGACATGGAAAGCGCAGAGCCGGAAAGCAGGCGGCAGGCATTCTGGATCCGGATCTGCTCCAGATAATCCCGGAAGGGCGTGCCGGTTTCCTTGTGGAACAGGTGGCTGAAATAGGTGCGGTTCAGATGGACGTAAGCGGCGACCGCTTCCAGGCTGACCTTTTCCGCGTAGTGGACGCCGCAGTAGTCCATCGCCTGCCGGATGGAGGGCGAATACTTTTTTTCGCTTCCGGCGAGGTCGCAGCAGATGTCGCAGCAGCGGTGGATCGCCCGCGTCATCTGATCGGAGGTGTGGAGGCTGCCGATGTTCTGAGAGAGCCGTTCAAGCTGGTGGAAGGCGTCGGATTTTTGTCCGCTTTCCGGAATCGCAGTCAGCATGATATGGCAGGCGGCGGTCATGGTCCGGCGGATGCGGTGGGGCATCTCCCGGCGATTGTGGCATTCAAGGATGTATTCCTGCAGCAGCTGACAGGCCGGCTCCGGATGATTGTGGGAGAGCTGACTCTGGAAGCGCTCGAAAAACCGGCTGCCGGCCTTCTGGTCAGAGCCGTCGGCGGGCGGCAGGGCGGCGCAGTCGTAATAGACCTGAAAATCCAGAAGATTGCGGAGCAGGCGCAGCTTGCCGGTCAGGGATTCCGAGGGCGGAAAGGCGGCGCTGACATTTTTCTCCAGCTCTCCCTCCTGCGAGGTTTCCAGGCTTTGCTTTAATGAGGAGAGCAGCCGCGTGTGCAGCTCCTCCAGAGAGACGGCAAGATCTCCGGGGACGGCAAAGATCAGCAGGTAGAGAGAATCTTCGATCGGGATGGCGATGCCGTCCAGTTCCAGCTCCCGCAGGACATGGCAGCAGACAGAGGCTGCCGTCTCCTCTCCGGCCTGTGCGGAGGATCTGCGGATGTACATAAGGGTCAGCGAGAGATCCCGGCTGTCTCCGGCAAGTCCGCAGGCGTTGAGAAGACCGGGAGCGTCTTCGTCTCCGGTCTGCTGGAAATGCCGAAACGCTTCCGCGGCCTCACGGATGCTCTGGGCATATTGGGACAGCTGGCTTGTGGAGCCCTGGGAGAGATGGATGCGCTCCCGGGCTTTTTTTAACAGGGAAACGATGTCGTCCTGCTGCATCTGCGCCTTGGGAATGTAGTCCAGCGCGCCGCAGCGGAGCGCCTCGCGCACATAGGAAAAATCGTCGTAGGAGCTGAGCACGGCGGTCTGCGTAGCCGGGCTTTTCTCCTGCAGCGCGCGGATCAGCGAGATTCCGTCCATGCCGGGCATGCGGATGTCGGCGATCACCAGATCCACATGCTGTTTTTGGCAGAGCGAAAAGGCTTCATCGCCGTCGGAGGCCTCCAGAATTTCAAGACGGTCGCCCTCCAGCTGGCGCAGCATAATCTTTAACCAGTTGCGGATCAGAAGGTTGTCATCTGCGATCAGAACTGTCATAAGTCAGAACATCTCCTTTCCCCGGAGTTTTGGGAATGATCAGGTGCGCGGTCGTGCCCTGGTCGGGCTCGCTTTCAAAATACAGGTCATAGGGCTTGCCAAAGGCCTGGCGGATGCGCTTCCGGACGTTGCCAAGCCCCAGCCCATTCTGCCGGGACCATTCCCGGGGCGGATTTTTGGGCGGGAAACCGTCGACCGGCACAAAGCCGACCCCGTTGTCGCGCAGAGTAATATGAACACAGTCCTCCTCGGCCCTGGCGGCGATCTCCAGGATGCAGAGCTTCTGGGAGGGAGCGAAGCCGTGAATAAAGGAATTTTCTACAATGGGCTGCAGGGTCAGCTTGCAGAGGGGGCAGTTTCGTACGTCGTCGTCCACGTCGAAGGTGACCTGGAGAGACTGACTGAAGGAGATCTCCTGCAGGTAGATATAGTCCTCCAGAAGCTTTAATTCCCGGCCCACAGTGGACAGGTAATGAGGATTGGAGAACATGCCGCGAAGGATATCGATCAGCTTGATCATGGCCCGGTCAGCCTTTTCGTTCTGCTTTGCGAAGATCAGAAAACGGATCGAGGCCAGGGTGTTGTAAATGAAGTGCGGGTTAATCTGAGCCTGCAGAGCCTGCATCTCCGCCTCGTGACGCGCCTGCTGATCCTTCATCTGCTGGGCGATCAGGAGCTTGATCTCCCGCAGCAGCTCGTTGTACTGCTCCGAGAGCTGCCCGATTTCATCGCTCGAGGCGACGGGAACCAGGGTGTCCAGGTCGCCGGCCTTGGCGAGCTGGATGTTGCTTTGCAGCTGCCGGATCGGCGCGACAAAACG
Organism: Clostridiales bacterium; assembly: GCA_021202655.1. Lineage (GTDB taxonomy): Bacteria > Bacillota > Clostridia > Lachnospirales > Lachnospiraceae > Brotaphodocola. The sequence goes on along the minus strand of JAJQCO010000015.1, from coordinate 12,364 downwards.
CCTCGAGAGCGCCAGAGACAGGAAAACGGCGGCGATGAAATAGATGAGCAGCAGACTGCAAAATAACAGATTGCTGTGGAGGTAGGGCGCCATCAGCGCGTGCCAGGAGCTGGAAAAGACCAGCGTCCAGGTCGAGGCGCTGACGTTGACGGTATAGTAGGAGACGAGCTGGGGCTCATCCGGGTCCGATTCCAGGAAGGTTCCAGAATAGAGCGCGCAGTCTTCGGAATCAGGCACATAATCCAGCGCCTGATTGTCGACCGTGAGCAGCAGATGGCCGGAGCGGTCCAGGATGTAGGCGTTTTGTTCGTCGCCTGTGAGACCGGAGCAGAGCTTCCACAGCTCGCTTTCCGGCAGGGAGAGGATCAGAAGGCCGATCAGGCGGTGCTCCTCGTCATGCATCGGTCGGGCAATATAAAAGAAAGGACGGCTGGAATCCGCGTATTCCAGGTCGCCGGAGGCGAACCACCGGATATTGGAGGAGATCGGGTCGATCTGTGCGGAGATCTCTTCTGTCAGGGCGTCCGGCAGAGCGCTTGACTGGCCGTAGCAGACGCCGTTTCGGTCAAGAAAGTAGACCTTTACGTTCAGCTGATTCAGGGCGGCGGTGTATTTCGTGCTCATGGACAAAAGCTGCTCCGCGTCAACCTCATCCTGCTCCAGCGCGGATATAAGCTCCGAATCCAGATAAAACAGGCTTGCCAGGCTTTGTATATTAGAAAGCTCGCGGGAAAGACTGGCGGCGGCCTGCTGTACGGAAACCTCCATGGAGCGTTTGACGTAGGAGGTAGAAATTTTCTGCTGGATGGCAAACAGGAGCGTGCCGAAGACAGCCAGAGGGATCACGGTCATGCACAGCAGCAGACAGATCAGCTTGGATAACAGATTCCAGGAGAAGCGTTTTCTGCTATTTGGTTCTTTGCTCATCTCGTCTCCCCCTTCCTATCATAATGCGGTTGTCACGATAAAACGGTATGTGATAAATCAGCCACAAAAATTATACTGAAAATGACACAACCTGTCAACGCGATCTAAATATTTTTTCAAAAACCCAAACAATGTGTCACAAAATGCCAAAGAACAGAAAATATTGTCAAAAATCGCTGATGATTTTGCATATCCAAATAGAAGAAAATTGCGTATAATTTGACCATCAACACAAAGTGATTTTGCTGAAGGGCGAAAGAAGCACAGCAAAACAGCGAGAAAAAAAGAAAAGGAGAAGAAGAAATTATGAAAAAAGCATTATCGGTACTTTTGGCACTCGGCTGCGCCGTTTCCCTCGCCGCCTGTGGATCCAGCTCAAGCTCGAGCTCGGGAAGCTCTGACACGACGGCCGCTCAGGCCGCGGACAGCGGGGATACGGCAGAGGCTACGGAGGCCGCGGCTTCCTCTGGCGGAAGCGATGAGGATACTGTCCTGATCGGCCTTTACGGAACCATCACCGGAACGAACGCCATCGCCGGCGATATGCTGCAGAAGGGCGCTCAGATCGCCGTCCAGGAGGTCAACGAGAGCGGCGGCATCAACGGCAAGACCCTGGAGCTGGTGGTCTACGATGATAAGTCCAGCCCGGAGGGCGCGGTTAAGGCCGTAACCCGTATGGTTGAGGTTGACCATGTTCTGGGAATCTGCGCATCGAACCTTTCCCCGGATATTCTGGCTACCGTTGATATCACAGAGGAGGCTAAGGTCATCCAGGTAGGCGCGGGCACCAGCACGGCGTACTGCAACGCAGGTTATTCTTACATGTTCCGTGGAACGGCCAGCGCGGCTCTGCCGAACGCAGCCTTTGTCGCGGCCATGTCTGACATGGGTGCGGAGAAGGTCGCCATCGTTTCCATCGCCAGTGAGAACGGTGTGTCCGGCGTCGCTTCCACCAAGGAGCTGATGGGAGACAAGTTTGAGATCGTCTGCGAAGAGCAGTATCAGCCCACTGACACCGACTTCACCGGCCAGATCGCGAAGGTTCTTGCCTCCGGTGCAGACAGTGTCGTCCTCTATGGCACGACGGCAGATTCCGCTCTGGTAATCAAGCAGCTGCGGTCTTCTGGTTTTGACGGCTACATCTATGGACCGGAGGCTCTGGGCGTGCCGGATATCATCAATGTGGCGGGCGACGCAGCCAACGGCGTAATCTTTGGTTCTGGCGCAATCATTCCGTCTTCGGTAGAGGAAGCAGCGACCGACATCGAGAAATCATTCCTTGAGACTTATGTCTCTATTTATGGGGTGCTTCCGCTGTCTGACGTGGTCTATCGCGGATATGATTCGGCCTGGCTGATCGCGACGGCTCTGCGCAACGCGGAGGATTACACCAATCCGGAGTCCCTGCGCGAGGCCTTTATCAACATCACCGATTATGAGGGTATTGCCGGTACCTACGATTTCTCTGACGAGTCTGGCGAGGGCGTGGCTTCGGCACGCAGCTTCATCGTGGACGGCGGCAAGAACGTGTTGTTTGAGACCTGGCTGGCGAATCAGTAAATAACAGAAGCTTCGCCCTGTGCGGCCCTAAGCCGCGGCGCGAAACATTTGTAATATGATTTCCTGCAGAGAGGGACGGCGCCTTGCGCAGGTTCCTCTCTCTTCATTTCCATCCATCATTTATGTTAAGAAAGGAGTACACCGCTTATGCTCACCTTGATTGTCGGCGCACTGATGCAGGGCAGCGTCTATGGTCTGGTCGGTATGGGTTATGGCCTGATTTACAAGGCCTCCGGCCTGATGACTCTTGCACAGGGCGATATGATCATGATCGGCGCCTTCCTGGGCATGACCTTCTATAAATATATGGGGCTTCCCTTCGGTCTTTCCCTTGCGCTGGTTATGATTATCATGTTTACCCTTGGGTTTTTAATCGAACGTATCCTGGTCACATCTCTTCTTGCCAAGGGCGCGGCCCAGGTTTATGTCATTCTTTGTACGATCGCCATTTCCATGATCTTGCAAAACGGTGCCATGTTTGCCTGGGGCTCCAATGTCATGCAGTTCCAGGCCATCCTGGATTTATCCATCTCCATTATAGCAAACAACGACCAGGCGGATCGTCTTCAAGAGCAGGCGGTAGGAATTTTCTTCATGCTGCTTCTTCACTTTTTCATGCAGCACACGAAATTCGGCACCTCCATGCGGGCGGCTGCGCAGGATGAGACGGCGGCCGAGGCGCTGGGAATCAACGTTCCCCTGACGAAGGGAACCGCGTGGGGCCTGGCCTCCATGCTGGCCGGCGTCGCCGGCGTTATCCTGGGACCCAGCTACGGCGTATATACGGCGATGGGAGCCCTGATCGGCCAGAAGGCGTTCGCAGCCTCGGTGGCCGGCGGCTACGGCAACATGTACGGCGCCATCGTCGGCGGTATCTTCCTGGGCTTTGTGGAAGCGTTCTCCGTTTACTTTGTTTCTTCGTTGTATAAGGATTTCATTGCCTTCGGCATCCTGATCCTGGTGATGATATTTATGCCCAATGGCCTGTTCAACGAACAGGTTATGGAGTAAGGAGGAAGTTATGGAAAAGAATCAGAATACTCTCTCCGGCTTCTTTCGGAACAATCGCGCGACGGTCATCGGCGTTCTGATCCTGGCCTGCGCCGCCGCCTACATGCTCCAGACGAGATATCTCTCCATGGTGCTGGATTTCATCTGTATCTATACCATCGCCGTCACCGGCCTGGATCTGCTGTTCGGCTATACCGGTCAGGTCAGCTTCGGTCAGGCAGGCTTCTACGCGATCGGCGCCTATACCTCCGCGCTGCTCTCGAAGAACATGGGAATTCCCGCTATCGTGACGATTTTCCTGGGAGCCATCCTGGCGATGATCTTCGGTATCATCGTGGCCTTCCCGGCTTCCCGTCTGGTCAAGCATTTCCTCTCGCTTCTGACGATTGCCTTTGGCCAGATGGTATATACCTTCGTCAACAGCAACTCGATGACCGGCGGCCCGTCCGGCATCGGCAGCATCCCCAAGATCAGCATCTTTGGCTTTACCTTAAGCGGATATCAGAGATATTTCTGGCTGGTGCTGGTGCTGGTGATCGCGACGATCATAATGAAGAATAATATCATCAATTCCCGGATCGGTCGTGCCTTTATCGCCGTCCGTGAGAATCCGGCCGCGGCGGCCGGCATGGGCATCAATGTGGCGAAGTATAAGATTATGGCTTTTGCGATTTCCGCGTTTCTGGCCGGACTGGCCGGGGCCCTGTATACGCATCTGGTCGGTTTCATCAGCCCGGATACCTTTACCAAGGATCAGTCCAACATGTTTATGACCATGCTGCTCTTCGGCGGCATCGCGACGATCGTCGGACCGATGATCGGCGCTACGGCGATCCTGGCCATGCAGGAGCTTCTGCAGCAGTTTGCTGCCTATCAGACGCTGATTTACGCGGTGCTGATCCTGATCGTGCTGTTCCTGCTTCCGAATGGAACCGTGGGTCTGTATACGAATGTCCGTGCGGCGATCGCAAAGCGTTTCCGAAAGGCGAGAGAGGGGGATGAACATGTCTGAGAAGAAGGATATCATGCTGGAGGTTCAGGATCTGACCATCCGTTTTGGCGGTCTGGTCGCCGTCAACAGCGTCAATTTCCAGATTCCGAAGGGAGCGATTTTCGGACTCATCGGCCCGAACGGCGCAGGCAAGCCGACACTGTTTAATATGGTCGGCGGCGTCTATAAGCCCACCTCCGGCAAGGTGATTTTCGACGGAGAGGAGATTCAGGGCAGACCCGCGTATTGGGTCGCCGCCAGAGGAATCGCCCGTACCTATCAGAATATTAACCTGTTTAAGAGCATGACGGTTCTGGAGAATGTCATGGTCGGCTGCCACAGCCGCACGAGCTCCGGCCTGGCTGCCTCGATTTTCCGCACGGGAAAGCAGAGGAAAGAGGAGATGGCGGTTCGTGAAAAATGCCGGGAAATCCTCGAATTCATGGATCTGGGCGACAAGGTCGATTATCGCGCGTCCAATCTTTCCTACGGCGAACAGCGCCGTCTGGAGATCTCCCGTGCGCTGGCCGCGGATCCGAAGCTTCTGCTTCTGGACGAGCCGGCTGCCGGTATGAACGGCGCCGAGAAGGAAGAACTGCAGCAGACGGTTCGCAAGATCGCGGATCGAGGAATTACCGTGCTCCTGGTGGAGCATGATATGAAGCTGGTGATGAACGTGACGCATCAGATCTGTGTCATCAGCTTTGGCAAGCGCATTGGTTACGGTACTCCGGATGAGATTCAGAAGGATCCCGTGGTTGTAGAAGCTTATTTGGGAGGTGGTCTGGATGTCTAAAATTCTGGAAGTCAAGGACCTGCATTTCCACTATGGGGAGATTCACGCGTTGAAGGGAATCAGCCTGGACGTGGAGGACGGCGAGATCGTTACCCTGATCGGTGCAAACGGCGCCGGTAAGACGACTACGCTGCGCTCCCTGTCCGGTCTGCTGGGAAGAATTACCAGCGGAGAGGTTCGCTTTATGGGACAGCGCATCGACCAGATGAAGGGCCACTCTATCGCGGCCATGGGTCTGGCTCAGTGTCTGGAGGGTCGTCATGTATTTGGAAATCTGACCGTGCGGGAGAATCTGGACATGGGCGCCTATCTCCGTAAGGATAAGGATGGCCTGAAAGCGGATTACGAATATGTCTTCGATCTGTTTCCGCGCCTTTTAGAGCGCGAGAGTCAGCGGGCCAGCACTCTTTCCGGAGGCGAGCAGCAGATGCTGGCGGTTGGCCGTGCGCTGATGCAGAAGCCGAAGATCCTGATGATGGACGAGCCGTCCCTGGGTCTGGCGCCTCTCGTCATCCAGGAAATCTTTTCCACGATCAAGCGAATCAACGCGGACGGCATGCCGGTCCTTCTGATCGAGCAGAACTCCAACGCAGCCTTAAAGGTTGCAAACCGCGGATATGTCATTGAGAATGGCGAGATCGTTCTGAAGGATACGGCGGCCAATCTGCTGATCAATGAGGACGTAAAGAAGGCCTACCTCGGCGGCTGATATGTCCGGGATGGGGCAGGACTATCGGAGGAAGGAAAGGATGACTATGCTGCTGCCAGGCACAGGCCAGGCTTAGCATAGTGGTCAGGAAAGGAAGGATGTCACGTGTCATATTTCAGCAAAAATGACCGGCTTGTCCGGGGCTATAATTCCTATATTGACGCCGGGACGGATGATATGGGGACGCAGATGGATGTCGGTCTTCTGATTATGGAGGCTGGAGATACCTATACCTATGAGGACAGCGAGAAGGAGGTTGCGATTCTCCTGTTTGAGGGTCAGGTCACCTATGAGTGGAACGGAAGAACCGTGGAGGCAGACCGTCCGGACAGCTTCCACCATGAGGCTTACTGCCTGCTGGCTCCCAGAAAGACAAAGATCACACTGACCGCCAGGGCGCACAGCGAGCTGTACCTGCAGGCGACGGTCAATGAGAAGGATTACGAGGCGATCCTCTATACGCCTCAGGATGTGCAGACACAGCATGCCGGAAATCACGGAGAGCTTTTGGGCTGCATGCAGCGGGAGATCAAGACCTTCTTTGATTATGACAACGCGCCGTTTTCCAATATGGTGCTGGGCGAGGTCTTAAATTATCCGGGAAAATGGTCTTCTTATCCGCCGCACCATCATCCTCAGCCGGAGGTGTATTTCTATCGCTTCGACCGTCCGCAGGGATTCGGCGCAGGCTTTGCCAACGGGGAGGTTTATCAGACCGGCCAGAACGGCTGCGCGGTGATCAATCACGGCTTTCATTCCCAGACGGCTGCGCCCGGCTATGCGATGTGCTACGCCTGGGGGATCCGCCATCTGGACGGCGATCCCTGGCTTAAGACGAGGATTGACGACGAGGAGCATACATGGCTCCTGGAAAAGGATGCAAACGAGCAGATCTATCAGGGGTGATGGATCAGATAACAAGAATCAGAAAAGGCAGGCTCCTTAACATGGGAACCTGCCTTTTTCAGTGGTATCGTATGCGAAGAGGGGGGGCTGCCGTCTGCAGCCTCCTTTATCGCAAGCCCCGGATTTTGGGGAGATCAGTTTCCGTGATATTCGCCGTGAGGACGCTTCTCAAGGAAGGCGGTGGTTGCCTCCAGGTGATCCGCCGTCGCGAAGCAGGCGGCGAACAGATCCGTCTCGGTCTTTAAGCATTCGTCTAAGCCGGTGCTTATGGAGCCGTTGATGGATTTCTTCATGCTCTCGACGGCGACCGGCGCCATGTCTGCGATTTCCGCGGCCAGCTTCTGCGCGGTCTCCATCAGCTTCTCCGGCTCAGTGACAAATTCGACGACGCCCAGGCGCAGCGCCTCCTCTGCGTCCAGGCTGCGCCCGGAATACAGAAGCTCCTTGGCCCGCGATGCGCCGACCGTTCTCGGGAGAAGCACCGTGCTGCCCCATCCGGGGATGCCGCCCAGGCGGATGGTGGGGATGCCGATCTTCGCGTCGGTGGCGGCGACGGTAATGTCGCTGGCGAGGATGATCTCCATTCCGCCGCCCAGCGCGTAGCCGCGGACGGCGCTGATGACCGGGACTCTGTGGTGGAAGATCGAGAGAATGCATTTCTTTCCGCGCTCGGAGAAGGCGGCGGCTTCCGCCGGGTTTAACTGCACCTCTTCCTTGATGTCGCCGCCGGCTGTGAAGGCCCGCTCGCCCGCGGCCGTGAGGATGACGCAGCGGATGTCCTTATCCTCCTCGGCCTGCTTTAACGCCGACGTCAGTTCGTCAAGCATCTGCGAGTTGAAGGCGTTCAGCGCTCTTGGCCGGTTGACTGTGATCACGGCGATGTGATTGCTGCTTTCATATAACATAAATTCCATTTTTCTTTCCTCCATTTCTTTTCCTCTATTCATTCCTTCGGGAGATCCATGTAAATGGTTTTCCCGGAGCTGTTTTTGGGAATCGCGTCGATCGGCAGCACCCGCACGCCGGTCGGGTGCAGGCCGGTCTTTTCTGTGATCCAGGTCAGGACCTGTCCGCAGACGGTCTCGTCCGCCCCCGTGAGGTAGATGCGCATGTGGTCATCCTCGCCGGTGCAGGCGACGTCCATCCCGTCGTACTGCTGCTTTACCATCTGTTCGATCTCGTCCATGTTGACCCGTTTTCCGAACATTTTCAGGAAGCGTTTTTTGCGTCCGGTGATGTAATAATATCCGTCCGCGTCCCGCCTGGCCATGTCTCCGGTGAACAGGACGCCGCCCCGCTCATCGCCCTTTGATAAGTCTGCCCGCGTGGTGGCATATCCCATCGTGACATTGTCGCCCTCGTAGACCAGCTCTCCGACGACGTCTGCCTCAGTGATCTCTGTTTGCTCGTCCTCCATCAGCCGGAAGCGCCCGCCCGGGATGGCGATTCCCATGCTGCCGCATTTGCGGAGGGCGTCCCCGGGCGGAAGATAGCCCATCCGCGCGGTCGCCTCGGTCTGTCCGTACATGACGATGAAGCGGCGATGGCTCCGCTCTGCGAATTCTGCGAATTCCCGGTGCAGCTTCGGCGAAAGCTTTCCGCCCGCCTGCGTCATGGTGCGCAGGGTCGGCAGATCCATGTCGAAGAAGGAGAGCCGTCTCATCATTTCATAGGTGTAGGGGACGCCGCTGATGGAGGTGGCGCCCTCCGCGCGGAAGAAGCTCCAGAATTCGCGGTCAAACAGGGTGCGCCGGGTGAGCAGGATGGCTGCTCCCACGAGAAGATGGCTGTTTATGACAGACAGGCCGTAGGTGTATGGCATGGGGAGCGAGGTGATCGGCCGTTCGCCGGCGTCCAGCTCCAGATAGCTGGCGATGGACGCGGCGTTGGCGGCGATGTTTTTCCTGCTCTGCCGCACAAGCTTCGGGCTGCCGGTGCTGCCGGAGGTCGTCAGGAGAAGCGCCAGATCCGGGTGAAGCGCTTCCGGCGCAGTCTCGTCCGATCGGTACAGGCGGTATCCGAAGCAGCCAGAGGAGAGATCCTCCTGTGTGAAAGGGGTATCCGTTCCGGAAAGAAGAGATTCCGGTTCCATAGGCTCCGGCATGGCCAGGTATTCCGGGCGATAGGTGTGAATGAGCGCTCTGGCGAGCGCGGGATCGAGGTTTTTGTCTAACAGGGCCGGGACGATTCCGCGGTTTAAGCAGGTCAGATAGACAAACACGGCGCCGATGGAATTCTCACAGAACAGAAACAAGAGTCTGCCCTTTTCCAGTCTTTCCTTCGCGCCCTGGTAAAAGGTCGCGAAATCTCCGTATGTAACCCTTCGTCCGCTTTCTTCCGCCAGCATCAGCCGATCCCGGTACTGCGGGTTGATTTCATAAAAATTCACAGGAATCCTCCTTTCTCTGGGCTTATCCGATCGTGCGCGACAGGCTCTGAATCAGATCCTTTCCGTCCCAGGTCAGATCCATGAAGAGCGCCTGTCCGATCGGCACGATGCGGTGGACGCCGCGAAGCCTGCGGCGGCAGACCTCTGTTCGCAGATCCTCTTCGCAGAGGCCGAAATAGGTCAGGGTCTGCATCTTTTCCGTCACGGCGCGGATCCAGTCGTTTTTGTCCTTCATATGGTATTCGAGAAAGCTTCCGAACTGCATCGGCCGCTCGGCGATTCCCTCTGCGAGGTCAGAAGCTTCCAGTACATACAGCCGGTTTTTGAAGCGCCGGATGTGCCGGATTTTTGCGTCGGTTCCCGCGTATTCCCAGAGGGCGCCGTATTTGCGGCTCACCTTGATTTCGGAGAGCGCGTAGCGCTCTGCGGACGCTGCCACGGCCTTCCAGAAGCGCTCAGAGGCACGATGGCCGGTTTCCTCGTCCGACTCCGCCCAGAAGACGATTCTCGGGCAGGAGCAGGCGTTCTGATCCATCGCGTAGGTGTCGTTGTAGAAGCGGTTCGCCAGGTTTTTGCACGCGTCCTCGTCGAGCGCCAGGACTGCCCCGGCGTCGAGCACCGCGATGGACGTCCGGTCGGGAAAGGCTACTTCGCAGGCTGAGCTGCGAAGAGGAATCTTCCGGATCTCTTCTACCGTCCGGTCGCCGCCCCAGATGATTCGCGCGTCACATTCCCTGCTGAAACGCTCCGTGAGATCGCTAAAGCTTCGGTCATAGGAGAGGATGCAGATTCGCTTTTTCATATCCGTGTATGGCGTCTCGGAAAGCAGCTCTTCGATCAGACCGCAGACCCTTTCGCATTCCTCTGTTCTCCGCCCGGAGACCCGCACGCGGCAGGAGTTTCCGGCAAGCAATCCAATGGCGCAGCTGTAGAGAAACATCAGAGGGACGTTGGAGGGAGCGATATGAAAAGCGATTCCCAGCCCCAGGGAACGGGTCCGGTTATACTGCTCCTTCAGATCGGTCAGATGCGCCTGTCTGAGCCAGAAGCCGAGCGCCCGCAGCTCTTCGCCGGCCTCCGGTCTGGGAAGCCTGCGGATACGTCCGGAGAGCGCGGCGAGGAACGCGATGACCTCGTCTGAGAATGGCTCCATGGGAGCCGCTTCCAGCTCCATTGAACCGGCCAGAAGCTGTATTCTGCTGTCATCCTTCATAGGTATCGCTGCACCCCCTGACCTCAGCCTTCGGAATCCGGCCTGTGATTTTAAAATATTTTCCTTTTCTGCCGCACGGGCAGTCGTCGATGCCCAGGATGACTCCCTTATCCTCGGTGAGGATGGAATGTCCCGGGTAGGAGCGTGCCATCGGCGTCAGAACCTGGATCACGCCCTCCGTGCCGTTTTCGCAGCAGGAGAAATCCTCCATCCTCCGGATCAGGATCTCGGAGTAGCTGCTGACGTGCAGATGCCCGCATTCACACTCCATGTAGATGCAGCCGGTCTGCTCGGCCATGCCGTAATAATCCCGCACGACGGTGAGGCCGCAGGTTTCATGAAGACCCCGGCGAAATTCCTCCGTGGAGACGGCCTCGTTCTGCAGCTTTTTCCATCCGCCCCCGTGGATCAGGATTCCCCGGTCAAGAGGCAGAGTCCGTCCAGCCTCCCGCAGGGCCTGACAGAAATATTTCCATATCATGTAGGTAAAGCCGAAGATGAGCGCCGGGCCGCCGTCCGCGTCCCGGATAAACTGCTCGATCGACGCAAAGTCGAGCTCCATCTGGTCATTCAGCGCATAGCGCCTCCTTGTCCCGAAGATGGAAAACCCGAGAATCCCTGCTCCTCTGGCGGAGAACAGCCTGCGGTCGCGCAGCACGTTGGGCGAGTCGATAATCAGCATCGGGATCCGTTTAGGCCCGATGAAGCTGCTGACGATGCGCTCGAGCGTTCGCTGCTGCCATGCCGCCGTCTGCCGGTCCAGGAAGATGCGGGAGGGCTGCTGCCCGGTCGTCCCGGAGGAGGTCATGGTTTTGAAGATTTCGTCCTCCGGCACGCTGCATAAGGGGAGCGTTTTAAACAGGGACACCGGAACCATGGGAACGGCCTCGACGGCGCGTTCTGTCCCGCTTTCGTCGCCCAGGAGCCCGCAGACCCGGTCATAGACGGCACAGTGTGTTCTGTGGTGGTCTGTGAGCTCGCCAAGAAGCTCGCGGTAGATCCGGTCCTTTTCTTCCTGCCCCAGATCATAGGGGCCAAAGGCCAGAAGATCGTCATAGGTCATGGAACTGTCTCACCTCCCCGGACATCTGAAATCGCTCTCCGTGGCCCGGATTGATCCATGTCCCATCCGGGATGTTCCGAAGCCACGGTCGGGCGAAGGTTTCATATTCCTCCAGGCTTCCGCCCGGAAGTCTGGTCTGCACCTCTTCCCCGGGCAGCAGATAATCGCCGACAAACAGCTCGTCCTCAAAGGAAATGA
>JAJQCO010000015.1:0-591 GCA_021202655.1 Clostridiales bacterium | reverse complement strand
ACGCTGCTTCCGTGCGTGTGCCCAGGCAGCGACTTCATCCACACGCGGCCGCCGCCAAAGGGAAAGGAGAGCTCTTCGGAAAACAGGACGTCGGCCGGGCGGCAGGAGAAGGGCTCGTAGGAGACAAGGCGGGTGCATTTGCTCTTGTAGTAGAGGAACATTTCCATCATCCGCGACATGTTTTCCTTCATGCTCTGCATGCCCTCCCCGCAGGCGCGGCTGGCGACGACGAGCGGGGTAAACTCATCCCGCAGCGCGTTCAGGGCGCCGATGTGGTCGCAGTGCTCGTGCGTCAGCAGGACAAGCGGGGAACGGACGCCCCATTTTTGCAACAGCGGCTTTAGCTGGCTGTAATCATTGGGATCAATGACCAGACATCGGTCGCCCCGCAGAATCCCATAGCAGTTGCTGTCTGTCACCGGGTCGACGATGCGGAAACGATCCTTATCCGATGGTGATTCCATACCGCCCCAGCACCTCTTTTCCCTTCTCGTAGGAGGTGAAATCCAGGACATCCTGGGTGTCGATGCGGATGTCAAACGCCTCTTCAAGATCATTCATCAGATCCATATGTCCGATGGAATCCCAGAG
>JAJQCO010000003.1:10315-56691 GCA_021202655.1 Clostridiales bacterium | reverse complement strand
ACACTGACCCGTCAATATCCAGAGTAATACCGTTTCTAAAATCACCTGCTGAAATCATCTGTGATGTTCCTCCTTGAATTTGTATACTCGCTCACAATCTATCTTATTTTATAATAAATACAGACGATTTTCAACTGTTTTTTTCGCATTATCAAAAGAATTGTCAAAGAAGCTCTTCTGATATATAATGATGAATAAAAACGAAAGCGCCAGAAGAAAGGGAAAAGACTATGAATCACTGCGTAGAAATACGAGGAATAAAAATCGGCGAGGGAATCCCCAAAATCTGCGTCCCCATCGTCGGACAGACAAAGGAAGAAATCCTGGCTGCCGCCGCAGCGCTGCAGGCTGTAAAGCCGGATGTCGTCGAATGGCGCGCCGACTGGTTTGACGGCGCGTCTGACTTTGAACAGGTAAAGGACGTCCTAATACATCTGAGGGTAGCCCTGGGGAACACTCCTCTTCTGTTCACGTTCCGCACCTTAAAGGAGGGCGGCGAAAAAAATATTGACACAAATACTTACGCGGCGTTAAATAAAATGGCCGCTGAAAGCGGCCAGGTCGATCTGATCGACGTGGAGGGCTTCACCGGCGACGCGGTGGTGACCGATATCATCTCCGCAGCCCACAACTCCGGCGTCCGGGTCGTCGTCTCCAACCATGATTTTGGCAAAACTCCGGACAAGGATGAGCTGATCCGCCGCCTGATCAAAATGCAGGAGCTGGGCGCCGACCTCCCGAAGATTGCCGTCATGCCACAGAGCAAAAAAGACGTCCTGACGCTCCTGGAAGCGACCCGCGAGATGTCTGAGGAACACGCGAACCGGCCGATCATCACCATGTCCATGTCAGGCGCCGGCCTGATCAGCCGCCTCTGCGGCGAGGTCTTTGGATCCGCCCTGACCTTCGGCGCCGTCGGAAAAGCCTCTGCCCCCGGCCAGATCAACGTCTCTGACCTGCGGGAAATCCTGACCTGTCTTCACCAGAATATATAACGATCTCACCCGGCTTTGTCTGTGCCGGATCACAGATAAAGCCGCCGCTCACCGGCGGACGGCGAGCTCTGCCACCTCCCTGGCAATCTGCTCCACGCTCTTTTCATCCGTGTCGATCACCACCTGAGCCGCCTCCCGATACAGCGGATTGCGGAAAGCCATCAGGTCGTTGACGCGCTTCTCTTTGTCATCCGCATAGAGCATCGGCCTGGTGGTATCCCCCTCCAGGCGCTTTAACACGGTCTCTGCCTTCACGTTCAGAAAGACCACCGTTCCCAGCTCCCGCATCAGCTTCCGGTTGATCTCTCTCACCGGGAGGCCGCCTCCGACGGAAATGACCGAATGGTCCGTCTCACGGATCAGCTTCTCCAGTATTGAGGTCTCCGTCTGCCGGAAGTATTCCTCTCCGTAGGTTTCGAAAATCCTGGACGTCGCCATCCCGACTTCGGCTTCGATCTGCTCATCGGTATCAATGAGCGGCATCTGCTCCAGCTTTGCAAGCGCCTTGCTCACGCTGGTTTTGCCGGCTCCCATAAATCCAATCAGTATCACATTATCCTTCATTGCTCTCTGACCTCATGCTCTCTTTTTGTAAAAAAATAATACCACTGCCTCCAGACGGCGCTTCAGCACAATCTGGATTTCCTCTCTCGGATTGATCGGTTTCACCAGAATCGCATCGATCTCGGCTCGGTTGGCTCCGTACACGTCGGTAAACAGCTGATCCCCCACAAAAAGCGTCGTGCGGGAATCCGTTCCCATCTGTTCCATCGCCCTCCGGTAATTTTTCACCGACGGCTTGTCCGCCTTGTATATATACAAAGAATCTACCTGCCTGGCAAAGCCTGCCACGCGGTTTTTTTTGTTGTTGGATAACAGGCAGGTCTTCATCCCCATGTCATGAAGCTTAGCAAACAGGGTAATCGCCCGATCGTCGGCAGGCGCTCCATGCATGACCAGGGTATTATCAATATCAAAAATAACGCCCCGGATTCCCTTCTCATACCACTGCGCCCAGTCGATCTCATAAGCGCTGTCCAGCCACTCCTTCGGATAAAAGCGTTCCAGTATCAAGCTACGCGCATCCCTTTCTCTTATCTTTCCTTCAGAAGCTTGCCCAGCTCCTCCATAAAGGTGTTGACATCCTTGAACTCGCGGTATACGGACGCGAAACGCACATACGCCACCTCATCGAGTGATTTCAAGCGCTCCATCACAATCTCACCGATCTCCGACGTGGGAATCTCTCTCTGCTCCATCCCATAAATCCGGTTCTCGATCTCATCCGCAATCGCGCCAATCTGTTCGGTGGATACCGGACGCTTGTGACAGGAGCGCACAATCCCGGCCTCCAGCTTGGCGCGGTCAAACATCTCCCTGGAGCGATCCTTCTTGATCACCATAAGCGGCATCGTCTCAAGCTTCTCATATGTCGTAAAACGGCGGCCGCAGGACTCGCACTGTCTCCTCCGCCGGATCGAGCTGTTATCGTCGGCCGGTCTGGAGTCGATCACCTTCGTATCCGCCGCGCTGCAATATGGGCATTTCACCGCACCCACCTCCCTCGGTTGTCCTCTTTTCTGACAGATCTCAAAGTTTCGGAATCGGTATATCCGCATACGATTCACCGCTCTTTGACCTGCTATCACGTGAAATTATACCCTGAAACCCGGATATATGCAAGCCTGTTTTCCCGTTTAAAGCATGAAAGTCCCGGCTCTTAAAGCCCGCACGGGTTTTCGAATTCCTCCGGTTTGGGTAGCTCAACCAGCAAAATATCCTCGCCAATCTGCTTGACGTCGCAAAAGGGAATCACCCATTCCTTTTCCCGTCCAAAAATTCCGCACAGGCATCCCGGCCCGGGCACGATCAGATGCGTGATACAGCCGGTCGCAGGATCAAACTGCACATCTCCGACATATCCCAGCCGTCTGCAGTCGCAGATATTGATGACTTCCTTCCGCTTCATATCAAAAATGCGCATTCGATACCCCCGGTCTTTCCCCTGGTATATCTTATGCGCATTCTGTCTGAATGGATTCAGAAATTGTATTTCAGGCGTCTCTTCGGTTAGAACATCGGGACAACGGCTCCCTCATAGGTGCTCTCGATGAACTCCCGCGCGGTCTCGCTGGTCAGTGCCTCCACCAGCGCGACGATCGCCTCATCATTCTCATGGCCTTCCTGCACGGCGACCACATTGCCATAGGTCGTCGCCGCCTCGGAATCGGAAGCCTCTACCGCCAGAGCGTCCGAAACCTTCAAGCCCGCGTCGATGGCGTAGTTGCCGTTGATGACAGCGATATCCACATCCTGCAGAGAACGCGGCACCTGCGCCGCCTCAACTTCAATCAGCTCAATGTTTTTCGGATTCTCAACCACATCCGTCCTGGTCGCGTTCAGGCCAACCCCGTCCGTCAGGGTGATCAGACCCTGCGCCTCCAGAAGAAGCAGCGCCCGCGCCTCGTTGGTCGCATCATTCGGAACGGCGACCTGCGCGCCATCCGGAAGCTCCTCCAGAGAAGCCGTCTTTCCGGCGTAAATGCCAAACGGCTCATAATGAATCGTGCCCGCGCTCACCAGCTTGGTGCCGTTCTCCTCGTTAAACTGCAGGAGGTAGGGAGAATGCTGGAAATAATTCGCATCCAGATCTCCGGTATCCAGAGCAAGATTCGGCTGCACATAATCTGTATATTCGACAATATTCAGCTGATAGCCCTTTTCCTCCAGAACCGGGGCAATCGCCTCCAGGATCTCAGCGTGAGGCGCCGGGCTCGCGCCGACGGTAATCTCCACCAGCTCTCCGCTATCCTCTGCCGCTTCTGTCTCTTCTGCTTCCGTCTCCGCTGCCTCAGCCTCCCCGGCCGCTTCGGTTTCCGCCGCCTCAGTCGCTGCCGCCGTCGTCTCTGTCGTGCTGCTGCCGGAGCATGCCGTCAGCGCAACCGCCGCGAGAAGCGCTGCCGCTGCAAAGCCAATGTTCTTCTTCATAATAGTTCCTCCTCTTTTCTATATACTATAACCATCCGGAGCCTTGACGCCGGACGGTTACGTTCCCCTTTTACCGGATCCGCTTATCACAGAACCGCGCCAGCCGCATCCCGATCATCTGGATGATCTGAACGATCAGGACAAGCACTGCCACCGTCAGAAACATCATATCGGTCTGATAACGATAATAGCCGTAATTGATGGCGATTCCACCCAGGCCGCCTCCGCCCACGGCCCCTGCCATGGCCGAATAGCCGAGGATCGTCGTCGTCGAAATCGCCGCGCCGATCAGAAGCGAGGGCAGCGACTCCGGAAGCAGAACCTTCCAGATAATCTGAAACGTCGAGGCTCCCATGGATTTGGCCGCCTCGATCACGCCCGCGTCCACTTCCTTTAAGGAGGATTCCACCATCCGCGCGATATACGGAGCCGCGGAGAAAACCAGGGGCGGAACAACCGCCTTCCAGCCCAGCGTCGTCCCGACGATCAGCCTCGTCACCGGCATAACCATGATAAGCAGAATCAGAAACGGAATCGAGCGGAGCAGATTGATCACAACGCCCAGCGCCTGCTCAAAGGCCGGCGCCGGCCGGATCCCGTCCCGGTTCGTTACCACCAGAAGGATCCCCAGCGGGATCCCGATCAGATACGAAATGATGGCAGAGAGAATCACCATATTCAGCGTCTCGCCGATTCCCTCCAGAATCAGGTTTATAATCTTCGCGCTAAAAATCACCATCTCTAACCTCCTCAAAGGGAACCTTCGCCGATCTCAGATAAGTGAGCGCTCGACCGGCGTCCCCCTCATCCTCCGGCAGCTGGATGATCATCTGTCCGTGTGCCGTCCCGCCAATGTCTCTCGTCGCCGCATAAAGAATATTGATCGGCACCTTCGTCGCGAGAACCGTATTGGCAACAATCGGCTCCACCGAAGACCGGCCGTCAAACGTGATCCGGATCTTCCTCGAGCGGTCAAACCTGGCCTGCTCCGCCGCGTCTCCGAGGATCAGCTGCCGCCCGATTTTGGACTTCGGCTCCGAGAAAATATCCGTCACCCTCCCGACCTCCGCGATATGGCTGTGGTCAATGATCGCCACCCGGTCACAGATCGCCTCGATCACCGCCATCTCATGGGTGATCACAATCACTGTGATCCCGAGATCCCGGTTGATCTGTTTTAACAGCTCCAGAATCGACTTGGTCGTATTCGGGTCAAGGGCGCTCGTTGCCTCATCGCAGAGCAGCACCTTCGGGTTCGTCGCGACTGCCCGCGCGATCGCCACCCGCTGCTTCTGTCCGCCGGAAAGCTGCGCCGGGTATGCCTTCGCCCGGTCTTCAAGCCCTACCAGCTGCAAAAGCTCCATGGCCCGCGCGCGCGCCTGCGCCCTGGGTATGCCCGCAATCTCCATCGGGAAGCAGATATTGCGCAGCACATTTCTCTGGGCCAGCAGGTTGAACTGCTGAAAAATCATGCCCATCGACTGTCTCGCCCTGCGCTGTCTTGCCTCCAGCATCACCGCCAGAATCTCCCCCTCAAAAATCACCTCGCCGGAGTTCTGCGTCTCCAGGAGATTGATGCATCGCACCAGGGTACTCTTGCCTGCGCCCGACAGCCCGATGATACCGAATATCTCTCCTCTGTAAATATCCAGATTGATATCATCCAGCGCCACCACCGGGCCTCCCGAAGTCCGAAACTCCTTGCCCATATGTTTCAGCTGAATGATCACGTCCTCTTCCGCCATCTCATGTCCTTTCCGCATATGCAAAACCGCAGGTAAGCCTGCGCCTGCGATTCCCTGCCTGTCACAGCTGCGACGCGCAATTCCTACTAATCTGGTATGTAAACTATGAAACCAGTTCCTTAAGGCGTATTGTACGCCATCCCCTGTGATTTGTCAACCTGTTTTTCCCGGCCCCACGCCTGGTACATCTCCGTTGTTTTTCAGGTCCGGCTCAGCGCTCCTAAAGCTCCTGTTTAAGAGCCGCCAGAAGCTCGTCAAACTCATCAAATACCGGAAGATCCGGATTGTCCGCCTTAATCTGATCGGTCGTCCGGAACAAAAATCCATACTCGCCCGCGCGGATCATTCCCAGGTCATTGTAGCTGTCCCCGCCGGAAATCGTCTCAAAACCGATAGACTGGAGCGCCTTCACCGTCGACAGCTTGGAATTTGCGGTGCGCATCCGGAAACCCGTGATCTCTCCGTCATCCGCCACCTCCAGGGAATTGCAGAAAAGCGTCGGCCAGCCCAGCTTTTCCATGAGCGGCTTCGCAAACTGCGTAAAGGTATCGCTGATGACGATCACCTGCGTCATCGTGCGAAGCTCATCCAGGAACTCGCGCGCACCCAGGAACGGGTCAATCGTCGCGATCGTCTTCTGGATCTCCTTCAGTCCAAGACCATGCTCCTTCAAGATCCCCAGACGCCATCTCATCAGTTTATCATAATCCGGCTCGTCGCGAGTCGTCCGCCGAAGCTCCGGAATCCCGCTTGCCTCAGAGAACGCAATCCAGATCTCCGGCACCAGCACACCCTCCATATCCAGACACACAATTTTCATATCATTTAATCTCCTCTTACCTGTTGTCATTTGTCCTTTCGACATTCAAAAGCAGTATAACGGAAAATGGGAATCTTGGCAAGTCTCTGTTGCGACAGTATTTGCAGCTTCCTATTTTCCGAAAAAGATAGCTTTTTCAAATTGTGAACTTTTACAATTTTCTTTCGGTTTTCTTTACTTTTTCATGCATATATGCTAAGATTAAGACAGAAACCATGAATTTTCTGTGAATCTAAACCGTGTTCTGCCGGACAATGCCATAAAGCCTGCCACCAAAGGAGGGGAGAAATATGCCAGGAGATTCCCGCGTCACTCACGCTTATCGAAATTATGCCGAAGCCAACCCGGATCTGACTCCCATCAAGCTTGCGGAGAATTTCAGCTTCCGAAACGGCCTGCACCGCTTTTACCGCCGCACGGCCACGCTGATCCTCGGACTGGCTGTGGCGCTGTTAGCCGGTTTCCTGATCGTCCTGTCGGCCTTAAGCTTCCGCACCATGACCCGTCCGGAAATCAACCAGTACGCATTTCAGTCCAGCATCCGCGACATTGCGGAGTCCAGGAATGACGTGCAGGAAATCGTGTGGAAGGAGAATGACAGCTACTATGTCTATATGAACGCCTCCCTGTGGGAAAGCTACAGCACGACCCAGCAGGATCACATCTATCAGAAGGTCTCCGCCTCGATCAATGATTCCTGCCATGCGTGCCGCATTCTTCCCAGAGATGACGTTGCGGATGTCTATTTCTTTGACACGGAAGGCTCTCTCCTGATGGAACCATAATATTTTCTTACGCCATGTAAAAAGGCGCCGGGACAGAAAAATCGTATCCCGGCATCACATATACGACAGGGCTGTCACACGACAGCCCCATTTTTGTCCTGCATATCCTGGAGCGCCTGAACCAGGCGCCGATGATACGAGCTTACTATATAAATCACTCCCAGAAGCATCTCCAGATACGGGAAGATAAAAATCCCCAGAATCGACAGGATCACGCCTGCCACGCGCATCCGGAAATGAACTCTCAAAAGCAGCATCATGCCGATAAAACCGAAGCAGATCAGATAAATATATCCCAGAATACCGACCATCAGGATCATGTTCTGCACGGTCTCATTGGCCACCGGATTGGCCGCCCGCAGACCATACGAGACAAAGGCCAGAAGCGCAAGATAGCCAGACCACTTCGGCGGGTAATACAGGAAAATCGACTTCGGCTTCTGTACGGGGAAGCGCAGTCTGCGGAGGATCATCAGGCTGACCTCATACACCACGAAGCCCTGAAGCATCCCGAAAACAGTGATGGAGATCACGATCATCTGCTTCAGATACCCCGTCGTCAGAATGCCCTCCGGCACGGTAGTCCCTGCCTGCTCAAAAATCTCTATCATCATCGTCCGCATCTCGGCCACTTCCTGATCCAGACGGATGCCGAACAGAAATCCCACCACGACAATATTCAAAAGACTCACGACCGCCGACAGCGCCATCACCGTAAACATAATCTTCGTCGCATCGACCTTGTGATACAGACATCCGCCGAAGATCAGTCCGATCCCGGCCTGCGTCACCGCATAAAAGATCGACGTGAGATTTCCAAACAGAAATGACATGAGCGACATCGCGATCAGCACAGGCGCGCCGCCCCGGAATCCATACATGGCCGCGTAGGATACCATGGGAATCGGATACAAAAAGATCAGCAGATCCTCAAACATGGCGCCCGTCTGCCGGTTAAAAAGCATCAACGCGCCGAAGATCGCCGTGGCCATCGCGCCGGTTGTCAGTTTCAATGCCTGTTTATTCATGCGTGAATCCCTTATCCTTCTACCTTTATTTGTAGTTGATTGTAATCCATCGCCGATAAAAAAGCAAGTCCGGATCCGGAGAGCGGCCGCATGGCCCATGCCACGCAACGCGTGGCATAGGTATGACATGCAACGGAACACATCATCTGTACAGCTTTGCGTTCGGATTCACCACAAGGCCGTTTCGGTCGCGCACCGGCCCCTGCGGCATCTCCCAGGCATTGTGATCCGTGTGCAGCAGCTGATGAGCTCTGTGACTTAAGGGTTCCTCGAAGAAATTTTCATAGAGCTTCTGGATGTCCGGATTGTGATGCGAGTGGCGGATACGCGACCGGCTGTCCAGGAAATAGAGATTCTTTCCCCTCTCAAACGCCATCTCGCAGCCGTCCCGCTGCGGCTGGCCCCCGCCGCCTACGCAGCCTCCGGGACAGGCCATCACCTCCACAAAATCATACTGCTTCCGTCCATACCGGATATCCTCGAGCAGAGCGCGGGTATTCGCAAGGCCGCTGACCGCGGCAATGCGCAGAGTGTTTCCGTTCAGCTCAAAAGAAGCCTCCGTCACGCTGGTCGCCTGCGAAGAAGCGCGCACCGCCATAAAGGCGTCCGGAGAACAGTCTCGCCCCATGATCTTATAATAGGCCGTGCGCAGCGCCGCCTCCATAACGCCGCCCGTCGCGCCAAAGATCACACCGGCGCCGGACGCCTCGCGGAAAATCTGATCCGGCTCCACGTCCTTCAGAAGAGACGGCACGATGCTGGAGCCCCGGATCATGCGCACCAGCTCACGGGTCGTAATGACTCAATCCGTGTCATGACCGGCATACTCCTCATAATAAAGCTCCATCCAGGCTTCTCCCTTCTTTGCCATGCAGGGCATGACCGCAACAGAGAAAATATCCTCTGCCCGCTTTCCGATGGTCTGCGCAAAATAGCTTTTCATCACCGAGCCAAACATCTGCATGGGCGATTTTGCCGTAGAAAGCTGCGGGACAAACTCAGGGAATTCCGCTTTGACAAAGCGAACCCAGCCCGGACAGCAGGAGGTAAACATCGGTTTCCCGTTCAGATTTCCGGACGCCATGCGCTGCAGAAGCTCATTCGCCTCCTCCATGATCGTCAGATCCGCGGAAAACACCGTGTCAAACACATAATCCGCCCCCATTTTTTTCAGGGCGTCAAAAATCTTGCCAATGGTCGCCTCCTCGCGCGTCAGGCCAAGTCCCTCTCCCCAGGCGGCGCGGACGGCAGGGGCAACCTGAACGACCACCGTCTTTGTCGGATCCGCCAGCGCGCGCCACAGCTTTTCCGTGTCGTCCCGCTCGCGAAGGGCGCCGGTCGGACAATGAGTCACGCACTGCCCGCAGAGGGAACAGTCCGCCTCCCGGATCGTGCGGCCGCCGGATACATGAATGGTCGTGCGCGCGCCGGTTCCCTCCAGATCCCAGATATTTAAGCCCTGGATCTTGTCGCAGACCTGGACGCAGCGCATACACTTGATACACTTCTGGGAATCGCGGATCAACGGGAAGGTTCGATCCCACTCCTGATGCTCCAGGCGCTCCTCAAAGCAGTTATCCTGAATATTCAGGTCATTCGAGAGCTTCTGAAGCGAACAGTCTCCGCTGCGCACGCAGGTCGCGCATTTACAATCGTGCTGGGACAAAATCAGCTGCACATTCAGCCGACGCCCCTGGCGCGCTCTCGGACTGTTGGTGTAAACCACCATGCCCTCCTCCACATAATTGTTGCAGGCGGTAACCAGCTGCTCCTTCCCCTCAATTTCCACGACACAGACACGGCAGGCCGCGATCTCATTGAGATCCTTCCAGTAGCAGAGACGCGGAATATGGATACCGACGGAAGCGGCCGCCTCGATAATCGCCGTACCCTCCTTCACAGACACAGGCTGGTTGTCAATTGTCAGATTTACCATATCTTTTCACGTCCTCCCCGGAATATTCCATAGCCAAAATGGTCGCAACGAAGACAACGCCCGGATTCCTGGGCAATCTCGCTCTCTCCCATACAGTTCTCCACCGCTTCAAAATCACATTTGCGCACATAAGCCTCCCGCTCCGGCAGCTCTACGCGGCCACAGGGAACATGGTCGCTTACCTTCGGAAGCGGAATCTCAACATCGCAGGTGATGTCATGATGAAAGCCCAGATACTCGTCGATGTTGGCCGCCGTCACCTTGGCTGCCGCAACCGCCCGAATCACCGTCGCCGGTCCGGAGGCGCAGTCCCCGCCTGCAAATACGCCGGGAATACCCTCGAAGCCCCCGTTCGGCAGGGTGACGATCTTACCGTGGGAAACTGGAATGCCGGATTCCTCGTAGTGCCTGGTCTCAATATTCTGACCGATGGCGACAATCAGCGTCTGGCACGGAATGATCCGATCCGGCTCGCCGCTCGCGTGAACCGAAGCGCGGCCGCCGCGCACGGTGCTGATCATCTGCGGAGTGACCCGCAGGCCGCACACATGGCCGTCCTCGCCGAGCTCGATCGCAGTCGGCGCCAGAAGAGTCAGAAGCTCTACGCCCTCTGCCTCTGCCGCCTCGACCTCCGCCGGCAGAGCCGTCATATCTGCCACGCGACGCCGGTAAACAATGCTGACCTTCTTCGCGCCAAGCCGGATCGCGCTGCGCACCGCATCCATGGAGACGTTGCCGCCGCCCACGACCGCAACCTCCTGGCCGGAAAGGTCAGGAATATTTCCCAGGGAAATATCTCTGAGGAAACCGACCGCGGACATGACGCCCGGCGCGTCCTCGCCGTCCAGATGGAGCTTTTTGTCCGTGGAGGCGCCCACCGTAATCAGGACTGCGTCATACTGGCTGCGCAGGTCGTCCAGCTTCACGTCGACGCCGACCTTGACGTGATAACAGACCTCGACGCCGGTTTCGAGAATCGCATCAATATCCTCCTCCAGCCGATCCTTGGGGAGACGGTAATTCGGAATTCCATAGCGCAGCATGCCGCCAAGCTTCGGCAGCATCTCATAGACGGTTACCTGATGCCCAATCAGCTGCTGATAATAATCGGAGGAAAGTCCGGACGGACCGCCGCCCACGACGGCGATCTTCTTGCCGGTCGACGGGCCGCAGGGCGGGGGAGCGACCTTCCCGGCCAGATCGGCGGCCACACGCTTAAGTCCACGGATATTGACCGAGGTATCGACCATGTTGCGGCGGCAGCGCGCCTCGCAGGGATGCTCGCAGATAAAGCCGCAGGTACACGGAAACGGATTGTCCTTGCGAATCAACCGGATGGCGTCCGCATATCGCCCTTCCCGCACAAGGGCAATATAACCGGGCACATCCACATGCGCCGGGCAAAGAGTCACGCACGGGACCGGCTGGGACGTGGTGCATGTGCATCTCTTACTGCGAATGTGACTTTCGAAATCATCCCGGCAGATGCGGCTTACCCGCCACACCATCCCGGCAGCCTCCTGTCCAATGGCACAGTCCGCTGTCTGCATGATGGAATACGCGGTTTCCTCGATTCGGTCGATGCAGTCCGGAGACGCCGTCCCATTCAGGACGTCCGTCAGCATATGCTTGAGCTGAAGAAGGCCGACACGGCAGGGCACGCACTTCCCGCAGGTCTGCGCGTGACAGAGCTCGATAAACGCCCGCGTGATGTCGACCGGGCAGAGCCCCGGCGGACTGGCGACAATGCGCTGCTCCAGATTTTTGTAGAGTCCTTCCACAATCAGCTGGCCGGCGCTTGGAGTGAATAATTCCAGACGACTCATAATATCCTCCTTTTTCTTATGTAGCTTTCCGGCGTTCGCATAACGCCGGATTACTAAAACGAAGACCCGTTTTCATCATACCACACAAATCGCTTTTTTTGACTGATATTTTTTTAAACTTACTGAAAAATTTATGAACAAAAAACTTCCCACTGTTCAGACAGGAATGTGCGGAAATACCTGTTTGACAGTGAGAAGTCAAAATCATTCACGACTGTTCAGCTTTCGGCACAGACAGGTAAACTTTTATCCCATCCGGCCTCCTGGTTTTCTTAAAACTTAGTGTTTCTGATCTTTTCAGAATAAAGCTCCTCTTCCTTCGGCACAATCTCCTCCACCGGGCGGGATACGGTCGTAGTGTTTGTAATATCTCTCCAGGTGACGTTGCGGCAGGTGCTGTTGCCGCCCCAGGTTGCGCAGCCGAGAGACATGGTGATGGGAAGGCCGTTAAAGAAGGCTCCGGCATTGCCCAATGCCTGCGGCTGATTGACCAGAACACGGGCCACATTCATACGCTCCGCAATGATGTCAATCTTTTTATCGTCCTTTGTATGAATACCGCAGCTGTGTCCGCTTCCGGAATATTCCAGGATCTTCTCAATCTTGTCAAGGCCATCCTCGAAATTCTTTGCCTTCACAACCGTCAGGATCGGGCTCAGCTTCTCGCCGGTGAACGGATATCCCTCTCCCAGACCGTCTTCCTCTTCGACGATTGCAAACGTCGCATTCTCCGGCGCTTCAATTCCGGCGCTCTTTAAGAAAACCGAAATATTCCGGGCCGTCACGGAACGGCTGATCTTATGATTCTCCGGCCACTCCGGCCACAGGGTCTTTAACAGGCGCTCCTTTTCCGGAGTTCCATTGTGAATCACAACCGCGCCTTCTGCACGGCAGGCATCCAGGAACGCATCATAGACAGTCTCATCCACAACGGCATTGTTCTCCGAAGAACAGCTGGTCGAGTAATCGAAGGTCTGTGAAATGCGGATTTTGCGCGCGGCGTCCGCAAGGTCTGCGGTCGAATCAATATAGGTGGTCGCGTTTCCGGCTCCCACACCGATGGTCGGCGTCCCGGATGAATAAGCGGAACGGACAAGGCCGCTTCCGCCTGTCGCCACGATAAAATCGCACTTTTTCATCATGAAGCCGGCCGCTTCTCTTCCCACGTAATCCGGCTCAATGCACTGCACCAGATCCTCCGGCGCGTCAAACCGCTTTAATACCTTACGGATGTAATTCACAACATACATGGCGGTGTTCTTTCCAGCCCGGCCCGGGGAGAAGATGATCGCGTTGCGGCTCTTCAATGCCCAGAGGGATTTTACAATCGGCGTCGCCTCGCCGTTGGTCACCGGCAGGATCGCTCCCACAACTCCCATCGGCTTAATGTAGGTGACCAGATTCTTTTCGACGTTTGTCTCAATGATTCCGACGGATTTTTCGCCCTTCATGTCACGATAAACGCCCATCGCCTTGCTGCGGATTTTCGCAAACTTATCCTCGAATCTGCCCATATGAGCCTCGTCTACGAGCATCTGTGCCGCTGTCTTGCGAAATTCGTCGTTGATCGCCGCAAAGGACACAGCCTCGCACAGCTCGTCCACACGCTCCTGATCATAATGTCTGGCGACAGCCTGTGCGACGCGGGCGCGCGCGATCATATCGTCCATATAACCTTCGTAATTCAGTTCCTTGTTTTCCATGATTGAACTCCTTTCTTTTCCTTTCCTTTGATTTATTTTCTTATTTTTCACGTTCGTTTTCTTTCAGGAAGTCTGTCTTCCTGCGGCTGTTTACCAGTCCTTAAATTTTGCCGGGGCTTTATAAAGGCCATGAGACCATTCGGTGATCTCCTTCATGTTTTTGGCAGCCAGCCGTTCGCGCGTCGCCTCGGAGCGGTCGATGCCCAGATCCTCCGGGAACATCACCTTTCCTTCTGCCCGCAGCTCGCGGATTCTCTTATCGGTGATCGTATGTCCGACCGGCGTATCCCCCGCCACCGCGGCAATGATCTCTCTCCGTTCCTTCTGATCCCTGCCCATATAGACATAACCGAGGCCCACTTCCGTAATCAGGTGCGTCACATCGTCTCCGTAGATCATAACCGGCGCCTCCGGGAAACCGGCCACTCTTCCTACTTCCACCGCATCCAGTTCGTCCACAAAGGTCGGGCCTGCTTTTGTCGTCGTGCGGACGATCTGGGTCACCAGCTTTCTTCCTCTGGATACCGGATTCTCTCTGTCCAGACGCATGGACTCCCATGACGAGGAAGAATGTCTCCGTCCCAGCGGGTTGCTTCCCATATTGGGCGCTCCGCCAAATCCGGTGATACGATCCTTTGTCACCGTAGAGGAATTTCCATCGCGATCCATCTGCAGCGTGGAACCGGTAAACATGTCGATGCTGTAGAGTCCGGCCATCTGTGCGTAACAGCGGTTGGAGCGAAGGCTTCCGTCGATTCCAGTGAAAAATACGTCCGGTCTGGCAGCCACATAATCTTCCATACCCAGCTCGCTGCCGAACGCAACCACGCTCTTTACCCATCCGCTCTCAATAGCCGGGATCATGGCCGGGATCGGGTTGGATACCCAGTTGCGACAGATCTTTCCCTTCAGCCCCAGCTCCTCTCCGTAGGTGGGGAGCAGCAGCTCAATAGCCGCCGTGTTAAATCCGATGCCGTGGTTCATACAGGTCACCAGATGACGGGCATACACGCCCTTGATCGCCATCATTCCCTGTAAGACATGGACGTCCTTGATATACTTCGGATCGCGGGTCATAATCGGCTCAATGGAGCACGGCTCCTCTGACTGCATCACGAAATCCACCCACTGTCCGGGGATATCCACTCTCGTAACCTTGTCCACAATCCGGTTTACCTGGACAATCACGATTCCGTCCTTAAATGCGGTTGCCTCGATAATCGTCGGCGTCTCTTCCGTATTGTTGCCGGTATACAGATTTCCCTCATGATCGGCTTCCTCCGCCACGCAGAGACAGACATTGGGAATCAGATCCGTAAACATCCGCGCAAACAATTCCAGATAGGTATGGATCGCACCGATCTGCAGCGTCCCCGCGCGGAGCATTTCCGGAATTCTCTTTGCCGCGTTTCCGGAATAGGAATAATCCAGAACCTTGGCAATCCCCTTTTCAAAAATATCCAGATGCTCCTCCATCTGCGGGCAGGACATCACGATGTGCAGGTCATATACCTGTTTGGGATCCACGGCGGCCAGCGCCCTGGAAAGCTCCACCGCCTGCTTCTGGTTGTCCCCCTCAATGGCTACGATGTCTCCCGGACGAATCACGGCCTCCAGCAGACTTTTCGCATCAGAAGGCTGAAAGATTTTTCCCTTGACAAACGAATCTGCCGCTATCTGCTTCTGGCGCTTGGACTGTTTTCCCGTATCCCATTGCATGTTGGCTTGAACATTCATCTTACCCTCTCCTTATTTGTTGATACTCTTATTATATTTCCGGGCATGTTATTAGTAAAATACCGAAACCTTTCCGTGAAATAGCTTTTCTTTATGGCATATTTCACAATAGCGTATGTCACAAAAAGAAGGAGTCATCCCGCAAAGGCGACCCCTTCTCCTCGAAATGTATAGAAATATTTAACCAAACAGGAGAGTGATTTCTTGAATCTGAGGGCAAATTGCATTATAATAAAAGACATGATATCGTGAGCCATGTTCACGATACAAAAAGGAGGATATCCGACCATGAAGCTGACGCAGCTGCGATATTTTCAGACCATATGCAAGCACAATAACATTACCCGTGCATCCAATGAGCTTCACGTCTCACAGCCCAGTCTCTCCAATACCATCCGGGATCTGGAAGCCGAATTTGGCGTCGCGCTCTTTTACCGACTCAGCAAGGGACTTGTCCTCACGGAGGAGGGCGAGTTTTTCCTTCAGGAAGCGACCCGCCTGCTGGAACAGGCGGATCAGCTTGCCGGGCAGATGAACGCCCTCGGCAAGGCCAACCAGACGGTTCGCCTGGGCGTGCCTCCCATGCTGGCCAGCCTGGTTTTCCCGCATATCCTTCAGGCTTACCTTGCCAGCTTTCCGAATACCTGTCTGAAAATGATTGAAAACGGCACGCTGACAAACAAAAAAATGGTATCAGACGGGACGCTGGACGCCGCCATCATCTCCTGCGACGGCTCCCTTCCAGCCTCCTTCGGATCCTGCGATCTGTGTTCCCTGGATATCGTTTTCTACGTGTCCATCGAGAACCCGATCGCTGTGAATTCCTCCGTCTCCCTGTCTGATCTGACGGACGTTCCCCTGGTCATGCTGGCAGAGGACTGCTTCCTGACCGATTATCTGTGCCAGCGCTTCCGGGTTTTAAACCAGACGCCCAACATTATTCTTCACACCAACCAGATCACGGCCATCCAGCAGCTGGTAGAACGCAACGCCGCGGCTACCTTCCTGTTTGACAACCTGATCCCCACCGATCGCAATATCGTCAGGCTGGCGGTCGACGACCTTCCCAGTACGCAGATCAAGCTGATCTGGAACAAAAACCGCCACTTAAGCTCCGGCACCCAGAACCTGATCCGGCTGGCGCGGTCGGAATTTGGGGGACTCTTGTGTCCCCCTGAGGACTGATGTCACTGTGTCCTCATTTTTTCCATCCGCGAAATTCCTATTTATTCACGACGTTAGCCGGAGCGCCATCGATCACAGACTTGATGTTCTCTGCGGTCGTGTTCATGATTCTCTCACGCGCTTCCTTGGTCGCCCAGGAAATATGCGGAGTGATGATGCAGTTCTTCGCCTTGAGGAGGACGTTGTCCGCCTTGATCGGCTCTGTGGAAACTACGTCGACTGCCGCAAAGGCAACCTTGCCGCTCTCCAGCGCCTCGTACAGATCCTGCTCGACCACCAGCGGTCCGCGGCTGTTGTTGATGATAATCACGCCATCCTTCATCTTGGCGATGTTGTCCTTGTTGATGATTCCCTGCGTAGACGGGAACAGCGGGCAGTGCAGGAAGATGAAATCAGACTTTGCAAGCAGCTCGTCCAACTCCACATATTCGGCGACGGCCTTTCCGGCGTCACTCTGAAACGCATCGTAGGCAATCACATTTACATGCATCGCCTTCAGGATCTTCGCGGTGTTCACACCGATCCGTCCGAGTCCGATAACACCCGCCGTCTTGCCGGATACCTCGATCATCGGATAGTGCCAGTAGCACCAGTCCGCGTTGCCTGCCCACTCGCCGGCATGCACAGAGGCGTCATGGTGACCGATATGAGAGCAGGCTTCTAAGAGAAGTCCAATGGCATACTGGCTGACGTTGTCCGTCCCATATACCGGGACATTCATAACCGGAATTCCCTTCTCCTTCGCGTAATTATAATCAATGACGTTATAACCGGTTGCCAGAACCGCGATCGCCTTCATGTTCGGACACTTATCTATTGTCTCCTTGCTGATCGGCGTCTTATTGATGACAACGATCTCAGCGTCGCCGATCCTCTCGGCAATCAGCGGGGACTCCTCATAGGCCGTCCTGTCATAGACCGTCACCTCGCCAAACGCCTCAAGCGGCGCCCAGCTGATGTCGCCCGGATTCTCCGTATAACCGTCTAATACCACAATTTTCATATTCTGTCTCCTTCTTTTTTTCACTTAGACTGCCGTCCAGCCTCCATCCACGCACAGGATCTGTCCGGTCGTATAGGTCGAAGCATCCGACGCGAAATAGAGGACCGCACCGTTTAACTCTCCCTCACGCCCTGGCCGACCCATCGGGCAATGCGCTTTGATGATATCCTGGAAGCCGCCATCCTTGAGAACGTCTCCGGTCATCTCAGACGGGAAATACGCAGGTCCGATCGCATTGACGGTAATTCCATATTTTGCCCACTCGATCGCCAGCTGTTTTGTCAGCATCAGGATTCCGCCCTTGGTCGTCGCGTATGCGGAAAGCGGCAGCTCTGCCATCCCTACAACAGAATGGATTGATCCGGTCATGACAATCTTTCCATAACCCCTCTTAATCATTCCCTTCCCGACCTCACGAGAAAAATAATAGTGCGCATCCAGATTGGTATGCATCATGGTTGTCCATATCTCATCCGACTGATTTTCAGCCAGATCCATCAGACCCGTGCCCGCATTGTTGCACAGGATATCAATTTTCCCGAAATGCTCCTCCACATCCGCAACCGGCTGCCGGATCTCCTCTACCTTAGTGAGATCACAGCAATGCATATAACACTCGACGCCCAGCGCCTCGATCTCCTTCTTTACCTCCTTTAGCTTTCCCTCACGACGGGCAACGATTGCCACGTTCGCCCCGTTTCCAGCCAGCGCTTTTGCGATCTGGACGCCAAGTCCGGAAGACGCGCCTGTCACCAGCGCCACCTTGCCTGTCAAGTCAAATAAATTTTTCATTTTCTACTCCTTTCTTCTATGTCGTCCTCCAATAAAGGATTCCGTTTTCATTTATGCGATCTGCCAGTCCTGTATCATGCAGGTATTCCAGGCAGGAAAATACCATCGCGTTTGCCGTCCGCAGACGCATCCACTCTCTGTCGCTTTCCGGCAGCCTGTCTCTGCCCAGGAAAAGGCTGGTTGCTTCCGCCACCGTCATTTGTCTCTTCTCGCGCGCGAGAATCGCCCTGACCACCTGTATTTTGTCCATATAATTTTCTCTGGTCTGATCCACGGTTCGGCCAGGATCCGCGATATCTCTCCCGTGAGAAGGAATGATCCGGCTTTTTTCACTCTCTTTCCTGATCCATGCAAGGGAAGCAAAATAACCGGAAAGAAGACGCTCGTCCGGGAACGCGGTCGGGACAACCGGCGTCAGTCCCTCCATCAGCTGATCCGCACAGAACAGAATGTTCCGCTCCCGGTCATAAAGCCCCAGCTGGCCGGAGGTGTGACCCTTCAGTCGGACTGTCTCAAAACAGTAATCTCCATATTCCAGTAATTCCCCCTCAGATATCTTATCATACGGAAAATCATCTACCATCAGAAGCCAGTCCCTCTCCTGCGCCTTATGATTAAAATCATGATAGAACTGATGCAGCCCCGGCTGGCGCTCCGGCGTGATACCCATGAAGCGCAGAACCGTTTCCATCTCATCGACCGCCTCTTTTTTTAAATTGCAGCACATACAGTTGTAGGCGTGCGCCTCCTCCTGTGAGTTCAGAAAAATCCTGGCGCCCTTCCTGGCAAAATATTCCGCCTGCCCGCAATGATCCGAATGCTTATGGGTCAGAAAGATATCAAGGCTGTCGCAGGAAATTCCTCTCTGTGCCAGAGCTCTCTCCAGGCGCTCCCGGCTGTCTGCGCTTCGGAACCCGGCGTCAATCATCAGACTCCTTCCGCCGTTTTTCCCGGGGATCAGAAACACGCGTACGCGGCTCATCCCGGCAAAGCTGCTGGTTAAAAGGATTTCATCTATATTGGGGAATCGTTCCGTCATCATCCAGTCGCACATCCCTTCCGGCGTCATGGTTTCCCACCTCCCCGCCATGCGGGGCGGCGTATTTCCTACAGCTGATCAAGCTCTGTCACAGTCAGCGCATAAATTTTTGCACGACTGAACATAGAATCCACCACTGCATACTCACGGATATTGTGATTGTACTCTCCAATCGGGCCACAGGAACAGACGACCGGAACTCCTGCTGACGCAATCGCGCCGGCATCAGACGCTCCGCCAAGCTGAATCTGACCAAATTCAGGGAAGCCATGTTCCACCGCAACCTGATTAATCAGATGAAACAGCTTCATAATTTTTTCGTTCGGCTCAAACGGATGCAGCTTCGCAAAATCGACCGAATACTCCGTCGTCGTCCCTTCGATAAAGGTCTTCTTCATAATGGCGGCGACATCCTCGAGAACCTGTTTCCCGATCTCATCGGAAAATACACGAATATCGACGGTGAATTCACTCAGATCCGGAATCGAGGTGCTGTTCGTATTTCCGCCGCTGTTGATCACGCTGACCGTCACCGTCGTCCCCTTATCCAGATCCGTAAGGCGCGTCAGCTCCGCACACTTAAAAATCGCCTCGTGAACCGCATTCTTCCCTTTGGTAAATTCGTTTCCGGCGTGTCCGCCCAATCCATGTACACAGGCATGAATCGTATACTGTGTCTTCCGGCCGACGCACAGACGGTTCTGGATATGGCCGGTTTCCATATTGAATGCGCAGAGCGCTCCTCTGCTTTCCTCGCGGAAGAATACGTCGGCATCGTTGCCGATGTGATCCGATTCCTCCTCCCCGGCAAACATGATCTTAATCGGATGATCCTGAGATCAGATATTGTTTAACGCTTTCACCACATAAAGCGAAAGAATAATCCCACCCTTAATGTCCAACACGCCCGGCCCATAAGCCTTTCCATCCCGGATTTCAAACGGATTTTCTCTGCCAAAAGAGCCTGATTTGTGTACGGTATCCACATGACCGGAGAAAAGGATCGGAGCTCCTGGACGATCCTCCCCCAGCATGCCGACAAGAATACCGGCTCTCTCTTCCATCACCTCATGAACATGGCATCGAAAGCCTTCCGCCTCAAATTCCCGCTGCACATAGTCGCGTGCCCGCTCCACATTGGCCTTCTCATTGTAATGGCCTTCCAGATTCACAAGCGTCTTCCATTTTTCCACCATTTCATCTCTGTGTGCGTCGATAAAATCGCAGATCTGATCATAATATTTATTCATAATCTTCTTCCTTCATTTGATATTAGGCATTGTTTTCAGATTCTCAGCCCGTTTTCTGCGGATGTTCGGTCTCTCTGGCAAGTCTGCTGAATTTCTTATCAATATTGGTGCTGGTGTAGAACAGCAGAACCGCGCAGGTCACAATCGGCGTAAACATATAGGGCAGCATTTCCGCCGCGTCGACGCCCAGGAAACCGGTTACCGTGAGCGGATTGGAATTCCACGGGATCAGAAGTCCGCTGAGAAGGCAGCCCACCGACATGGCACGGGTCAGATCCCATTTGTTCAGTCCATTTTTCTCATAGATCGGCGTCATCAGATTGCCGGTAAACACGAAGGAAAAGTTACCGGAAGCTGAGGTTTCATTGGCAATAAACCCAAGGATCACCGTGCAGATGGTTCCACTGAGGCGACCGGTCACCCGCTTCATCAGGGGCTCCACAACCTTATCAATAATCCCTGCCGTGCTCAGAATCCCAAACAGGCCAAACGCAAAGATAAACAGAAACGCGGTTCCCTGCATGCTCGTAATTCCGCCCCGGCTGAAAATCGTGGCGATAAAGCTGTTATCCGACTCCAGCGTATATCCGCTCCACATACTCAAAATCACACTTTTTAAGCTCTGTCCCTGATACAGCCAGGCTACCAGCAGCCCTGAGATGCTGCCGCACAGGATGGAAGGAATTGAGGGAATTCTCCTCAGAAGCATGACAAGAACGACAAGCATCGGAAGCAGGGTTACAATCCCCAGTCGATAGCTGCTTTCAATCCCGGAAATCACTCCGTCGATACTGCTTAAATCCACCCCGCTGGTATCAATATTCATCCCCCAGATCAGATAGATCACAGCGCTGATCAGCGCTGCCGGAGCCGTGGTATAAACCTGATATCCAATACTCGTAAACAAGTCCACACCTACGGAACCGGCCGCACAGTTGGTGCTGTCAGACAACGGTGAAATCGCATCCCCAAAATACGCGCCGCCGATAATCGGAGCCGCAATGACCAGTGGATTCAGCCCCATCGAAAGGCCAACTCCCATCAGAGCCACACCAGCCGTGCCGCAGGTTCCGAAAGACGTACCGGTAAACAGAGAAAACACGATACAGATAAAAAAGCTGATGACCAGGAAATATTTCGGGTTGATCGTCATAAGTCCCAGTTTTGTAATCATCGGCACGGTTCCACAGGCGTTCCATGTCCCGATCAGGGCGCCGACGCACAATACAATCGTCATCGGCACCAGCGATTTGGCACAGTAAGCCAGCATGCCCTGCTGAAGCTCTTTATAAGTATACCCCAGTCTCATGCAAAACGGAATCGACACAATCCAGGAAATCAAAAATAACGGCTGCGTCTTCGCCCCCAGAAAAACAGCTGGGATCATAATAACTGCAAAAGCAATCAGTGTTACAAATAATGCATATCCAAAACTCGGCGTTTTCTTCTCCTGTTCCATATCAAATCCCCCTGTTAATACGTTTCCTTTGGTGCGGCGCAGGCGCCATGATATACAATTTCTCTGTAGGATTCCGGATCCGTGTCACCCTCCGTGCTGAAAAGAAGTACGACAGAATTCTCATTCAGACCCATTTCCTGTTTCAGCCCGGCAAGCTCCGGCCTCTCCATAACCGCCATAAACGCACCCATGGTCGCTGCTCCGGATTCTCCCGAGGTCACTTTCAGATCGCCTCCCTTCGGCGCAGCCAGCTGTCTCATTCCATTTGCCGCTACATAATCCGGACAGGCCATATAAAAGCTGGCAAAATCCCTTAAAATCGGCCAGGTAACCGTGCATGGCTCGCCACAATTTAAACCGGCCATAATCGTCGTGCCATTTCCAACCGCCGCATGAGGTTCTCCATCCTGATGTCTGGCGGATTCATAAATACAGGCCACCTGATCCGGCTCCACAACCGTAATCACCGGCCTTGGCCTGCAAGCGTTTACGAGATACCCAGCCACACCGCCTGCCATGGCTCCTACTCCGGCCTGGAGAAACACATGAGTCGGTGTTTCCTCTCCATATTTACGAAGCTGACGCAACGCCTCATATGCCATCGTCGTATATCCCTGAATGATCCACGACGGCACCTTCTCATAACCCGGCCACGAGGTATCCTGAATGAGTATCCAGCCGTGCTCCCGACTCATACTCTGGGCATATCGCACGGCATCGTCATATGGCAGATCTGTAATTGTAACCTCTGCCTTTCCCGCGTTCCGGATTGCCTGCGCCCGATACTTTGAAGACCCCTTCGGCATATAGACATAGGCTTTGCAGCCAAGCTGCCCGGCTGCCCAGGCAACGCCCCTTCCGTGATTGCCGTCTGTTGCCGTCACAAAAATCATGTTCCGAAGCTTTTCCTGATATTCCGGTTTTTTCAGTTCGGCAAAACTCACCTTTTCCACGTCCAGACCAAGCCGTTCGCATACTGCGCAGCTCAACGCATAGATCCCGCCCAGTCCCTTAAATGCATTCAGACCAAACCGGTACGACTCGTCCTTCACATAAATTCCCTTTACGCCGACTTCCTTTGCCAATGCCCCCAGAGATACCAGCGGCGTCCACTGATAGCTTTCCACCGAACGGTGAAGATGCCTCACCGGCTCGATCGCAGTCTCAGATAAAAATTCCGGTCCCGCTCCGGCTGATACATGCATGTTTTTCATAAAGGCAATATCGTTTTTCATGACTGCCGTCATCCCTCCTTTTTCTTCCTGTTTACAGTGCCGCAAACCAGTGGAAATATCCGGTCAGCGCGACAACGGTACAGAAGATGAGATAGAACGCCACCCAGGCGATCAGCTCTATAAATATTTTATTTGTCGTATACTTTTCCGCATATTCCGGATCGCTGCTGATCGCGCCCAGCGTCAGTCCGCCTGCAGTAGACATCGGGCTGATTCCCGAGGTGGAGGCAATAAAACCGATCGCCGCGCAGAGCTCCATCGTCGTAACAGCGCCTCCCACCTGGCTGATCAACGGGCCAACTGTTGGAACCAGCGTCGGAATCACAACTCCCAGCGTAGAGCTGAAAAGCGACATAATTCCAGCCGTAAGTCCGATCAGAGCCGCCGCGGTCTGCGCCGACATAATGCTCGCCAGGAAATCAGAAAGCAGGTCGATCCCGCCCAGCTCAATGACCAGATTCATCAGAACGCCGACGCCGCAGACCAGAAACATGGTATTCCAGGGCATGAGCGACAAGGCCTTTTTCTGGTCGCCGACACCCAGAAGGATGAGAACGATTCCCACGGAGAACGCGGCAAGGCTGGTTTCAAACTTAAACACCAGAATCAGAAGCGCCATGACCAGCATGCCAATCAGAGAAATAATCTGCTTGGACGTAAATTTCTCCACCTCCACGGCGCGTCCCATCCCGACTCTGACCCGATACCCCTTATACCAGAGATAGGCAATGAGCGACATTAAAAGCGCAAGAATCGTCGAGCTCACGCAGATTCCGGTCATGATATGATCCGTGAAGCCCTGCTCGAGCAGAAGCTCCGTGATCAGGTTTCCCTCCACAGTCAGCATGGTAAACCGACCCGCATCTGCGGCATGAACGCCAATGAGAGCCAGAAGGATCGGATGAAAACCTGTCTCATGCGCCAGCGGAACAGCCAAAACCGTAACCAGCGCCGCCGTCGGGATCAGGCCGGGGCCAAGCGCGGAAATGATCCAGCTGATGGCAAAATAAACGATCGGCACCAGGACAACCATATTTCCCATTTTGTTTACGATTTTCCGGATCAGAAGCTCCAGCGAGCCGTTCGCCTGTACGATTGAAAACACGAGAGTAATTCCCGCTAATGTCAGAAACATGGAACTGCTCCATCCGGATAAGATCTGCTTCCCCGTAAATGAGCCGCTCCCATAACCCAGGATGACAGCCAGCAAAATTCCCACCAGTCCTACGTTGACGTTTCTGATAAATCCGATCACGATCGCAGCGATCAGGAAAATCAGGGATATAATCGCTAAATTCGTCATATTTTATTCCTTTCTCACATCAGAATGTATGTTGTGGCTTTGTTTAACGAAAAAAGTTTCTGCTTACTTTCTGTTTCCTTCCTGCTCCTTCAACGGCAGCAGGATCGCCCCGCGGTTTCCTGACGTCACATGATCCGCGTACCTTGCCAGATAACCGCTTGTGATGCGCGGTTCTCTCGGCCTCCACTTCTTTCTTCTCTCCGCCAGTACCTCATCTGACACTCTGACCTGAATGGAATGAGCGGGTATATCAATAGAAATGATATCTCCTTCCTCTATCAGGGCGATCGGTCCGCCCACAGCTGCCTCGGGAGAAACGTGTCCAATGGCCGCGCCGCTGGAAGCGCCGGAGAATCTGCCGTCTGTGATCAGCGCCACACTGGAGCCCAGCCCCATCCCGACAATCGCCGACGTCGGATTCAGCATCTCGCGCATTCCCGGCCCGCCCTTCGGACCCTCATAGCGGATCACTACCACGTCGCCCGGAACAATGGTTCCGTCCTTGATGGCGACAATGGCCTCATCCTCACAGTCGAACACCCGCGCCGGCCCTTCATGCACCAGCATTTCCGGGACAACCGCCGACTGCTTGACCACACAGGTATCCGGCGCGATATTTCCCCGCAGGATCGCAAGCCCGCCGGTCGCGCTGTATGGCTGATCAATCGGATGCAGAACCTCCGGATTTTTATTTCTGACGCCGGAAATCTTCTCTCCCACCGTCTG
The DNA here is from genome assembly GCA_021202655.1 of Clostridiales bacterium. GTDB lineage: Bacteria > Bacillota > Clostridia > Lachnospirales > Lachnospiraceae > Brotaphodocola. Next base: position 31,136 of record JAJQCO010000003.1, on the reverse strand, counting down.
GCCGCTGACTGTTTTCGCGCTTAAATCAATCAGATTCTTTTTGGAAAGCTCATGCATAACCGCGGAAATCCCTCCGGCCTCATGGAGCTCCTCTATGTAATGATTCCCTGCCGGAGCCAGATGGCAGAGATTCGGAACCATTCCGCTGAGCCGGTTAAACTGCTCCAGATCAAAGTCCACCTGAGCCTCGTGGGCAATGGCGATCAGGTGAAGAATGGTATTGGTCGAACATCCCATTGCCATATCGACGGCCAGTGCGTTTAAAAATGCTTCCTTCGTCATGATATCCCGTGCGCAGACATGATTCCGGTACAGCTCCATAATCGCCATTCCGGCATGCTTGGCCAGGCGGAGCCGTTCCGAATACACCGCCGGTATGGTTCCGTTCCCCGGCAGGCCCATGCCCAGCGCCTCCGTCAGGCAGTTCATGGAATTGGCTGTATACATTCCCGCGCAGGAGCCGCAGGTCGGGCAGATATTCCTCTCATACTCCTCCAGATCCTGATCGTTGATTTTTCCGGCCGCGTAGGCGCCTGCCGCCTGGAAAATACTGGAAAGACTCTTTTTCTCCCCATAGACCTTTCCCGCCAGCATAGGTCCGCCGCTGACAAAGATCGTCGGCAGATTCAGCCGTGCCGCCGCCATCAGAAGCCCTGGCACATTCTTGTCGCAGTTGGGAACCATAACCAGCGCGTCAAACGCATGCGCCATCACCATGGCTTCCGTGGAATCCGCGATCAGCTCCCTCGTAACCAGGGAATATTTCATTCCCTGATGCCCCATCGCGATCCCGTCGCATACGGCAATCGCCGGAAATACGATCGGCGTTCCCCCAGCCATGCTGACGCCGGTCTTCACCGCCTCCACGATCTGATTCAGATGCATATGACCCGGGACAATTTCGTTCTGCGAACTGACAATTCCGACCAGCGGGCGCTCCATCTCCTCCTTCGTCAAACCCAATGCATAAAATAACGAACGATGCGGGGCCTGCTGCGCACCTTTTTTGACACAATCACTTCTCATATGAAATTTTCCTCCTCCTCTCGCAAGTAACTCTCCCAATAATTTCATGCGAAGCATCGCTATCATTGTTATTTTTGCACAAATTGTCGTTCAAAATCCAATACCTATTTCTTGTTATGATATTGTAAAATCTTATATCAGCCTTTTGGATAGTTATGGAATAATAAGCACAAAAAAGAGCTGCCGCCCGAAATTCATCGGTACGGCAACTCTTTCTATCTTTCTTTTTTGTTTTTTAATTCTGATTAAACAGCGGTTCCAACGTGTCGGCATGTTCCTCAAAAATGCGCAGCAGGCAAGCATTCCAGTGGCGGGCATCCCGCTCGGTATTTCCAAAAACATAATCCTCCTGCCCATAATCAATCACATCGAAGCCGGGAATCGCCTTGCTCGCTCCCTTCGTCCGGTATGCGGCGGCATCTGCAAGCGAGAAGGTGACATGCTCCGGATCTGTGGCGTCCACCCAGCCGGTCAGGTCCGTCCCGGAAGGCGTCTCTTCGGTTCCGTTCGCGGTCTGTGGCACAGCCGCAGGCGTCTCAATTACGGTTCCATTCTCATGCTTTGCAAACATCTGATCCACGTACAGGCTGAAGGATTCGCTTAAGGTCTCAGACGGGACATGTCCGCCATCCCACTGCCATTCAACATTGGCGTCAATCCCCGCATTTAACATCGCGATCTGCAGATTCAGGGAGGCGAACATCGACATATCGCCCTCGGCCGCGCCCATGAGCATTCTGACCCAGGTCGGATTCTCCGTACCCTCCGCTCCAATGTAATTCAGCGGATGATACAGCTCCACCAGATTCTTTCCGTATTGATCGCCGGCCTGAATCTCTGCGATATCCGACGCATACGCCTCTACCATCTCCTCATAGGAAGAATAGTTCAGAGAATCTGTGCCGCTTCCCGCTGCCTGTGTCGTACCGGCGTCCGGCGTTCCCACATCCATCGTGTCGCCTGCGCTGTTCTCCGCTACGGAACTGTTCGCGAAGCTACGGCTGTTTTCCTCTGCCATATCCGGCATTCCACCATCCGGATTGCCATTCCCGCCGCGAGGCGTCTCTCCGTCAGGAACTTCTCTGTTCCCTCTTCCCTTCCCGCCGGGGGCTCCGCCGCCCGGCGCACGGTCATCGGATCTCACACCATCTGGCATCCCGCCGTCTGGCATTTCACCGCCCGGCATCTGGTTATTTTCTCCATCCGGCCCGCCGAAATCGGCTGCGCCATTCATCCCGCTCGGCAGCATGCCTCCCATGCCGCCGGGGCCTCCACGGGCAGCCTCCTTCTTTGCATACCGCCCCTCAAGAAAAGCTAACGTCCTGTCTGCGGCAGTCATGGCCGCAGTTTCTTCGTCGCTCAGGGCATTGCCATCCGCGTCAAACCAGGTCCAGCCATCCGCATAGTCCAGATGATCCAGATACCACTGGAGATTGGACTGGAATTCCGCCAAGTACAAATCAAGATAGGTTCCGTAATACCCGTTCGTCTCCGGATATCCTTCCGGATCATACTCGATGGTCAGCGCGACCGTATCCTCCTGATCTCCGTCGCCATCCAGGTCAAATCCGACATCCGCTTCTCTCACGCTCAGATTCTGATCATTGATATATTCCATATAGGCTTCGGAGAGATATTCCGCAAGCTGCGCCTGGAATGGCGTTCCGAAATCATAGGCTGTGTCCATGTGATACTCAAAGGCCATCGCCATATCTCCCTCATACAGAGAGGTAATCGGGCTATACGCCATGCAACCCCAGGCGCCGTCAGAAAGCTCATAATCCACTCCGTCGATCGTCACCGTCGTCGAATAGCTCCCATCCTCCAGAAGATAGACGCCGACTGCCCCTGCTTCGATCTCATAATCATAGAAATCCGGGTTGTTGGACGTCGCGGCAAACATAACCGCATGTGCGCCGCCGCCGGAGCCGCCGGTCGAGACAAAGAAATCCACACTGCCCGGAAGATTGCCGAGCAATATATTATATTTCACAAAACGGGCTGCATTCTTCTGGTCTACCAGGCAGGAGGGCGCGTCGCCGGTATAATAAGTGTTTCCGTCTGCGTCCTCTGCGGTATCCTGCTTGCCGCGGTTCCCGCAGGAAACATTGATATAGCCCTCTGCCGCATAGGTCGTAGCCGCAGTCGTGTTTGTGCTGGAGCCATATCCCGCAGCGCCGGTATTTAAGATGACCGGTGCGGTCGCAGCCGTATAAATCTGGCCGTTCGTACTGGTCACCTGCGCCTCGTCGTCGATCACCAGGGCGCCCTTCACCACGCCTGTATCGCTCTCTGCCGTCACATCCTCCACGCCATCGCCGTCCGTATCAATCCCCACGACATAAGCTCCCGGGACACAGACCGACACGCCCTGCTGATCCGGCAGCTCCGGATTCACCACGGCGGGCACAATGGAGAGCACCCAGGCATCCGCATCCGCCTGATAGGTCCACTCCTGATCCTCATTGTTCGCCAGATTCAGCGCAGCCTCAATCGATTCCTTCTCCGAGGCAACCGCCGTCTCCCCGGCCTCCTCAGAAGCCGACGCTTCTGTCTGCTCCTCTTCCTGCACCGTAGGCTCTGCGCTGTCCTCCACACCCGCGCCGCTGCCACAGGCAGCCAGTCCGGACATTGCCGTCAGCACCGCCACGATAAAGAGTCCTCGTTTCATAAAATATATCTCCTCTCAAAAATTTTTCCACTCTGAATCTGCGCATATCCGCAGAGATTTTCATATGCTATGGTCATATACAGTCAGTGGCTGCAATCATGCAGCCACTGGTCTTATGTATCTATCATTGTTGAATTATCTTTCGTAGGTCGTACCGTCAGGCAAATCTTGCCTCCAGCCTGGTGACTCTCTCGTCAAGCTGGTCCGTTCTCTGCATGAAAAGGTCAATCGTTCCCTTTTCCAGCTTATTCGCGTTGATGTCATGCTTCAGCTCATCCATCCGCCGATTCATGTCGCGCCTCATGGTCGCCATCTCCTGCTCCTGAGCATCCTGCCGCTTCTCTATGGCGTCCATTCGCTCAGTGAGACGCTTCTCCATGGCAGCCATCTGCTCATTGATTCGCTTCTCCATAGCAACCATCTGCTCATTGATTCGCTTCTCCATGGCAGCCATCTGCTCATTGATCCGCTTCTCCATGCCAGCCATCGCGTCAAGCAACGCAGTTACAACAAACTTTTCATCCATCGAAACACCTCCTTCTGTCCTCGAGGAACATTGAAAAGCTGCATCCTCAGTATACTACGTTTTTTTCCGTGATTCAACCTTTTTCCACCGACAAAACCTGACACGATTTGACGCGATTTGACATCTCCTTCCGTATACTATGGCAAAAAAATACCCGGATGAGTCAGATTCCGACTCTCCGGGCGAAGGAAAGCGACTAACGTCGTTTCACTCAGTTGCGGATCCCCAGGATTTTCTCGGCGCGTGCCACCTCCTCCTGTGTGGGAACAGGAACGCCATCGAGAGAATAGGGGATACCCAGCTTTTCCCACTTAAAACGGCCCAGCGTGTGATAGGGCAGGACCTCAATCCTCTTAAGCGTCGGAAGCCCGCGCGCGAAATCGCGCAGGGCGCTAAGCTCCTCTTCGGAATCCGTCAGCCCCGGCACAAGCACATGCCGGATCCACATTTCCTTGCCGTGATCCGCAAGATAGCGGGCCATCGCCAGGATGTTTTCATTGTCCCAGCCGGTAAGGCTGTGATGCAGGCTGCCGTCAACTGCTTTGATGTCAAGCAGGAACAGATCGGTGACCGCCATCAGACGGTCGAACCGTTCCAGATATTCTTTGTCGGCGGAAAATGGATTTCCGGCGGTATCTAAGGCCGTATTGACTCCCTTCTCCTTTGCCAACAAGAAAAACTCTGTAACAAAATCCATCTGCAGGAGAGGCTCGCCGCCGCTGACGGTGACGCCTCCCTTCTGCTTCCAGTAATTGTGATACCGATACACCTTCTCAAACAGCTTCCCGGCTGTCCACGGCTCGCCCGCGTCCGTCCGCCAGGTCTCCGGATTGTGGCAGTACTGGCAGCGCATGCGGCAGCCCTGCAAAAACACCACGCACCGCACGCCCGGACCGTCCACCAGCCCAAAGGTTTCCAGGGAATGCACCCGGCCTGTCGTCTCCTCACTCATTGACTTACAGGACTGCATGGCAGGTCCGGTTGATCACATCCTGCTGCTGCTCCTTTGTCAGGTCGATGAACTTCACGGCATAACCGGATACGCGGATCGTGAAGTTTGCGTACTCCGGCTTTTCCGGATGCTCCATCGCATCCTTCAGCTTCTCAATGCCAAAGACATTGACATTAAGGTGATGCGCGCCCTGGTCAAAATAGCCGTCCAGTACGTTCACCAAATTCTCTGTCCTCTCCTCGTCGCTGTGTCCGAGCGCGTCCGGGTTGATCGTCTGAGTATTGGAAATTCCGTCAAGCGCATCCTCGTATGGCAGCTTGGCGACGGAATTCAAAGATGCCAGAAGGCCGCTCTTCTCCGCGCCATACGCCGGATTCGCGCCCGGTGAAAGCGCCTCCCAGGCCTTTCTTCCGTCCGGCATCGCTCCGGTATTCTTTCCGTAAACCACATTCGAGGTAATGGTCAGAATCGAGGTGGACGGCTTGGAATCGCGATAGGTATGGATGTGCTTTAACTTATCCATGAAGGAGCGAAGCACCCAGACCGCGATCTCATCCGCACGGTCGTCATCGTTGCCGTAGCGCGGGAAATCGCCCTCGATCTCGAAATCAACCGTGATTCCCTTCTCGTTGCGGATCGGCTTCACCTTCGCATATTTGATCGCGCTGAAGGAATCGACCACATGGGAGAAGCCCGCAATACCGGTCGCGAAGCTGCGCTTTAAATGGGTGTCGATCAACGCCATTTCCGCCGCCTCATAGTAATACTTGTCATGCATATAATGGATCATGTTCAGCGTGCCGACATACAGATGTGCCAGCCAGTCGAGCATATCATTATACTTCTCCACAACCTCGTCAAAATCCAGATACTCGGAGGTGATCGGCGCATACTTCGGTCCGACCTGCTCGCCGAGCTTCTCATCGACGCCGCCGTTGATCGCGTACAGCAGGCATTTCGCCAGATTCGCACGTGCGCCAAAGAACTGCAGCTCCTTGCCCTGCTCGGTCGCGGACACGCAGCAGCAGATCGAATAATCATCGCCCCATACCGGACGCATAACCTCGTCGTTTTCATACTGAATGGAGCTGGTCTTCACAGAAATCTCAGCCGCATATCTCTTGAAGTTTTCCGGCAGGCGGGAGGAATACAGCACCGTCAGATTCGGTTCCGGAGCCGGTCCCATGTTTTCCAGCGTGTGCAGGAAGCGGTAATCGTTCTTCGTCACCTGATGACGTCCGTCGTTCCCGAAGCCAGCCATGACCAGAGTCGCCCATACCGGGTCTCCGGAGAAAAGCTGGTTGTAGGACTCGATTCTCGCGAACTTCACCATGCGCAGCTTCATGACGAAATGATCGACCATCTCCTGCGCGTCCTTTTCCGTGATGACGCCCGCCTTCAGGTCTCTCTCAAAATAAATATCCAGGAAGGTCGAGATACGGCCCACGCTCATCGCCGCCCCGTTCTGCGTCTTGACCGCGGCCAGATAACCGAAATAGGTCCACTGAATCGCTTCCTTCGCATTAGCCGCCGGCTGTGAGATGTCAAAGCCATAAGACTTCGCCATCTCCTTCATGTCCTTCAGCGCCTGAATCTGGTCTGCGATCTCCTCGCGGAGCTGGAAATCATATCTTCTCATGCCATGCCGCTCGGTCGCCGCAAAATCCTTCTGCTTGCTCTCAATCAGATAATCAATGCCATAGAGCGCGATTCTGCGGTAATCGCCCACAATCCGGCCTCTGCCATAGGTATCCGGCAAACCGGTCAGAATATGGGCATGACGGGCCTTCTTCATCTCCGGAGTATAGATATCGAATACGCCCTGGTTGTGTGTCTTATGATATTTGGTAAAGATTTCATGAAGCTTTTCGCTCGGCTCATAGCCGTACATCCGACAGGCCTGCTCTGCCATCTTGATTCCGCCATACGGCATAAACGCACGCTTGAGCGGCTTATCTGTCTGCAGGCCGACCACCTGTTCCAGATCCTTCATCTCCTCATCAATATATCCGGGACCATAGGCGGTCAGACTGGAAACGATCTCAGTCTCCATATCCAGCACGCCGCCCTTCGCGCGCTCCTCCTTCTGCAGCTCCTGAAGACGGCCCCACAGCCGGTTCGTCGCCTCCGTCGGCCCCTGCAGGAACGATTCGTCCCCCTCGTACTGGGTGTAATTGTTCTGGATAAAGTCGCGCACATCCACCTTGTATCTCCAGTGCGTTCCCTTAAAGCCGCTCCACTGCTCCCTGTCCTTTAACATAAGGCACCTCCTGCTTAAATTATGATTCGATATCGGCGAGCCTCTTTTTTGGGTTAGCCTAGCCTAATCGCTGTTAAAATTATAACAGACTTATATATAAAAGACAAGTTCTTTTATAAGAACAATAAATCGCGCTTGCAATGAATTCTCATTTCTCTTATACTGATGATGCCGGGGGCAAACGCGTTTCACCCCCGACATGACAGAATGAGCGAAAGTGAGTCAGGAGGGCGTTTACGCACTCATGACGAATGTCGATCATGAATGACAGGCAATAAGACCGGAAAGGCTGGAAAAATATATGTGGCTGGCAGACAACTGGAACGATTATGAAGTGATTGACTGTTCGGAGGGCGAGAAGCTGGAGCGCTGGGGCGACTATCTTCTGATTCGCCCGGATCCGCAGGTCATCTGGAGCCGCGCACGGACCCACCGGGGCTGGACGCGTCCGAACGGGCATTACCACCGCAGCGCGAAGGGCGGAGGCGAATGGGAATTCTTTTATCTGCCGGAGCAATGGCAGATCTGCTACCGGGATCTGACCTTCCACCTGAAACCGTTCAGCTTCAAACACACCGGTCTCTTCCCGGAGCAGGCCGCAAACTGGGACTGGTTTGGCGAAAAGATCCGGACCGCCGGGCGACCGGTAAAGGTGCTGAACCTGTTCGCCTACACCGGCGGCGCGACGCTGACTGCGGCAAAGGCCGGCGCCTCCGTGACCCATGTGGACGCGTCAAAGGGCATGGTCGGCTGGGCGAAGGAGAATGCCGCGGCCTCTCACCTGGAGAGCGCCCCGATCCGCTGGCTGGTAGACGACTGTGTCAAGTTTGTGGAGCGTGAGATTCGCCGGGGCAACCATTACGACGCCATCATCATGGATCCGCCGTCCTATGGACGCGGTCCAAAGGGTGAGATCTGGAAGATCGAGGACATGATCCACCCGCTCGTCCGCTTATGCACACAGCTGCTCTCCGACGACCCGCTCTTTTTCCTCATCAACTCTTACACAACCGGGCTGGCTCCGGCTGTCCTCACCTATATGATTTCCCTGGAAATCATTCCCAGGTACGGCGGCCATGTCGACGCGCAGGAGATCGGGCTGCCGGTCTCAGAGACCGGCCTTTCCCTGCCATGCGGCGCGGCAGGCCGCTGGGAGCGATAACTACAGGAGCTGTCACCGGCAGCTCCTTCCGCATGCTATGACAACTAAAAAAAGAGAGAGGCGCCGCGCCATACGGTACCTCTCTTTTCTCTGCAATCCGGAAATTCCTACGCCTCCGGCTTCTCGATCTCCACGATAACAGCCTTCTGCACCGGGATCCGGCAGTTTTTATTATTGCCAAATTCAATAATCACGGTGTCCTCGGTCATGTCGATGATCACACCGTAAAATCCACAGCTGATCAGCACGCTGTCCCCAACCGCCACACTGGCTAACAGCTCCTGCTGCCTCTTCTTTTCCTTCTGCTGCGGGCGGATCGCCATAAAGTACATCAGCGCACAGAAGAAGACGATATAACCGATCAGAATGACCGGCTGAGAAAGTGAACTTGCAACCAACATCTTGTTTTTCCTCCTTATCAGTCCTTCGGTCCCGACGCCATCCGGGCGAGCTTCTCCGCCTTGTAGGATGCGTAACGGTGTTCCTCGATTGCTTCTCGAATCTCACACATCATTGTATTATAAAAATGAAGATTATGCAAGACACATAATCGCAATCCGAGCATTTCCTTTGCCTTGAGCAGATGCCGGATATAGGCTCTGCTGTATGACCGGCAGGCCGGACAGCTGCAGCCCTCCTCGATCGGACGTGAGTCGAGCTCATATTTCTGATTAAACAGATTGAGTCGGCCCTCGTTCGTGTAGACATGCCCATGACGGCCATTTCTCGTGGGATAGACGCAGTCAAAGAAATCTACGCCGCGCGCGACGCCCTCCAGGATGTTCGCCGGCGTGCCGACGCCCATCAGGTAGGTCGGCTTATCATGCGGCAGATTCGGCACCGTCACATCCAGAATATGATACATCTCCTCATGCGTCTCGCCGACAGCAAGTCCGCCGACGGCGTATCCGTCCAGATTCATATCCGCAATCGTTTTTGCGTGAGCCGTGCGAATCTCATCCGAGACGCCGCCCTGATTGATGCCAAACAAAAGCTGCTCCCGGTTAATCGTATTCGGCAGCGCATTGAGCCGCGCCATCTCCCTCTGGCACCGCTCCAGCCAGCGGCTCGTGCGGTCAACCGAATGCTGGATATAGGAAATATCCGCGCGGCTTGGCGGGCACTCGTCAAAGGCCATGGCGATGGTCGACGCCAGATTTGACTGGATCTGCATGCTCTCCTCCGGCCCCATAAAGATCTTATGTCCGTCGATGTGGGAGTGGAAGTACACCCCTTCCTCCTTAATCTTGCGCAGATTCGCCAGAGAGAACACCTGAAATCCACCGGAATCTGTCAGAATCGGCCGGTCCCAGTTCATAAACCGTCCCAGGCCGCCCAGTTTTTTGATCTGCTGATCCCCGGTCCGCACATGCAGATGATAGGTGTTGCACAGCTCCACCTGGGTGCCAATCCCGCGCAGATCATCCGTCGATACCGCGCCCTTGATCGCCGCCACCGTCCCCACGTTCATAAAGACCGGCGTCTCGATCGTGCCGTGGACGGTCTCCATATGCGCCCGCTTTGCACGTCCGTCTGTCGTAATTACCTGATATTTCATGCCGGTTTTCCCTCATCTGTGCAGGCTGCCATCCTGTTTTCCTCCGCAGCCGGTACTGCCTCCTTCGCTCCCTGCATGGAAGGATCTTCCGCATCGTCCGCGAGCGCCGCCTGAATCATAATCGCGCATTCGATCCTCTTCTTCTGCATCTCGCAGCCGATCTCATAGGCATCCGTGATGCGCCCGTGAAAATGATAGGAATTCGCCGCGCAGCCGCCGCTGCAATAGAAACGCGCAAAACAGCTTCTGCACTTCTCCTTCGCATAGACGTTACACAGTTTGAACTCATCGCGGATGTCCGTCCTCACAATCCCGACGTCCACATTGCCCATGAGGTATTCCTCCTGGCCCACAAACTGATGACAGGGATAGAGATCGCCCCACGGCGTCACCGCCAGGTATTCCACTCCCGAACCACAGCCGGACAAGCGCTTCGCCACACAGGGACCCTGATTCAGGTCAATCATAAAGTGGAAGAAAACAAATCCTCTTCCCTCTTTCCACCGCTTGATATACTCCTTTGCCAGCTTATCATACTCCTCCAGGATCTGCGGCAGATCCTCTTCCCGGATCGCATAGGGCTCCGTCGGATCCGAAACCACCGGCTCAACGGACATCCGGTCAAAGCCCAGATCTGCAAAATGCATCACATCCGCGCAGAAATCAAGATTGTTCCGGGTAAAGGTGCCTCGCACATAGTAATCCTTCCCCGCCCTGCTCTTCGCAAACTTCTGAAACTTCGGGACGATGATGTCGTAGCTGCTGCTCCCGCTGCCGCGCACCGGACGCATCCGGTCATTGACCTCCCGGCGACCGTCCAGGCTCAGAACGACATTGCTCATCTCGCGGTTACAGAAATCCATGATTTCATCATTCAACAGCATGCCATTCGTCGTCAGGGTAAAACGGAAGCGCTTCTGATGCGCCTCCTCCTGCGAACGGCCATACTCAACCAGCTGCTTTACTACCTTCCAGTTCATCAGCGGCTCCCCGCCGAAGAAATCGACCTCCAGATTTCTTCGGTTTCCGGAATTCGCAATCAGAAAATCCAGCGCCTTTTTTCCGACCTCATAGCTCATCAGCGCGCGCCTGCCATGGTACTCGCCCTCCTCGGCAAAGCAATACCGGCAGCCCAGGTTACAGTCATGCGCGATGTGCAGGCACAGAGCCTTGACCACGGTCTTGCGCTTCTTAAAATCCATCACATAATTCTGGTAAATATCCTTCGTGTACAGCTCTTCCGCGTCGATCAGCCCCTGCACCTCATCCAGCGCTTCCTCCACGTCCGCCGCCGGGTAGGTCTTCTGCAGGATCGCGGCCACCCGCTCTCTCTCCGCCGCCGGAATCGGCTCCGGCGCCGCCAGCTCACCCATCACAGGCTCCAAAAGCTCCACCGCGTCGTACACCACATCGTCAACCACATGGACACAGCCGCTCGCCACATCCATCACAATATCATATCCGTTATTCTTATACTGGTGAATCACTCGAACTTTACTCCTTCTGAAAAAATCCTGCAACTCAGCGTTCCGCTTCGCTGAGTTACACAAGGAAAAGACCCCTACCACTAAAAATAGGGGTCTTTCTCATCGCTTCATCACAGTCCTCACAAACCGCAGCTTACCGGTTCGCGTTCTCGCAGGTCTGGTTGCCTACGGTGCAGGACGTCTTGCACGCGGACTGGCAGGAAGTCTGGCACTCACCGCAGCCGCCCTTCTTCATGGACTCCTTCAGAGTCTTATGATTCAAAGTCTTCACATGCTTCATCTGTTCTCGCCTCCTACGGTTATTTTCCTGGAACTCACCAAAAGTATAGCATATCCCGTCAAACTCTGCAAGCACTTGTTCCGGGCAAAAGCTACGGGCAAAAGCTAACAGCATCTCTCCGGCGCCAGCTGTGCCAGCACAATGGCGGCAAAAACCAGCGCGCAGCCGCCCAGCTCTCTTCCGGAAAGGCGCTGGCCGAGAATCACCCAGCCTGCGAGAAGGGAAAACACCGATTCCAGGCTCATGAGCAGCGAGGCGATCGTCGGATCGACGTCCTTCTGCGCCACAACCTGCAGCGTATAGCCCACGCCGCAGGACACCACGCCTGCGTACAGGATCGGAACGGTCGCCGCCGCGATCGCCCCCACGGTCGGCCTCTCAAAAAGTCCTGTCAGGATCCAGGAAATGATCCCCGCGGTCAGGAACTGCACACAGGAGATGACCAGCCCGTCCGCCCGGGGCGAAAAGTGATCAATCACCAGAATATGGAACGAGAAGACAATGGCACAGAAAAAGACCAGCAGATCTCCCCGGCCAACAGAAAATCCTTCTCTGATACAGAGCAGGTACATCCCCAGCGCGGCGATCAGCACGCTAATCCAGACATTCCTGCCAATCCGCTTCCCCAGAAATATCTCCAGGAGCGGCACAATCACAATATAAAGCGCCGTGATAAATCCGGCCTTCCCGACGGTAGTCTGCGCGATTCCAAACTGCTGCAGGCTGCTCGCCAGACAAAGGCACAACCCGCAGCAGATTCCGCCGACAACCGCCGTATGCATGCGCCTTCGTCCGTCCCGTCCGCGGGCTCCTCCGCCTCTTCTTCGAAGCAGCAGAATCACCGGGATCAGCACCATGCCCCCGACCACAAACCGACAGCCGTTAAAGGTAAAGGAGCCCACGTCATGCATGGCCTCACTCTGCGCCACAAAGGCAATCCCCCAGATAAGAGCTGTCAGCACCAGAAGCAGGCTGCTCCTCACACTCGTCCTTTGTCTCATGAATGTCCTGTCCTTCCCTGTTCTTTTTCCTTCTCATGCGACGGACTCCATGACCGGCTACTGCTCCACATACTCTCCCATCCCGGAGCTCTCCATCTCGCTCCCGTCCGCAAAAATCCACAGCGCTTCCACGCCCTCCTGTGATTCAATAAAAGCCAGCCCCTCATCCGGATCCATATTGAACACCGCGGTAGAAAGGGCGTCCGCGCGGCCGCTGTCCTCACACAGAATCGTCACCGAGACATATCTGTCCCACGGCATCAGCGTATCCGGGTGAATAATATGGTGCTAACGCACCCCGTCCACCTCATAATAGCGCTGATATGTCCCGCTGGTCACCAGGCTTTTGTCGTTGACATCTACCGCATGGATGTAAGACATCTCAGATGCCTCATCCGGATTCTGAATTCCCACGCGCCACGGACTGCCATCCGGCTTCGCGCCGATCGTCCGGACATTCCCGCCAAGGCTTAAAAGCGCCGAGGTCACCCCTGCCTCCTTGAGCTTCCCGGCTACCTGCTCCGCCGCAAATCCCTTCGCCACCGCGCCAAGATCCAGGCTCATCTCCGGATCTGCCAGATATACCGTCGATGCTTCCTCATCGATCACCATATCATCCATGTCTGTATGCGCCGCCGCCCGCTCTAACTCCGCCATGTCCGGGATCGCGGCGTGATCCGGATCCGCCGTCCCTCTCTCCCGGTATTCGTGCCAGATGGAAAGCACGCTTCCCATCGCCACATTCATCCGGCCGCCGGTTACCTCATATTCCTCCCGCGCGTATAACAGCAGATCGAGCAGCGTCTGCTCCACCTGCACCGGCGCAAGGCCTGCATGGTCATTGACCGTCTTTACATTATTCATGCCGTCATAGGTGTGATAGATATCAGACAGCTTATGACACGCATCCATCTCCTCGCGGATCAGAGTCTCATACTCCGCAAAGGCCTCCTCACTTTCCGCATAAATCGTCACGGTCGTAAAGGTATCAAAATAATCAAAATACTGCGCATGATACTCTGTCAGCGCCGCATGTTTCCCGGCGCAACCGGCTAACAGCCACATGACCGCCAGCACGAGGATCCATCTTTGTCGTCTCATGATCCGCCACCATTCTCCCAGAATCTGTCTCTTTGCTTTCCTGCACATCCCCTATGATAACACAAAAACGGAATGATGCAAAGTCCATCATTCCGTTTTTCCATGTCCTGGCATGCAGATCAAGTCCCTTTTTCTACATCTGCTGCGAAAGCTGTGCCATCAGCTCCTTTAAGTGCGCAGTGAGCTTCGTGTTCTCCGAGTAATCGACCGGGCAGTCGATGATGACCGGCACCGTCTGTTCGAACGCCTTCTCAAGCGTCGGAATCAGATCCGCCGCCTTCTCAATCCGGTAACCGATGCAGCCCATACTCTCGGCGAATTTCACAAAATCCGGATTGGTAAAATCGACACAGCAGCTCTTACCGTACTGATCCATCTGCTTCCACTTAATCAGGCCATAGCTGGAATCCTCAAAGATCAGCGTCACAAACGGAATTCCTTCACGCCTCGCCGTCTCCAGTTCCTGACAGTTCATCATGAAGCCGCCGTCCCCGCTGATCGCCAGCACCCGCCGGTCCGGATAGACGAGCTTCGCGCCGATCGCGCCGGGCACCGCGATGCCCATGGTTGCAAATCCGTTGGAAATGATGCAGGTATTCGGCTCATAGCAATGATAATGCCGGGCAATCCACATCTTATGGGCGCCGACATCCGAGATCAGAATGTCCTCTCTGCCCAGCACCTTCCGCACGTCATACAGGATGCGCTGCGGCTTCATCGGGAAGGAGTCGTCCGACGCATAGGCCATATGCTCCTCCATCATCTGCTTCTTGATCCGACGAGCCATCTCCGGTTCTCCGGTCCGGGACGTCCGCCTGAGAATCTGCATCAGAGAGTCTGCGATATCACCGACGACCTCCACCTTCGGCTCGTAATGCTTGTTGATATGAGCCGCCCTCATATCAATATGGACGATGGGAATCCTGCCCTGTCCGTTCCATTTCGACGGGGCAAATTCTACCAGGTCATAGCCGACCGCAATGACCAGATCTGAATTCTCCAGCAGCTTATTCTGGTAATCTCTCTGCGGGATTCCGATGGTCCACATGGAGTACTCATTGTCAAACGGAATCACGCCCTTTGCCATCATCGTGTGAACAACCGGGATCTTCAAGCGCGTCGCAAACTCCGTAAGCTCCTTTGAGGCGCGACCACGCACCACGCCGCAGCCCGCCAGAATGACCGGATTCTTTGCCTGGAAGATCAGTCCGGCCGCATCCTCCACTGTATCCAGCTCCGCGAATTCCTTGGCCGGAACCTTCTTATGCATCGGCACATCATTCTCCGTCACCGGCATCTTCGCTATATTGACCGGAAGATCGATATGGGTCGCACCCGGCTTCTCGCTCTCCGCGTATTTGAACGCCAGACGCACGATCTCATTCACCGTATCCGGGCGCACCACCATCTTCGTCCGCTTCGTGATCGGCTCAAACATCTTCGTCAGATCCAGGAACTGATGTCCGGTGATGTGCATCCGCTCCGTCCCCACCTGTCCGGTGATCGCTACCAACGGAGCTCCGTCGCTGTCCGCATCCGCCACGCCGGTCACCAGATTTGTCGCGCCTGGGCCAAGCGTCGCCAGGCACACGCCCGCCTTGCCGGTCAGACGCCCATAGACGTCCGCCATAAACGCCGCGCCCTGCTCATGCCTGGTCGTGATAAAACGAATCGGAGACGCGTCAATGGCATTCATCACCGCCAGATTTTCCTCTCCCGGAATTCCGAAAACATATTCTACGCCCTCTTCTTCCAGGCATTCCACCAGAAGATCGGCTGCATTTCTCTCTTTCTTCATTTCCATCTTTTCATTCCCTCCGACACCTGTCAGAAAATCTCCTGTCGATGGAAATATAACTCTGTTTTCGACAAATTTCAAACATCAATATCCCTGAACCGTCCACAGAGAATCCCTTGTGAATGGAAGAAGCATGTCCCGGTCGGTTACCTCATCCGCGTCACCACTGGTGCAATGCGCTCCACCACCAGCCCGCCGACAAGCCCGATCACGGCTCCGGTTATGACGCCCGCCACCAGCAGAACCGGCAGATAGGAGAAGATGCCGACGGTATTCGTAATCAGAGCCGCCATTCCCAGCTGGCCAATGTTGTGAAAAATCCCTCCCATCACACTGACGCCGACCTTGCCAAAGCCCCCGGTCTTCTTCATCAGAATCATAACAAGCAGGCTCAGAACGCCCCCAGACAGAGAATACAGCATACTTCCCGGATTGCTGAAGGTAAAACCAACCATCACAATGCGCAGAAGCGATACCGCCGCCGTCCCGGCGGCGCCCACCGTATACAGTCCCACGACGTTTACCAGATTCGCCAGTCCCAGCTTCACACCCGGAATCGGAACCGGCATCGGAAACAGCGATTCGATATAGCTGAAAATAAAGGCCAGGGCGATCAGCATCCCGTAAAGCGCTGCCGCCCTGGCTCCATGGCCGTCTTTCTTCATGCTCTCATTCCTCCTCAATTCCATATTTTCCTGCCCGCGATCCGCCTATCCATCCGCCTGTCACCGGTTTTCCGTTGCGGCTTTTTTCACATTGTGATACACTGATAACGAACAAGAGAAAGAGGTTTCCTTATCTATGAAAAAATTTACCCGAAAGGATTTCATCCTGATCGTTGCCATCCTTGTCATCGCCGCAGTCGGCGCCCTGGCTAATTTCATCATCCGCCAGAGACCGGCTGCCCGCGTGGAGGTTTCCGTGGACGGCTCTGTCGTCGCGACCTACCGCCTGGACGACGAGGTCGATACCATCCTTGAAACCTGGTCCGGCGGCTCCAACCATCTCGTCATCCACGAAGGCAGCGCCCGGATCACAGAAGCCAGCTGCCCGGATCATATCTGTGTAAACGAGGGCCGTATCTCCCAAAACGGGGAGATGATCGTCTGCCTGCCAAACCGTCTGATTGTTCGCGTTGTCGAGCCGGAGCGCTGACCGAAGCTACGCCAGCAGTGTCTGCACGGTAAAATATGCCAGCACAATCACACCCAGCACAATCCGGTAATATCCAAACGGTTTGAAATCATTCTGCCGGATAAAGCCCATCAGAAAGCGGATGGACACGACAGACACGCCAAAGGCAATTACCATACCCAAAAGCAGATAAAACAGCTCCAGCCCTGAGAACGCAAGCCCGAATTTCACCAGCTTCAGAAGACTCGCGCCAAACATAACCGGGATCCCCAGAAAGAAAGAGAATTCCGCCGCCGCGCTTCGGGAACAGCCAAGGATCATCGCGCCCAGAATCGTCGCGCCTGAACGGGACGTACCCGGCACCAGGGACAAAACCTGAAACAGGCCGATGAAAAGCGCCGTCTGATAGCTGATCTGTGTCACCCTCTGGATCCGAAACTCTCTGCCCCGATTCCGGTCTTCTATCATCAGGAAAAGAATGCCGTAGACAATCAGCATCGCCGCAACCACCCAGCCATTGTACAGGTGAGCGTCCATCCAGTCGTCTAAAAGCAGGCCGAACACAGCCGCCGGGATACAGGCGATGACGATCTTCACCCACAGACGAACCGTCGCCCACTTCTGCTTTGACGTCTTCCCGGGATCAAACGGATTCAGCCTGCGAAAATACAGGACGACCACCGCCAGAATCGCCCCCAGCTGGATCACCACCAGAAAGACCGTTCTGAAATCCTCCGTCACATTCAGGCGAATCAGTTCATCCACCAGAATCATATGGCCTGTGCTGCTGATCGGGAGCCATTCCGTAAAGCCCTCCACAATGCCAAGCACAATGACCTTCAAACATTCTATCATCTCAGTCTCCTTTTATCTGTTATCATTCCCACCCGGCAAACCGCGGCCGACATTCTCAATCTGCCAGTCGATCGGCGTCAGTCCGTGTTCCTCCAGATACGCATTTGTCTTCGAGAACGGACGGCTGCCGAAAAAACCGCGGTGCGCAGACAGCGGGCTCGGGTGCGGCGCTTCTAAAACCAGATGCTTCGGATTCGTCAGCATTATCTTCTTTCTCTGCGCCGGACGCCCCCAGAGAATGAATACCATCGGGCGATCCTGTTCATTCAGGATGCGGATCGCCGCGTCCGTGAATTCCTCCCAGCCAATCCCGCGGTGAGAATTTGCCGCGTGCGCCCGCACGGTCAGAACGGTATTTAAGAGCATAACCCCCTGCTTCGCCCACTTCACCAGATATCCGTTATCCGGAATATAACAGCCCAGATCATCGTGAAGCTCCTGATAGATATTCACCAGGGACGGCGGAATTTCCACATCCGGCTTCACCGAAAAACACAGACCATGAGCCTGCCCCACATTGTGATAGGGATCCTGTCCCAGAATCACTACCTTCACCTCGGAAAGAGGGGTAAATTCAAATGCATTAAAAATGTCGTTCGCGTCCGGGAAACACTGACGCGTCGAATATTCCTCACGTACCTTATTATAAAGCTCCCTGTAATACGGTTTCCCAAACTCCGGCCTCAAAGGCTCCAGCCAGTCGTTTGCAATCGCCCCCATCGTCGTCTCTCCTTCCTGCCGTTTTTGATCCATTTCATCCGGAATCCCGGCCGCCAGCTTAATTCATTCGCACGGAAATGCCCCGACCGCGCAGATATCGCTTCAGGTCGCAGATCTCCAGCTCCTTATAATGGAAAAGGGATGCCGCAAGAGCCGCGTCCGCCTTCCCGGCCGTCAGCGCATCGTAAAAATGTTTCATCGTCCCCGCTCCGCCGGAGGCGATGACCGGCACAGACACCTGCTCGGCGATCCGCGCAGTCAGCTCATTATCGTAACCTGCCTTCGTACCGTCACAGTCCATGCTCGTCAGCAGAATCTCGCCCGCGCCGAGCGCATCCGCCCGTTTCGCCCACTCGACCGCGTCCAGTCCCGTATCAATCCGGCCGCCGTTCTTGAATACATTCCAGCCGGAACCGTCCGCTCTCCGGCGCGCGTCGATCGCCACCACCACGCACTGGCGACCGAACTTATCCGCCGCCTCCGAGATCAGCTCCGGCCGGTTAATCGCCGCAGAATTCACGGAAATCTTATCCGCGCCCTCGCGCAGGATCTTCCGAAAATCCTCCACCGTCCGGATGCCGCCTCCAACCGTAAACGGGATAAATACTTTTTCGGCCACCCGGCGCACCATATCCACCACCGTCTCCCTCGCGTCCGAAGACGCCGTGATGTCCAGGAAAACCAACTCATCCGCGCCCGCCTTATCGTAGGCCGCCGCAATCTCCACCGGATCCCCCGCATCCCGCAGGTTGACAAAATTTACGCCCTTCACCACCCGCCCGTTATTCACATCCAGGCAGGGAATGATTCTTTTTGTAAACATATCAGAAGCTCCTTCCCGCCATGCTCTTACAGGCTGATGAAATTTTTCAGGATCTGAAGCCCGATCTCACTGCTCTTCTCCGGATGAAACTGGGTTGCAAAGACATTGCCCCGCTCCACCGCCGCGTGAATGTGCGTGATATATTCCGTCGTCGCGGCCACAATCTCCGGCTCCGACGCCTTCAGATAATACGAATGAACAAAATATACATAAGAGCCGTTCGGGATCCCCGAAAACAGTCGGCTGCCCGGACGGATGTCGATGGAATTCCATCCCATATGCGGGATCTTCATGCCCGGACATTCCGGGATCCTCAGAATCTCACCCGGCAGAATCCCCAGTCCCTCCACGCCGTCGCTCTCGTCGCTGCGCTCAAACAGAAGCTGCAGCCCCAGACAGATCCCGAGAAACGGCGTTCCCTTCGCGGCCACCCCGCGAAGCACATCCACCAGCCCATACTGGCGCAGACGCCCCATCGCATCGCCAAAAGCGCCGACGCCCGGCAGAATCACCTTGTCCGCGGCAAGGATCGTCTCCCCGTCCCGCGTGACCGTCGGCTGTTCTCCCAGAGCTGTCAGCGCTTTCTCCACACTTTTCAGATTTCCCGCATCATAATCAACAATCGCTATCATGGAACTTCCTCCCGCCAGAATCCAGGGCGCACCCGCGCCTCCGCTATTCCACAGTTTACCATAAGCGACTTCATTTCACAATGCCTCTGAATGAAAATTTACTATGAAAGTGTTGCCAAGCGGCTGTACGGACTGCGTGCTCGCACGCAAGGACGTACAGACATTTGGCAACCAAGCCGGTATGAGCAAGTAGCCGTTTTTCGAAGAAAAACGAGCGGATTGCGAATACCGGTGGCAGCTGCGGGAGCGCGTAAGCGCGAAGCAGCTGACTTTCATACGTGGTGGCGCGCCGCGTAAGCGGCGCATAGTCGTTTACTATAAATATTTCAGATATTTTTCAGGCTTCCCTCTCCGCCATGCGAAGCAACGCCTTTTTCAGGAACGCGCGTTCCTCCTCGGTAAACCCCTGCAGCATTTCGTCGTTTAAATTCTCAACGATCTTCTGAAGCGGTTCTCTTAACGCTTCTCCCTTTTCCGTCATAGACACAAAAATCTCCCGGCGGTTGTCCTGATTGATCCCGCGCGTGATCAGCTCCTTCCGCTGCATCCGGTCAAGGATTCCCGATACCGTAGACGTCTCCAGACTAAGCGTCTCTGCGATCTGCCTCGGAAAGCAGACGCCTCCGGCGGACCAGAGACAGCTTAAGACGCCATACTGAGACGGGGTGATATCATATGGAGTAAGCTCCCGGCTCAGTCGCTGAAAGACCGTATGCTGAGAGACCGTGAGCAGAAAATGAATACTGTCCTCAAGCTGCATGCCATTCCCTCCCTGATAGCATAAACTACAGGACCTGCCACCGGCAGCTCCTTTCGTATGCTATGGCAAAAAAAT
>JAJQCO010000003.1:8720-10305 GCA_021202655.1 Clostridiales bacterium | reverse complement strand
GATTTCTTCTAAACCTGCGCCGCTCACACAGCTACAGCGCTTTATCACATATGAAAATCAGATTTTAGATTTTTTAGAAATCAGTCAGATCTGCTTTTCTCTTCTCAAGGAATGCCTGCATGCCTTCCTTCTTATCGTGGGACGCATAGGAGAGCGCGAAGATATTCGCCTCCAGCTTCAGGCCGCTTGCCAGATCCGTATCCATGCCGATATTGATCGCCTGCTTCGCCAGAGTCACCGCGTAACTGCCCTTGGATGTGATCTTCTTCGCCATCGCCTTGCAGGTGTCAATCAGCTCCTCCTGCGGGACAACCTTGTTCACCAGACCGATGCGATATGCCTCATCTGCCTTGATCTGATCACAGGTAAAGATCAGCTCCTTCGCGCGGCCCTTGCCAATCAGTCTCGGAAGACGCTGGGTGCCGCCAAAGCCCGGCAGAATGCCCAGGCCCACTTCCGGCTGGCCAAATCTTGCATTCTCGGAAGCAACACGAATGTCACATGCCATGGAGATCTCGCAGCCTCCGCCCAGAGCGAAACCGTTCACTGCGGCGATCGTCACCTGCGGCATGGTCTCCAGTCTGGAGAAAACGCCCGCAGCCAGAAGCGACATCGCACGGCCCTCAGCCGGAGTCGCGTTCACCATCTCGGCGATATCCGCGCCTGCGACGAAAGATTTCTGACCGGCGCCGGTCAGAATCACGACCTTCACATCCTTCGACGCAGCGATCGTACTGGTCAGATCATCAAGCTCATTCAGCGTCTCAGTGTTCAGCGCATTCAGAGCCTTCGGACGATTGATCGACACAATCGCGATGTCGTCCTCGATCTCCACCAACAGATTGTTGTAGCTCTTGATTTCCATTGTATATTCCTCCTTGAATAAAATTTTGATGCATGAAATTCCGGATCTCTCAGGACGGAAGCCGCCTGTTTTGCGCTCCGTCCCGAATCACTCTCGTTAAAATTATATCATATCAGTCAGAAAAAGCAATAGACGAGCTACGAAAAATTCCTCATTGTAAATCTCCTTTTGGGGAACAATTAACGCAGTAATTATACCATTTTGCTCCCCAATAATCAATATCCAAAGATTTCATAAACCTGCCGCCAGCATTTTTTTATGGCAAAGAACAGGGCTCCTTTCGGAGCCCCGGATCTGTTTTTATTTTCCATGCGTCAGAATCGTACCGTACATCTCCGGCCTGCGGTCGCGGAAGACTCCCCAGTCGCGGCGGGTCACGGCGATCTCGTCCAGATCAAATTCATGAACGAGGAAAGATTCCGTTTCCCTGTCGGCCTCTTCTACAATCGCGCCCGTCTCGTCGGCGATAAAGGAGGAACCATAGAAGGACATGGAAGAATTGCCCGCCGTCTCCACGCCTATGCGGTTGGAGGCGATCACCGGCATCAGATTTGCCGCGGCGTGACCCTGCATACATCTCTGCCAGTGCGGTTTGGAATCAATGTCGAGCGTCGGCTCGCTGCCGATCGCCGTCGGATAGAAGAGAAGCTCCGCGCCCAGAAGCGCCATGCTTCTGGCTGCCTCCGGGAACCACTGATCCCAGCAAATACCCACGCCGAT
>JAJQCO010000003.1:0-8710 GCA_021202655.1 Clostridiales bacterium | reverse complement strand
CTTCGAGTATCTGGTCTGCCACACCTGAAATCCCGTGTCGCCCGGCGTGAAATAAAATTTTTCCGCATACGGGAGTCCGTCCGGAATATGCGTCTTCCGATACTTGCCAAGAATCGTCCCGTCCGCGTCAATGATCGCGATGGTGTTGAACGTTGTATTTCCCGCTTTCTCATAAAAGCTTATGGGAAGCACTACGCCAAGCTCCTTCGCAACCTCGGAGAACCGCCGGACTGCCGGGTTTTCCTCCAGTGTCGTCGCCAGATTAAAATGCCTGAAATCCTGGGTCTGGCAGAAATACGGCGTCTCAAACAGCTCCTGCAACAGAATGATCTGGGCGCCCTTCGCCGCCGCGCCGCGCAACAGGCTCTCCGCCCTGCTCAATACCTCTTCCCTGTTCCAGCTGCAGCTCATCTGCGTGGCAGCCACCTTCACCTTTCTCATATTTTCTTCCTCCTACTCTCAATTTAAAACATCAGCCCGCTGACCAGGAATCCCACGACGGAAACCGCCGCGCCCATCGCCACATAGGGAAGCTGCGACACGGCATGCTCCATGTTGTCGATTCCTGCGCTGTTGGATGACAGAAGCGTTGCGTCACAGTAAAAGCAGGCATGGCTTCCGAACGCGCCGCCGGAAATGATCGCCGCCATGATTAACACCGGATTGGCCGAGATGGCCGCTCCCAGCGGAAATACGATCGGCGCGACCACCGCGCTCATTCCCCAGAAGGAGCCGGTCGCGAAGCAGAGCATTGCCACAATGATAAAGGTGATCATCGGGAACAGCGCTCCGGTCAAAAGCGGCTCGGCAATCTCAATGATAAATTCCGTCAGCTGCATCTGCGACGTGACCTTCTCCAGAAGGAACGCCATCAGCAGCAGGGCAAGCGTGGGAAGCATCTCCCCGAAGCCCTGAATGATCACTGCGAAGAACTCCCTCCCCGGAATGACATTTCTCGGCACAAACATCACCATGCAGCACGCGATGGCCAGAACCGCCGCCACGAGCAGGTCGCCGGTGATAATCGCCGCCGCCACAAGAACCGCCATGGGAATGATAAAATCCCAGAAATTGCCCTCATCCCCGGTCAGCAGATCATCATCGTGATTGTATTTCCTGCTGGCGTCGCTGTACACCTTTCCCGTCTCCGCGACTCTCTGATACGCCGTCTTCATCGTTCCCAGCTTCGGCATGATGCCAAGCGCAAACAGCACGACGATCAGAAGAATCACGATCGGATAGAAGCAGAAGGGAATGGCGCTGATATAGGCGTCCATTCCGGACGTAAATCCATAATCCAGAACGCTCTGCTGCTCAATGAAAAGGCTCGCGTAGAACACCGCCCAGGTCGAGAACGGAAGCAGCACGCATACCGGCGCGCCGGTCGCGTCGAGCATGAAGGCCAGGGCCTCCCTCGGTATCTTCCGCTTGTCGTACACGCCCTTCATGCATACGCCGATGGAAAGCACATTGAGGTAATCATCCACGAAAATCAGAACGCCCAGAACAAATGTGGTCAGCAGCGTTTTCTTTTCCGTATCGCAGATATGGGAAACAATTTTGGAAAATCCATAGCTTCCCTTTGCGGTGCGCAGCAGCGCGATCAGGCTCCCGAACAGACCGCAGGCCATAAATATCCACACATTTTCCGTGAGCGCCTCCTGCAAAAGAACACACCATTCTGACAAAAATGAGCTCCCATACAGAAAAATCGCCCCGATCAGGGAGCCCCCGATCATAAATTCCTCGCACCGGTGCGTCGTGATGGCGCCGACGATGACAACCAGAATGATAAGCAACGCAATCAATCCCTGTGACATATCCGTATCCTCCTCATCCGTTTTTCGATCCAGTTTCCATCCGTCTTCCTCATTCGACGTGGAACCTTCGCTTCACCACATCCACCAGAAGATCGGCCGTTCCTTCCACCCCCAGGAAGCTGCTGTCAATCATGATGTCCTTGAAGCGCTTATCATCCGGCTTGTACCCGGCAAAGTTCATATGATAAGCCTCTCTCGCCTCATCCACAGATACAATCATCCGTTTTGCTTCCTTCTCGTCCATGCCCAGATCCTCGATACAGTGCTTCAGCCGGGCCTCATTGGACGCGTAAATGTAGATATGCATCGCGTTTTCCATCTCGCTGAGGACAAAATCCGAGCAGCGTCCGACGATCACGCAGGTCTCCTTTTCCGCCAGAAACTGAATGATGTTCTTCTGCGCCTCGAAAATATCCTCCTGGGTAGACGTCGTGCCTCTCCCGATCGGATATTCCATATAACGGAAGGGGTTGATCAGATGCTTCTTCGCCGTTTCCTCCTCCTCGTTGACCGTCGACACCGGCAGATTCAGCTTCTTCGCCGCCTGATCCACCAGATCACGGTCGTAATAGGCGATGTCCAGCTTCGCGGCAATCAGCTTCGCGATGGGACGCCCCATGCTTCCAAACTGTCTGGTGACGGTAATCACATATTTTCTTTTCTCCATGTTTTCCTCCATTCTCTACGGCAGCTTCCTGTCTTCACAGGAATAAATGCATCTGCCCTCAAAATAGTTTGCAACTACCCTGGTATCCTCAATCTGCTCCTCCGGAATTTCAAACAGGTTCCGGTCGAGCACAATCAGGTTGGCCATTTTCCCTTCCTCCAAGCTTCCCGTCTCTTCTTCCAGGCCGTAGACATAGGCGGAACCGGAGGTATAGCATTTCAGAGCCGTTTCCATGCTCACCGTCTCCCAGGGATTCTGGCTGAACTGAACGCCCTCGTCACTTTTCCTCGTCACGGCGGCGTAGATCGTCCGGAAGGGATTAATCGTCACAACTGGGAAATCCGTGCCGAAGGCCATCCGTCCCCCTGCCTCCAGGATGGTTTTTATCGGCCACTCATAGCGGCAGCGCTCCTTTCCGATCTGCAGGATTTTCCCATTATTGGAAAGTGTGAGGTGATACGGCTGCATGGAAGGAATCACGCCGATTTCCCGGAATCGTCCGATGTCATCCGGGTGAATGTTTTCGATGTGCTCAATGGTATTGCGCACCTCGCAGCCGCCGTTTTCCTTTCCTGCCTGCTCGAACATGTCAAGCGCCATCCGCACGGAGCCGTCCGCGATGCAGTGGAGCCGCACCGGGATATGGTTGCGGTTCGCCGCAATGATCTCCTCCTGCATCCGCTCTTGCGGCCACAGCGGCAGGCCGTCCCCGCAGGTATTCTTTTGATCCTCGTAGGGCTCAAGCAACAGGCCCGTGTGTGTCTCTGTCACGCCGTCCAGGAAGCCCTTGACTCCCGCCAGCTTCACATGCCTGGAGTCCACCTGCTCCTTCATGGCAAAATACCTGGAAAACTCCGTATAGCCAAACAGCTTGGTAAAGAAATACGCATTTGCGGTCAGCTCACCGGCCTCATCGAGCTGTTTCATGAGAAGGTAGCGATGAAGAATGTCCTCTGTATAATCCTCCGCAAACATCTCGCTGACCGCGGACACGCCGTTCTCTGCGAGAAGCTTCTGGAAATCCCGCAGGATCGCAAGCATCTGCCCGTCAGAAAACTCCTGATACTTCTCCATGGCCGGTTCGCACGCCGCCGGCTCCAGCAGCAGGCCGGTCAGCTCGCCGTTTTCCCAGACACAGACCTCTCCATTTTGAAGCTCCGGTCTTGGCACGATGCCGGCCTCCTCGATCGCCCTCGTATTGACCCAGAAGCTGTGGCCGTCCGCGCATTGAAGGTATACCGGCCGGTCCGGGAAGGCCCGGTCCAGGCTTCTCTTATCCGGCAGAACCTTCTCCTCCCAGTTTCCGATAAACCAGCCCGTCCCCCGTAGCCTTTCCAACTGTGGATGCTCTTTTGCGTACCTCTTAAGAATCTCCACGCATTCCTCCTGGCTTTTTCCCTCGCCCAGCGTATCGCATACAAATTCACTGGCCGCGGCCGCGCCGGAGAACATATGCGTGTGCGCGTCGATAAAGGACGGCATAATCATCTGCTCCCCGTAATCGCGCAGAGGAAGCTCTCTCAGCGAATCGTCCCCAGCCAGATAATCCCAGGAAAGAATCCTCCGGATCCTCCCATCCTCTACCAAAATCGTCATCGGCTCTGGCTTTGCTCCCACACCATCAAATACGGCCCGGCTTCTCACCAGATACCTTTCCTCATTTTTCATGTCCACCGCCCTCTTTCTCCGGATGCCTGGCATTGAAAAAGGGCATACATTTTCCATGTATGCCCTGTCGCACGTGTGATTCCTGTTTGGTTATCTTCGTTTTATCACAGCTGACCTGTCAGGTCATCTCTGCCCGCGGATCAATGCTCATACCAGCCCACAATACCCGGATTCAGGTTAATGTTGATCTGCTTGATCTCCTGATATTCCTCCAGGCCGTGTACGCCCAGCTCGCGCCCGATTCCGGACTTCTTGTAGCCGCCCCACGGAGCCTCGTTAAAGCATGGATTGTAGCAGTTGATCCAGGTGATGCCGGCCCGCAGCTCCTTGATGACCCGCAGCGCCCTGGCTCCGTCCTTCGTGTAAACCGCTCCGGCCAGACCGTACTCGCTGCTGTTGGCCAGGTCGACGGCTTCCTTCTCCGTGCGGAAGGTCTGAACCGTGACGACCGGCCCGAAGATTTCCTCCTTCACGATGGTCATCTCATTGGTGCAGTCCGCAAACACCGTAGGACGGATGAAGTAGCCCTTCGCGCATTCCCCTTCCGTGTAGCGCTCGCCGCCGCACACCAGGGTTGCTCCCTCCTCGACGCCCTTTTTGATATAGCCCAGGATCTTATTCATCTGGCTCTCTGATACGATCGCGCCCATGTCCGGATTCTCCAGCGGATTGCCGATCGTGATCGCGTTCGCCCGCTCCGCCAGACGACGGATAAACGGTTCCGCAAAGCTCTCCTCTACCAGGATGCGGGAACCGGCTGAGCAGATCGCTCCCTGATTCAGGAAAATGCCGATCATGGCCCATTCCACCGCGCCCTCCAGATCCGCGTCCGCGAAAATGATATTGGGCGATTTTCCGCCAAGCTCCAGGCCGATCTTCTTTACGTTGCCCGCAGCCGCGCGCATGATGCTCTGTCCTACGGCGGTGCTTCCGGTAAATGTGATCATATCCACGTCCTCGTTGGCCGCCAGCTCATTTCCAATGGTACCGCCGGGTCCCAGGACCAGATTGGCGCAGCCCTTCGGAAGCAGCTCGTCAAAGATCTCAAACAGCCGGATACTGGAAAGCACACAGTTGGAGGACGGCTTATAGACCACGCTGTTGCCGGCCGCAAGCGCCGGCGCAAGCTTCCAGACGCCCATGAGCAGCGGATAATTCCACGGCGTGATCAGCGCGCACACGCCGGTCGGCTCATGCACCGTATAGGAATGCATCTTGCCAAAGCCCTCATTGACCTCATAGACGCCGCCGTGCGGAGTCTTAATCAGGCTCGAATAATAACAGAAATTGTGAATCGCATCATCCACATCCGCTTCTGCCTCGCGCAGCGGTTTGCCCATATCCATGCAGTCCAGCCTGGCCAGTTCATCCCGCGCCTCGTCCATGCGGTCCGCGATCTTAAGGAGGATGTCGCCTCTGGTCTGCGAATCCATATCCCTCCACTCCCGGGTCTCATAGAAGGATTTCTTTGCCGCCGCCACAGCCAGGCGGGCGTCCTCCACCCCTGCCTCCGTGATCACAGCGATGACCTCTCCGGTCGCCGGATTCACACTGTCAAAGGTCTTTCCGGACATGCTCTCCACCCATGCGCCGTCAATGTACATCTTCCTGGTTTCCATCCACAACACTCCTTTCCGATCCTTCCGGCAGAGGCGAACCGTCCTCGTCCTCGTCCGCCTCCGCCTCCGCTCCTTATCTTCCCATTCTCCCGGACGTCTTACATCGCTGCCTTTACATCCGCCAGAGCTTCATCCATCCTGGAAATGACATCCTTCATATCCTGCTCCGAAATCACCGCCGTCGGCTCGAAACGGATGGTCTTCGCATTGACCAGCGTGCCTGCGGTCAGGACTCCTCTCGCAAACAGCCCCTTGGATACCTCGTATCCTAAATCGCAGGTGTTAAACTCCACCGCCAGCATCAGGCCGGTTCCGCGAACTTCCTGAATGATCTCCGGATATTTCTCAGCCAGTCCCGCAAGACCCGCCTTCAGGAACTCTCCCTTTGTCTTGCAGACGCCCGGGATGTCATGCTCCAGCATATACTTGATCGTCGCGATCGCCGCCGCGCAGCACAGCGGGTTTCCGCCGAAGGTCGGGGAGCCCAGAAGCCACGGGTTGTCGATCAGATCCTGCGTCCACATCTCCGGCGTGCAGATAATTCCGGTGATCGGAAGAATGCCGCCGCCAAACGCCTTGCCAAATGTCATGATATCCGGCGTCACGCCCTCTGCTTCGCATCTCCACATCGTGCCGGTACGCCCCATGCCGGTCTGGATCTCGTCAAAGATCAGCGCCACGCCGTACTCGTCGCAGATCTCCCGCACTTCCTTCAGATAACCTGCCGGCGGGATGATGACGCCGGCCTCGCCCTGAATCGGCTCGAGGATGACTGCCGCCACCTTCTCTCCTACCGTGGTCAGATTACGGACGGCCTTGCGGACATCCTCCGCATTTCCATACTCTACATGCTGCACCTGCTGCACCATCGGCGTGTACGGCACACGGTAAGCGCCCTTGCCGCCCATGGAGATCGCGCCCATGGATTTGCCGTGGAACGCACCCACCGTCGAGATATACCAGCGCCCTCCCGTGGCGATACGCGCCAGCTTCAGAGCCATCTCCACCGCCTCGGCACCGCCGTTTGTAAAGAAGCACTGCTGCAGTCTGCCGGGCGTAATATCGGCAACTGCCTTTGCCAGATAGCCGCGCAGCGGATCCAGAAGCTCCTGAGAGTGCAGCGCCTGATGATCCAACTGTGCCTTCACAACCTTCAGAATCTCCTCATTCCTGTGTCCGCAGGTATAAATACCAAAACCGCCCAGGCAGTCGATGAACTTCTCACCGTTTAAGCCATAGCAGTATGCACCCTCGTCCTGCCACTCCAGAACGGCGCCTCCTTCCGAGTCAGAAGACACAGACTTGCGGTATTTCAGCCATCCCGGGCTCACATAGTTGTCAAAATAATCCAGCGTCTCTGCCGTCATCTGCTTCTTCTCTTCCGGGGCAATGTCCTTCGTGTCAGTCTCAATCAGACGGATTACCCGTTCCAGATCTTTGATTACCTGCTGTTTGTCTGCCATTGTTATCCTTCCTTTCTCCAGAGAGGCCCTGGCCTCCCACTGCTACAAAACCTGCTTCCGGCAGGCTCTTCCATGCGCCGCTGATGCGGCACCCTACCACGCATGAAAGTCGATTGCTTCGCGCTTACGCGCTCTCACAATCGCCGTGAGCATTCGCAATCCGCACTATCGTGCTACTTGCTCATACTCCCTAGCCCGTCCGATGTCGGTATGTCCTCGCGTGCAAGCACGCAGTTCATACCGCCGCCGTCCGGGACTTTCACAGTAAAGAAGGCGCATTGATCGCAAGATCAATACGCCTTCGTACCTTCAGATTCTTTTTCATTATAAACCGAAAAGAGGTAATTGAAAATTACTCATCCGGCTACATTTTCTACTTTTTTTGCGTAATTTTCTTCCTTCCGGACAGCAGAAATCTGCTCATGGCCGGAAACGCATCAGCTCCCATCTGGAGGAAACGCCCAGCTTGTGATACATATTCTGGATATGCTTTTTCAGCGTGTGCGGGCTGATGTGCAGCCGCCCGGTGATCTCCTCATCCGGGACATTGCCAAACAGCAGCGAAAGGATCTCCGCCTCCCGGTTAGTAAGCGCGTACTCCTGTTTCAGGGAAAACAGCTCCACGCCCGGCGTCTGCGCCTCTGTCTTTTTGGCCGACGTCTCATAATGGCGGTAAAAAATCCGGCTCAGGTGCGGACAGATCATCTCCAGGAAGAAAGCGTGCTCATCGGAAAAGACGCCCTCCTCCATGCTGCGGTAAAGGGTAAGCACCCCCAGAAAAACCTGCTCATGTGCAATCGTCAGCTGCAGCGTGTCATAGACGTCATATTTCCCGTAGCAGCTCTGATAAATAGGGCTGCTCAGCCGCTTTTCCTCACTTACGATCCGGCTCTCCTGAATAACCACCGGCTGGCTGGAATGATACGTCCAGAGCAGATGATCCACGTCCTCCAGCCGGATATACTCCTTCTCCGCCTCCAGAAATTCCTCCGGCACGCAGCAGGGATCGGCAAAGATCGTTCCCCCCGGCTTCCGGTTCGCCATCAGAATGCTGGCATACAGACAGGGAATCAGCATGCGGATATCATGCAGCAGATTTTTTTTCATCGTTTCAAAATCGTCCGCATCATAGATCCGGTATATGATATTGTTCAGATTCATCATATCATTTTTTTCCATATGGCCGCGTTCCCTCTCTCATATTCTGGTGAATCCCAGATTCCTGACCGTTTGACCCCGGTATCATCTTCTCAGGGAAAATTATACCCCGCGCGCAAAAATTTTGCAACCCGCCGGAGCCCTGAGACATCAAAAAGCGAAGGACATGAAAAAGCCCTGTGCCGTGATGGGAAGCACAGGGACTCTTTTCATTCAGGAATTTGGATTTCAAAAAGGATTAAGGATTTTCTTGCATTTATTATGGTTCAAGTATATCACAGCGGTTTTGGAAAAGATTGTATATTGTTTA
Source organism: Clostridiales bacterium (assembly GCA_021202655.1). GTDB lineage: Bacteria > Bacillota > Clostridia > Lachnospirales > Lachnospiraceae > Brotaphodocola. The sequence goes on along the minus strand of JAJQCO010000003.1, from coordinate 5 downwards.
AATAG
>JAJQCO010000172.1:3487-4312 GCA_021202655.1 Clostridiales bacterium | reverse complement strand
GACTTATACAGAAACCAAAAGACGTCCGATCTATATCATGAAAGAAAGTAATTTGAAGGAGAAAAGGGATTGTCATGTATAGGAAACAATATAACATAATGATGAAAATTATTTTATCAATGTTGATTATTGCTGTGTTTGCCTTAATTGGAAACTGTAAGGCGGGTTTTCATGTAGATGAGATGTTTACATTCAGTTTGTCGAATCATCATTATAATGGGAAAGGTCTCGGGCCAGTCATTCATGAAAATATTGTTTATACTGGAAAACAGCTTTGGCAGGAATATGTGACTGCAAGCAATAAACATTTGTTTGATTATTCGAATGTACTGGCAAATCAGGCTGCAGATGTTCATCCACCACTGTATTATATTTTAATTCATACAGTATGTTCCTTTTTTCCAGAAAGCCTCGGTATGTGGATGGGGCTCAGTGTCAATATTTTATTGGCTGTTATTGTCTTCTGGCAGATGGTGTGGTTGTTTTATCATTCAATAGACAGATGGAAATTATCCGTTTTATTTTCTGCATTGTTCTTATTTACGATGGGGTTTGTAAACAGCGTTGTATTTTTTCGGATGTATGTACTTCTAACTGTATGGACAAATGCGATAACCATATTATTTTGTAAGTATCGATTGGAAGAAGCAGATTGGAAATATTATGCAAAGCTGATTTTTATTATGATCGGCGGAATGATGACACAATATTATTTTCTCATTTTTTCCTTTTTTGCATGCGTCATTTATGCTATAGGCGTCATTTTAAGGAAAAACTGGCGGAAGTTGTGCGGTTCTATAATTTCTGTCGCGATTTCTGTTGGCG
>JAJQCO010000172.1:0-3477 GCA_021202655.1 Clostridiales bacterium | reverse complement strand
GTATAAACATATTTTTAGTGGTTATCGTGGGAAAGATGCCTTTCAAAGTTTGAGCGAAAGAAGATTATGGCAGGGACTGTGGCATTATCTGGACATTATTCATTTGAGAGTATTTGGAAATTTGTTCTTGTTTTTGCTTTTTCTGGGCATTATTTTGTACATTGTCAAGAAAGTTGATAGCATAGCCTTTCATATAGATGAGAAGAAGCGTCAGTATCTTCAGATTCTTATACCGACTATAAGTTATTTTGTTATTGTTGCAAAAATTGCTCCATATTATACGGATCGATATGTAATGAATTTAATGGGATTGTTATATGTTTTCGTTTTTTCGGCACTTATCCAACTTGCGGGGAATTTTTCTGAACGTAGTTGGATTGGTATTCTGATTGCGGCGTTGCTTGTATTATTTTGCAGTTATCGAGATGGGATTCCATATTTGTATTTGTCGGAGCAAGACAATGTAGCAGCGATTGAATCACATAAAGATTCGTCATGTTTGTATTTGTATGACAAACCGTGGAAAATTCTGCCAAATTATCTGGAAATGGTTGATTTGAACGAAATTGTTTTTATTCAGGCAGAGCATTTGAATATGCTTCATGAGGATAATTTATTCCACGGTTATGATACTTTGTTAATTTATATTGACTCTACGATAGATGCAAATAATACTCTTGAGCGACTACTTGAGGATAATCCGGATCTTGATAAAAGCGAACAACTATTTAGCAATGGTTATGCAACTGCATATTATTTAGACTAATAACAAACAAAGTTTAGATGGCAAAAGCACTCAAGCATTTGTAATGTGTGTTGAGTGCTTTTTTGTGTTCTTTTTCTTAAAAAAATATTTATCTGTTACGCAGGCAGAAGGACTATGTACCATAAGGTGATCGTGTCGAGATCAATGGTTTTTTTGCCATAAATTCACCTGCCTTATTCTACGGTTTTATTGTAACATGAATGGATATATGCGTCCATAGAAACTGTGATTCGTCCTTTCATTTTTTCCGTTAAGGCATTATAATGTTCATATTGAATCTGCCAAATCTAAAGGAAGCGGCAACGGTGAGGTGGTGTGGTGTGAATAAGGATCTATTTCAGGAATATATCAAAGAAACTGAGCCGGACAAGCGGAACAAAGGGTATGCGTGGCATACGGCTATTGGTCTGCAGGCTGTCGACGGATTAAAGACCTCGGAATATCTGGCGAATACTGCTGTCCGGAATATTGAGGGCGAAATATCTTTTGAAGAGGTAAATGCACTTTTACAGACTTATTATGAAGAAAATCCTGCCCGCGATATGGAAAACCGTACCGAAGAGGCTGATAAGGTTTCGGCAAGGATCGCATCACTTTTGTCTGAGCATGCATTCAGCTTTACACCAAATGAATACATTTCCATTCACAGAAGATTATTTACCGGAATCTATTCACATGCAGGTTGTATCCGTGATTATAATATTACGAAAAAAGAGTGGGGATTAAATGGAGCAACTGTGCTTTATGTCAGCGCTACGGAGCTGCGGGCAACGCTGGCCTATGATTTTTCCGAAGAAAAGAATTTTTCCTATATTAATCTTTCAATGGACGAAATCATTCGGCACCTTGCAGGTTTTATATCCGGATTGTGGCAGATACATGTATTTGGCGAGGGCAATACCAGAACGACAGCGGTATTCTTCATTAAATATCTTCGTTCGCTTGGATTTGATGTGACGAACGATGTTTTTGCAGAGAATGCGTGGTATTTTCGGAATTCACTGGTCAGAGCAAATTATAATGACCTGAAATATGGCATACACGAAACGACAGAATATCTTGAAATATTTCTGCGCAATCTTTTGCTGAATGAGAATCATCCGCTTCGTAACCGGACATTGCACATCAGCGGAACATGGAAAATAACGGAAAAGGTGAACATTGAAGAAGGAAAAGCGAACATTGAGGATAAAAAAGTGAACATTGAGGATTTGTTTACGACTAAAACAGCTGCTCATGTTCAAAAGCTGTGGGATGTATTTGGTTCTCGGACTGTCTTTGGCAGATCTGATGTTCAGCGAGTGCTTGGCTTGAAACCAACCAGAAGCTCTGCCTTGCTCCGTGAGATGACGGAACGGATGGTGATTGAGCCGGTGTCCGGTTGCGGAAAGGGAAAGTACTGTTTTCGAATACCATTATCATAAGCGATTTAAAGTCGTTGAGAAAAAATGATTGACAAGATTCGACGGGATGTTATAATATTACCGTTGGCAAGGGTGTTAAGGAACTGATGTTTTTTAACATCCTTTTTCCAGTTAAAAAAGGGTGGTTTTAATGAGAACCGAGATCGGATTAGAACTGCCGATTGAGAGGAAGAGTACATGGAAAAAGTATTTGTGCGGGATATCCTGGCGGCGCTGGATGACCTGACAGGCGGAAGATGTGTGAGCGGCCCGGAGGATTATGCGTCGGGCAAGAATCCGTTTGTCGTGACGAAATCCTCCGGGATTCCGGGAAAAGCGGTAACGGAGATGCCGGGGTTAGTGTGCGGGGATCCGGACATGGAGGTCCACAAAATTGCGGTGATGATGACATTGACGGAGAGTGCGATCGAGCTCGCCGCGGCGACCGGTGTGAACGTGATCATCACGCATCATCCGGTGGCGGACGGGGCGAACTCAGGAGGCGTGCTGTTAAGGACTTATCTCAACCTGTATCACATCGCGGTGTTTGAGGTGCATGAAGCGTTTCACGGGCTGCATCCGGGGATTCCGTGGCTGCACGGTCACAAACCAATTTACAGCAACATCTGTTACGGCGGGATTCAGGGAAATATTATCCATGTCGGCGAGGTCCTTCCGGAGATCCATACGATCGGCGATATTGTTCATCGGCTGGACGCGTTGATGGATCTGGAGACGGAAGACTATATCCTTCAGGCGGTGCGCAAATATCGCAAGTGCTCCGCAGTGCAGGAGACGTCAATGGTGGCCCGGGGGAAGATCATACTGGGAAGCGAAGATTCCAAAGTGAAAAAACTGATTCACATTTTCCCGCATACGGGAGTGCTTCCGGAGCATATCCGCAGCATCGTGAAGGAATATCCGGACGTCGATACGATTCTGGCGAGCATCAGCCGGGTATATGAAGGAAATCCTCTGCTGGATGTGGCAAGAGAATTGAAGCTGAATTTTGTCTGCGGGAATTCTCACGCGATGGAAATTTATGAAAACGGAGTTCCGCTGGCGGCGGCGCTCAGAGATCATCTGCCGGAGGTTGAAGTTCTGATCTTCCGGGAAAAGATTGAAAGCATTCCGTTGGCGAATGTGGGGACGCAGGGAATCCGCGATTACGGAGATAAGATCAGCAGGGAGTATCTGCATCGCAAGGGTAACTGAAGAAAAAAGGAAATGGTTGGAAGAAAAAGGAAAAAGGGGATATAATTATGGAAGAGAAAAAGGTTGAGAATTCAGGACTTGCCAAATGGACAA
>JAJQCO010000225.1 GCA_021202655.1 Clostridiales bacterium | reverse complement strand
GGAGACGCTGAGGCAGGCACTCTATCCGAGAGATCTCGAGCCGGAGGAAATCTTCCAACCAGGAGTGGCGGCCAGTCCGGATTCGTTGGGACGGAAGCGGCGCTTCGTCGGAGAGGAGGAGATCCGCCAGGCACTGGAGCAATGCGGGGGGAATAAGGGCAGGGCTGCCGATGCCCTGGGGATTGATCGCTCCACTCTGTGGAGAAAGATGCAGAAATATGGACTGTAGACAAAGAATGAAGACCAGATTCATCCATATGTTGAAATATTGTCGTGTTGCGCGCGTTGCAAAAACGATGTAATCTTGCAAAGCAACACATCAGATCCAAATGTAGATTGAAATACCAGGGAACCAAAGATCTGTTTTTCCGTTTGTTTTTGCGGTTTTCTGCTTTTTTTTCGAATTGCATAAGGTTTTGGCACGTCATTTGCTGATTATGGGATTAACATCCAAAATATTTACGTGAATGCGAAGGAGGAAGAAGGTATGAAAATTTGCGCAACAATGAAAAAGTTTCCTGGGGGAATGATGGTCATTCCGTTGCTGCTGGGCTGTGTGATCAACACATTTATCCCACAGGTGCTGGAGATCGGCGGATTTACGACGGGGTTATTCAAAAACGGAACCTCTACGCTGGTAGGTCTTTTCATCCTCTGCAGTGGCGCGACCATTAGCTTTAAACAGGCGGGGATGCCGCTTTACAAGGGCGCGGTGCTGACAATCATCAAATATGTGATCGGCGTCCTGTTGGGATGGGGGCTTAACAAGGCGTTTGGACCGGCCGGTATCCTGGGGCTGACGCCGCTTGCCGTGATCACGGCGGTAACAAATTCTAACGGAGCGATTTATACCGCCCTGGCGAAGGAATTTGGCGATGATACGGATGTTGGCGCGATTGCGATTCTTTCTTTAAATGATGGTCCGTTCCTGACGATGATTGCACTTGGTGCGACCGGACTTGCGGATATTCCGATCATTTCCATCGTGGCAGTTATCGTTCCGCTTCTGATTGGTATGTTCCTTGGAAACATGGATGAGGATTTCAAGGTGCTTTTAACCAACGGACTGGCCATGCTGCTTCCCTTCAATGGCTTTGTGTTAGGAGCCAATATGAGCCTGATGTCGATTGTGAAGGCGGGAGCCGGTGGAATCGTTCTGGGACTTGCAACCGTATTCTTTACGGGCGTTGTCACTTACTTCATTTACAGCGCGATCCGCAGGAAACCGGATCCGATGGGAATGGCGATCGGAACGACCGGTGGAAATGCGGTGGCCGTGCCTGCTTCTGTAGCGATGGCAGATCCTACGCTGGATCCGGTGGTGGAGGTTGCGACCGCTCAGGTTGCCGCTTCTGTGGTATTGAGTTCGATCCTTGCGCCGCTTCTGACGGCATACTTCTTTAAGAAGGCGCAGGAAAAACAGGAAAAGAAAGAAGACAAGTGAGAAGCCAGGTAAAGGAGGATTCGATCATGGAAAGATTATTAGTCAAGGCAGAAACGATCATAGCAGGGCAGGAGCTGGCTGCGATCAAACATGGAGCCGTCCTGGTTGAGGACGGAACGATTACACAGATTTACGAACAGCTGACAGATGAGATCACTGTTCCGGAAGGAACGGTTACGCTGGACGTAGGGGATAAAACTCTGATTCCTGGCATGATTGACTGTCACAATCATCTGGCGCTGGATACCAGAATTCCCAATCATCTGGTTAAGATGAATGACTGCGAGGCAGAGCAGACACTGCGGGCGGTAAAGACCATGCATGATGATCTGTATGCGGGAGTTACCACGGCGAGATGCCTGGGCGATCGTTTTTATGTGGATATTACATGCCGCGAGGCTCAGAAAGAAGGACGTCTCGAGGGACCGAGACTGGTTGTGAGCGGAATCGGAATGAGAAGTCTTCATGGTCACGGTTATGTCGGAATGCCGCACTGTGGCGCTGAGGAATTTAGAAAGACAGCAAGAGAAAATATTGTCAGGGGAGTTGATTTCCTGAAGGTATTTATGACAAAGGTGATCAATGCAACTCCGTATATTTATCATTTTCTCACCCCGGCGGAACTGAATGCGGTTGTGGAGGAAGCCAAGAGTGTGAACCTTACGACGGCATGTCATTGCTCTGGCGGACAGGGACTGGATGATTGTCTGACAGCCGGGATTGACTGTTTGGAGCATGTATATTATATTACAGAGGAGCAGATCGAGCGGGTAAAGAAGCTGGATCGCTGGGTGGTGTATACGCCGAGCTACGCGTTGAATGATGAGCTTTTGTTCAAGTTTTCGCCTCATGACAAAGAGGGCAGCCTGAGAGAAAAGGAAATCATTCGCAAGTGTCTGACGAATGCGATTGAAGGCGGCCTCAAGTTTGGTATTGGTACAGACGGTATTCACACCGGTCTTCCCAGAGAAGCGCAGTATATCTATGAGCTTGGCGCAGACAGCAGGGACGTCCTGGCAGGCATCACCACGCAGGCGGCAAAGCTTTGCGGACTGGAGGATGTAACTGGCGCGATCCGGAAGGGACTGGCCGGGGATATGGTGGTTCTGGACGGCAACCCGCTGGAGGACATTACGGCGCTTTCCCGGGTAGAGCATGTGATTCAGGGCGGAAAGGTGATTCGCTGACGGCTATATGTTATCATGTAACCAATTGTTGTAAAAGATAAAAGGAGGATGCATTATGGATTTTACAAGTCTGTTCACGGACAAAAACGGTGAGAAATCAAAGGTAGGAATCATCGGCGCGACCCGCGGATATGGATATACTCTGCTGGCGCAGATTCCGAAGGTGAAGCTCATGGAGCTGCGGGTCATCTGCTCCCGTCACACGGAGGAGTGCCTGGATGTCCTGAAGGAGATTGGTTACGATGAGAACAAAATCGTGATCTGCGCGGACAAGGCGGCCATCGACGCTGCGCCGCAGGATGCGATCCTGGTTGTGGGAGACTACCATCTGGTGCAGGAGTGCGGGATTACGGCTCTGGTGGAATGCACAGGCAATACGGCGGTCAGCTCGGATGCGGCTCTCTCAGCGTTGAGAAAGGGCATCAATGTGTATATGGTCTCCAAGGAGACGGACAGTGTATGTGGCCCCATCTTAAATCAGGTAGCGGCGGAAAATCATGCGGTCTATGCTCTGGTCAATGGCGACCAGCCCCGAAACCTGCTGGATCTGTATTCCTGGGCGATGTTGCTGGGGCTCGACGTGGTGGCGGCGGGCAAATCCAGCGAATATGATTTTGTCTGGGACAGAGAGACAGGCGTGCTGAGCTATCTGGACGGAAATTCTCAGCCGGAGGCTATGCCGGAGATGCTGGATTGCTGGTATTACGAAGGAAACCAGACGCTGGAGGCACGCAGCAAGCTGCTTGAAAAATACAGAGAGACGATCTCCGCCGATCTGTGTGAGATGAACCTGGTGTCCAATGTGACCGGTCTGGTTCCGGCGACGCCTCTGTTACATTATCCCGTCGCGAAGCCGAGTGAGCTTGCGAACATTTTCATCCCGAAGGAGGATGGCGGAATCCTGGAAAAGACCGGCGTGGTCGACGTATTTTACAATCTGCGTGGGACGGACGAGGCCAGCTTCTGCGGCGGCGAGTTCATCGTAGTGCGCTGCGAGAATGAAAAAATGTGGGAGATTCTTAAAGGTAAGGGTCATGTGATGAGCAGAAACGACAAGTATGCCTGCATTTATTATCCTTATCACTTCATGGGTCTTGAAACGCCGGTGTCGATCCTGCTCGGCGACCTGAAGGGACTCGGCGTTCATCCGGAGTGCCGTCAGGTATCCGTCATGGCCGGTATCGCGCAGAAGGATCTGCCGAAGGGGACAGTGCTGAAGGTAGAAGGACATCATCATGCCATCGAGGGCCTGCTTCCTGAGCTTCTGGAGAGAAAGGCCGTGGGCAATGCGGCGCCCTTCTATCTGCTCAACGGAGCCGTCCTGCTTAAGGATGTGAAGGCTGGGCAGCCCGTTACCACAGATGATGTAGACCTGAGCGGGCTAAATACCTATAAGCTGTATTTACAGGGACTGGAACTGGGATAAAGATAAGAATGAAAAGAGGAAGTTGCTTTATAGCGGCTTCCTCTTTTTAGGTGGTGTCCCTGTTCGATTTCTGAGAGTCGCCGCTATTGAGAAAATTTGTTTTATTCCAGAGCATCCTTTTTAAGCGTGAATTGTGAAAAAACTTGCATGGCTGTGGTTTGTGGGTTAAAATGGAGATGTAATTCAAAACCAGACAGAGGAGGATTTGTTGTTTGCCATAGCATGCGTAAGAAGCTGCCAGTGGCAGGTTCTGTAGCTGATGG
>JAJQCO010000162.1 GCA_021202655.1 Clostridiales bacterium | reverse complement strand
CCTCCGTGTTGATTTACGCGACGCCGGACAGTATGCCGGATGTGGCAGAGTGGACGGCCTACACGAACCTGGGCGAGCTTCGGTTTGAAGGTCTTTTCCTCGATTCTTATCTAGATCATGAGCTGATCGCCTATGTGCGTGATTCCGCGCTGATCCATGTGCTGGAGGACAAGGGGCAGGATGTAGAATATCGAAATGTCTGGATTCTGGACGGAGATGAGGAATCGCTGCGCGTCTATCTGGGTGATATTGAACGGACGATCGCGTTGAAGAAAAAAACGAATCATGTGGAAGAGATGTTTGGCAGTCTGGCGGATCTTGGCATGAAGGGCGGCAAGATTGCCAGAATCTCTCTGAAACAGGACATCATCACAGGAAAGGTGCTTTCCGTGCAGGCGGATGCGGTCGAGATCGAAGGCTACGGGCTGGTCAGCCTGGACGAGGAATGCAAGGTTTTAAAAACCTACGGCGAGGTGAGACGGGAGAGTCTGTCGGATATTCTGGTCGGATATGATATGCAACAGTTTGTCGTGGCAGAGGGAAAGATCTGCGCGGTGCTGACGGTGCGGGCGTTTGAGGCGGACACGATCCGGGTGCTTCTGATGACCAGCGGATTTTCTAATATGTTTCATGACTCTGTGACGTTGGTCAGCGACGGGGCGATGACCCTTACGCAGGTGGATGAATCCGAAGCGGTCGAGGCAGGGCAGGAGCTCACCTTCGTGTCCGGAGATGAGCGGCTGGCGGCGGGGCGCGTGATCCTGGAGCCGGAAAACGATGCGGAGATCCGCGTGCCATCCCTGGAGCGATCTCTCGGAACCCCTTCCTATGGCGGACGTCTTGAGATTCTGGACACCGAGCTGGGACTGGTGCTGATCAATGACCTGTATCTGGAGGACTATCTGAGAAAGGTTGTCCCCAGCGAGATGCCGTCCACGTACGAGATCGAGGCGCTGAAGGCGCAGGCGGTCTGCGCCAGGACCTACGCTTACATGCAGATCCAGAGCAATACATACAGTCGTTACGGCGCCCATGTGGACGACAGTACCAATTTTCAGGTGTACAATAATGTGGAGACAGACGCCAGAACCGCCCAGGCCGTCCAGGAGACCTACGGGAAGATGCTGCTGTATGATGGCAGTCCGGTGTCAGCCTATTATTTTTCCACGTCATGCGGCGTGACGTCTGACCTTGGCGTCTGGGGCGGCGATCCGGAAGAGACGCCGTACTTAAAGAGCGTCTTTCTCCAGCCGGGAGGCGGGACGCCGGATCTGACGGACAATGACGTTTTTGCATCGTTTATCAAGGATCCGGATTATCCTGCGTTTGATTCCTCCTATCCGCTGTACCGCTGGAGCATGGTGACCAATGTGAATTACCTGACCGATCATATTGACGGCGTGGGGACGGTGGAGAGCGTTCAGATCACGGAGCGCGGCGCCGGCGGCGTGGCGCAGAACATGCTGGTAAAAGGGACAGATGGAGAAAAAACCATAAGCGGGCAGAGCGCTATCCGCGCGGCGCTGGCAGATCCCGCGCTCACCCTCGTGCGGGGAGACGGCAAGTCAACAGATGGCTGGAGCTCTCTGCCGAGCGGCTTCCTCACCATAGAGGAATATGGCGTCAACAGCTCCGGCGTCAAACGGTACAAAATCTATGGCGGCGGTTATGGACACGGCGTGGGAATGAGCCAAAACGGGGCGCAGGGGATGGCGAAAGCCGGGTACAGCTGCGAAGAAATACTGAATTTTTTTTACAGCGGCGTGACCGTCGATGAAATCGACTGAGACAGGGCAGCCGCCGGGCTGCAGCCTGCCTTTTTCGGAAACGAGAAAACGGAAATGGGGAAATTGGGAGGGATTTCAAAACAAAAAATTTCTAAAATGAAAGAAAAACATGTATAAAACAGGAGAGGCGGGGAATCCTGTAAATAGTACCAAAGAAAAAGAGAAATACTTATCCTCCCCTTTTTGATCGGCTCCGGCGTGGTGAACGTGTCGGGGCTGATTTTTTTGCTTAAATAAAGGATTTTTCGCGAGCCGGTTTATGCGGCGTTGGCGCTTTTTGGAGCTTCTACACCAATTCTGCACCAATTCCGAAAACGAACAATACCACGAAGCATCGCGTTCTGATGGCAGAGGAGCAGGAGATTTTCCTGCGGACAGCCAAGAAGCAAAAATATAGTTTTGCTTATGAGCTGGCGTTATCGACGGGCATGAGGAGCGGTGAGGTTCGGGGGCTCCGCTGGGGTGATGTGAATTTTGATAAGAGAGTAATCCATGTAACCGGCACATTAGTACAGAACCGGTATGGATTTTATCGAGATTTACCAAAGACAACGAGCAGTTACCGAGATATTCCGATGCTAGACAATGTGTACCAGATTCTAAAAAAATGTCAGGAAGAACAGTCGGAGCGAAAGATTCTGCTGGGTTCGGACTGGCGGGCTGCAGAAGGAGATGAGAATATTACGATCAAATAGAGAAATATCATCAGACAGGGAATGGCAGGGCAGGTACCTTCGGGGCGTTGTAATGACCTTATGGAGAGACACCCTGCCATTTCTTTTACGCTGTCTGCGTATTCTGGCGGTTGTCAGCGCTGATGATTTGTTTTATTTATACATCAGAATCATCTGTCAGCGAAGCGGTAAGCCATTCATACAATTTTTGGGTTTCGGACAAAGCTTTTTTTACATGGTATTCTTCTATGGCAAGTTCCTGCGGATAGCGGATTTTGACTCCATAGGGTGTCAGATCATCACACATTTCGAGGTATTCGTCGGGCACTTCCATATATTCTTGCAGCGTTTCCGCGAGCAGCCCAAGATCATGCGTCTTTTTGATCGCAACCCCATGGGAGATCAGGGCACCTTTTAACAGCTTTTCTATTGACTGCTGGCAATGATAACAGATGATTTCCAATGGCTTAGGATACATACTGTCATACAGGTGCTTTGCCGTTAAAAAATCCATCTGCGCGAAAGTAAGCCACTCATGCACCAGATCATGATTATCCATAAAGTAAGATTCCTTCCTGTTTTACAATCCGTTCAAGCGTATCATTTTGTGCGCGGTTATCAAAAGATGTTTCATATCCGACAACGATATCTACCGGGCGCTTTCTGATCCCGCGGAGCGATTTGTATGCTTTCTGCGACAATTCGATTTTATCCCCGGCATCATCAGGCACAACGATATAAAAATCATAGTCACTGTCATCCGTATAGTTGTCCCGCGCAAATGAGCCGAATAGATATACCTGTTTTGGAGACACCGTAGAACAGATTTTGTCCTTGATGGCAATGATTTCCTCATTGAGCATAATATTCACATCCTTTCCATTGTATAGTGCTTTCGCCTTTCTTTTATTATATACTGAAAAGGAGTCAAATACAACCAGGGAAATCCGGCGGCGGGTATACGAATATATTTCTGACAGAGAAGACGTGCTGGAAATATACGGGGAATACTGACATCGTTATACACCAATTTCCACACTAAAATTTTATATTTTTATAAATCCGGATAAATTCTGATTTGAAGAAAGGGAAGGAAATATCAGGGTTTTTACGAATGTTAATTGTTAAATGGTCGGCGGCTGGTCGCACGACATCGGAAATAGCGAACCTTTTGGATATTCCGGAGGAACAGGTTCGCAGGATTCTCATGGAGAAGGATAAATGATTCGGGGGCTGTAAAATAATTAGCCATACAGAAATGGCCATCTGGACTCACGTTAGGGGGCCAGATGGCTTTTTCTGTGGTGAAATTAAGTTGTGAAAAATAAAATATCCCAATGCATCACGCCAGTCGGCAGATTTCCCCTGCATTTTCAGGTGACGGGGCCAGATGGTTGCATTTGACAATCAGAGAATTATGACAGAAGGTTCGACGGTAAGCTCTGTCTATCCTTTCTTCACGGTTCCACAAGAACCATTGGGAGCGGATGTTGGAATAATAGGTTGCTACCTGGACAAGCTCGTCATACAGTTCCAGAGCATCAGGATCGTTGCCAATTTCGGAAACAATTTTGTGATGCAGAGCTGTCATTTCCTCGAAGTCCAGACTTTTTTCTTTTGAAAGATATTCTTCGTATGTTGGGATCATAAGGCACCTCGGATCAGAGATTAGCTTATTCAGGAACTGCTGTTAATTGAAATGAAGGAGCCTCTCAGCAGGGACATCTAAAGCGTTGGCGATGTCTAACAGGGTTTCCAGTGATATGGAGGTAGGCATGTTGGGGGCTTCAATATTACTCATATGTGTGCGACTGATATTCGCATGCTCAGCCAGTTGTAATTGGGTCAAACCTTTTAATTT
>JAJQCO010000160.1 GCA_021202655.1 Clostridiales bacterium | reverse complement strand
CAAGGCATATGGAAATATTACAACCAAAGTCAAGATCATTCCAGGCGAACGTTCCAAGCATTATCAGAACATGATTTTGCTCTCAATCCAGTAAGAAAAAGAAGAGAAAGGAAAAGGAAATTGCTATGAAAAAGCAGATGAGTAATATGAGTTTTCTAGCTCTGCTTCTTGCCGCAGGCACACTCATGATTGCGGCAACCGGCATCTATGCATACCAGACGAATTCAGAGAAAAGCACGAATACCGTCACGGTAGCAAACAACGAAATCGAGCCGAATGAGGAGTTTGATCCGCCGCCAGAGCTGGTGGAAGGCATCAATTCCTATAAAAAAGCCGTATCAATCGAGAATACCGGTAATGTGGACTGCTATATCCGTGTCAGAGCAGAATTTTCGGACAGCAGTATTACAAATGTATCCGGTTTTTCCAGTGATTCATCAAAAAACGGCACCTATTATTCCGCCAATGTAGAAGGTCTAGACGCAGACGTGGAAGATGGAGAAGGAAATGTAGTTATTGAATCGGATGAATATGTCAACAACCTTCCAAGCGGCTGGACATATATCCCGGAAGATCAGGATGATGATCTGGGCGGATATTATTACTACACGAACGCAGTGGCGCCGGGTGATGAGACAACGAATCTTTTCAACTATGTGCGTACATACTTTGCGGATGCTTCGTCAATCATGGCTTATGACATCTATGTCTATGCGGAGTCTGTACAGACTCTTGATAAGAACGGTGAAGCCTTTACCGGTGACGACCAGTGGGAACAGGCGTGGTCGGAATTTCTGGAAAACAAATAATCCGTCCAAACTTGACGACATAAAAATTATAGCGCTCTGATTTCATATCCAGGGCGCTTTTTCCTGTGTGGGAAAATGATATCGAAAACCATTTTCGCCATAATCATACCAGACAATATTAAAGGAGATGTTTGTTATGACTGTCAAACTGGACGCCGCCCAGAAAAAGGCGATGAAACACATTAACGGGCCGTTTTTATGCATTGCGGGGCCCGGTTCAGGAAAAACCACGGTGATGATCCACCGTGTCGCGAATATGGTTTCCAAAGGGGTGAACCCGAATCAAATCCTTGTCCTCACATTCAGTAAAGCTGCCACCACGGAACTGGAACAGCGTTACTCGAAACTTCAGGGCGGAATCATCGGGGTGTGGTTTTGCACGATCCATGAGTTTGCCTGGAAGGTGGCGATGGATCCGGTGCGGGGAGGATATTCCGGCTATAAAGTACTGGACGGGGCATCACAGACCCTGTGCTTCAGGATCCTGTTAAAAGAAACCCAGTTATTTGATGATTATATGCAGTTGGAAACCCTTTTAAAAAAGATAGGACGAGATATTTCCACCTACCGTCTGCTTGACCGGGCAAAAAGAGCAACGTTCCAGGGGGAAGCGTTCAACAGCCCCGATGCATTCCAGATCTTTTACAATGCCTACAAGAAATATAAGCAGGAAGGCAAATGGCTGGATTTTGATGATATGCTCCATTGCACGAGAAGGATTTTTCAGGAACACCCGGATGTTCTGGATTACTATCGGAACATCTACCAGTATATTCTGGTGGATGAGTTCCAGGATACCAGTGCCCTCCAGGCGTGGATTATCTACGCGCTTGCAAGGCCGCGTGATAATATCTTTATCTGCGGCGATGATGACCAGAGCATTTATGCATGGCGGAATGCAAAGCCAGAGATTATGCTGCGCTTTGAAAAGGATTTCCCTGGCTGCGATGTGGCAAGACTGATAACAAACTACCGTTCCGACAAAACCATCATTGAGGCAGCCAGTAATCTGATTGCTTTTAATAAGACGAGGTTTGAGAAAGATATTACCGGGATCAGCGAAAATACAGGTACGGTTCATGTGCTGTATGAAAGCCGGGATGGAGGAGAAGATCCCCTAATCGCGAAAATTATGGAAGAAAATCAAAACGGTACTGCGTTTTATGACATGGCAGTCCTGACGCGCACCAACCGGGAAGCTAAACTAATTTCTTCCAAGTGTTTTTCCAACAATATCCCGTTTTACTGCAAGGTGGCAATCGATAACCCGTACCGCGGTTTCCTGTTTGACACCATGATGCATTACTTACAGATTGCCTATGGTGATGATAGCTGGAAGACGATCAGCCATATCATCAACCGGCCGTTCCGGTACTTCAGCAAGGAAATGCTGGCGGAATGCAGGAGCCTGTCTGATATGTTGACATGGGCCGAAGACCATTATGCACGCGGCCATAAAAAACGGATCAAAGATTTCATGGCGAATTTGAAGATTATTCAGGTTTATGCGGAGACAGCGCCCGGCCCCTTCGTGGTTGCAGGACTCATCTGGAAACTGTTTAACATAGAGAAATATGTCCAGGACACATGCAGATATATCGTGGAAGATCCGGAAATGGTAATGGATCGGTTTGACGAAATGATGAGTGACCTGCATGACGCAAAAAGTCTGGACGAATTCCAGAGTATCGTACAGATCAAGGAAAAAATTTATGAACAAGCTGCTGCAGAAGGAGCCAAGAACAAAGACCGCGGCATCACCATCTCTACCATGCACGGCGCGAAAGGACTGGAGTGGGACCTGGTATTTGTCGGATCCTGTTTTGATGGCAACATTCCTTTCCATAAGAAAGATGAGCATCTAACCGATGAAAAAATGGAAGAGGAGCGTAGGCTGTTCTATGTTGCCATGACACGAGCAAAGGAAAAATGCTATGTCATTACTGATAACTACCACACGCCGTCTGGATTCCTGGCAGAAGCGAAACTGATGGATAATATACCGAAGAAAACGAAAAAGGCGGTTGTTTCGGATATGCCAAAGGAGGACAGGGTTTATGATCGAGCTGCAGTATAACTGTACAAAGATGCGAGAGCAGAAGGATTTTGATAAGGCTCAGACGCATGCCATGGGAAAACGCCAGTTCTGTCAGAACTTCAGTTCCTCTGTCCTGAATGCGTGGATGGAACTGTACAATTATTTAAAACCAGGGAAAGCACTGGACGGCACCGTTGCCCTGGAGATTGAAGTCTGGAGCGATGAGATGGAATTGTACCCAGCTGACGCGGACACCTTTACCACGTTATTGCTGTCTGGACTGGAAGAGGTATTCGGCGCCAGGCAGGTGCTTTCCCTTGTCCGCGATCCAGGGACGCATATCCGGTGCAGCGCCGTTGTATTCCCGTTGGATAAACGGATTCCGAACGCGGATAAGTATCTGAATAAAATATTTCAGGAATACCCAAACGATAAGGTAAAGGCAGCGATTGAGCGCAAAATACACTCAAAGTTTGCGGAAGTCCTGATTACCGGTGAGGGTACATCGGAAGATAAAACACATCTTGGTTATATGCCGGCTCTCATCAATTTCAAGCCTGCCCCATACCGTAAGGAATATGATACCGTCCTGCAATACCATGCAGTCAATATGGATTCGCAAGTGCAGACAATGCTGCCTTACGATAAGATGAACTCCATCACAAATCGGGTCATCACATATTATACGTCCGGTCCGGAGAAACTGCTGTTTGAACGGTCGCAAAAGCGCAACTCAGATATCACACCGGATGTGTTTATGGATAAGGTTAAGGATTATATCAACAAGATGTACCCGGAAGTCCAAGGCTCCGATATGACTATTATTCTTTCGCGTATCTACCGGGCTGTGTTTGAGAACTATATTCTGGAGCCGTTAATCAACGCGGATGAAATATCCGATATCATGGTGCTTGCCCCTGATGACATCCGGGTAAAGATCGGCGGAGAGCGGTATACATCCGATTTAAAGTTCATTGATGCGAATGACTATGGGCGTTTTATCTTTTCGCTCGCGATCCGTAACGACCTCGACATACGGAACAATGCAATTAATGTATTTTCCGATACCACGTCCAATAAAAATTTCCGCATGCGGTTTAATATCACGACGCCATACATCAACTCATCCGAATTTCCCTACCTGCATATCCGGAAAATTGCGAAGCACAAAAGGGGCTTGAATTACCTGATTAAAGCCGGAATGCTGGACGATACGATCGCGGCTTATCTGGTTGACCGAGCAAGAAATGGGAGAGGAATGATCTTTACCGGGAAGGGCGCCTCCGGGAAAACAACCCTGATGAATATGCTTCTCGATAAAATCCCATTCGATAAGTCAGGACTGGTGATCCAAGAGTCAGAGGAACTGTTTTCTGACGTCCACCCGCATCTGATGTTCCAGCATATCGTGCAGAATTCGACATACGGAAAACATTAAGACCTTCATGATCTGGCCCGGAACGGGCTTCTGCCCGACCTGGATTACTTCG
>JAJQCO010000220.1:16632-17799 GCA_021202655.1 Clostridiales bacterium | reverse complement strand
GAAGTACCTTTATGAAAAGGGAACCGGTCGAACAATGGTCATTTCCAGTGAAAAGAGGAGAGAAACATGGAAAAGTTAAATAAGATGAGCAGCATGCCGATGCCAAAGCTGGTGTTTGACATGTCATGGCCGTTGATGATTTCGCTGTTGGTGCAGTCTCTTTACAATATCGTAGACAGCATTTTTGTCGCCCGTCTGAGCGAGAATGCGCTGACGGCCACCTCGCTGGCCTTTCCGGTGCAGCTGCTTATGATTGCGTTCTCAGTCGGAACGAGCGTCGGGATCAATGCGGTTCTGTCGATCAGCATCGGAGCGAAGAAGCAGGAGGAGACCTGCCTGATCGCAACCACGGGCGTACTTCTGTCCCTGATTGGAACCCTGGTCTTTCTGGTGGCCGGAATCGCATTCTGCGGTCAGATTGTCGGCCTGTTTACGGATGATCCGGTGCTGGGAGAACTCTGTCGGCAGTATCTGTCCATCTGTATGACGTTTTGTGTCGGAACCTTTATCGGCACGATGTTCCAGCGCTTTTTGCAGGCGACGGGAGATACGTTCAGCAGCATGATTACCCTTGTGGCAGGAGCGCTGACGAATATCGTTCTGGATCCGATCCTGATCTTTGGACTGCTGGGATGCCCGAGCCTGGGGATTAGCGGCGCCGCGATCGCAACTGTGATCGGTCAGTGGGTGACGGCCATTCTGGCGGTCTGGCTGAATATAACGAAAAATCAGATTGTCAAATTAAAGCTTCGGGGCTATCGACCGAATGCGGGGATCCTGGTGAGAATTTTCAAGGTCGGCCTGCCGACCATCATCATGGAGGCGCTGGGCAGTATTATGGTGATCTCGATGAATAAGATTCTGCTGCCATTTTCCACGACGGCGGTGGCTTTTTTCGGCGTCTACTACAAGCTGCAGAATTTCCTGTTCCTGCCGACGAAGGGACTGGGACAGGCGGCGATTCCGATCGCCGGTTACAGCTGGGGAGCCAGAAATATGAAGCGGGTCGATGAGCTGATGCGGGTGACGATTCCGGCGGCTTCGGCCATTGCGATTGTTGCGACGATTATCTTTCTTGCGATTCCACAGCCGCTGTTGTCGTTGTTCTCCGCCAGTGAGGAGATGCTGGCGCTGGGCGTGCCGGCTCTGCGCATCATTGCCCCGCCG
>JAJQCO010000220.1:0-16622 GCA_021202655.1 Clostridiales bacterium | reverse complement strand
ACGTTCGTCTTTGCCTCGATCACGACGGTGCTCGGTTATATCGTATCCGGGCTTGGAAATGGGATGATCAACATGCTGGGCACGGCGATCCGCCAGTTTATTGTGCTTGTGCCGTGCGCATATGCCATGACCAGGATCGGCGGGATCCAGTATGCCTGGTATGCCATGTGGCTTTCAGAGGTCGGCGCCTGCGTGTATGCGATCGTACATTCCCGGCTGGTGCTGCGGTCGGTGCGGAAGGGAATGGCGGAAGGCGAGCGATAGATTTATCTACAGGTTTTCCTTCTGATATACAAAATACAGCCCGATGCAGGTAAAGGCGGCCAGGTACAGAAGAAGGATAAGGATTCCGCGCAGATCGGCGGCATTTCCGCCGGAGATGGCGCGGATCATGCCGCTGGTCTGAGAGAGCGGCAGAGCTGAGACAAATTCCCTGGCGCCTGTCGGCATGCTTCCGGTCGAGAAAAAGGTATTGCAGAGATAGGACATCGGCATGATAAAATAGTTCGAAAAACGGGGCACGTCCGCGTGATTCTTTGCCAGAAAGGACACGACGACGCCCAGGGAGGCAAAGACCGCGCCGTTTAAGAACAGAATGAGGATGGACAGCGCGTTGAAAATCAGGCCGGTGCGGATGGGCCACACGAGAAGCAGAATAATCCCGGCTGCGTACAGTCCGCGAAGCGCTCCGGCAATGATCTGTCCGATCAGAAACTGCCAGAGATGAGTCGGGGAGATGATTACCTGGTCGAAGGCCTTTTCGTACAGACGCTGGACATTTAAGTTCTGGGCGATCGCGTTGAAGCTGCCGTTCATCGTCGTCAGGGAGACGACGCCCGGGATCAGGAAATACAGATAGGGCTGTCCGTTCATGGTCGTGCGGATTCCCCAGCCAAATACGATCAGATACATGAGGGGCGCGATCATCGCGGCCAGCGTGATGCGAAAGAAATCCCGGAGAAATTCCCTCCATTTTTCCCATAAAATTGTGATGATTCCCATATGTGACGTTACTTCCTCCTGGTATGGCAGAATCGGATGCGTCCGGCTCTGTTTTCACTTTCTCTACAGATGACGTCCGATCCGTTCTACGAAGACATCCTCCAGCGTGGTATCCCTCAGCGTATGTTGCGCGCCGGGTGCGGAGAGACAGGCGATCGCGTCCTGCCGTTCGTGGAAATAGCGGGTGTGCATGCCGTCCGGAGAAAGTCCGTCGACTGCGTAAGCTCCCAGCTCCTGAATCAGGGCGGCCGGTGTGTCGACCCGGTCAAGGCGTCCCCGGTCCATCAGCGCGACCCGCTGACAGAGCGACTGCGCTTCTTCTATATAATGGGTGGTCAGCAGGATCGTCAGTCCCTGCTCATTGAGACGGCGAAGCAGATCCCACATCTGACGGCGTGAGATCGCGTCCATTCCTGCGGTCGGTTCATCTAAGAGCAGAATCTGTGGCTCTGTCAGAAGCGCACGGCAGATCATCAGGCGGCGTTTCATTCCGCCGGAGAGACGCCGCACCGATTTCTGACGGTGGTCATTCAGCCCGGCGAAGGCAAACAGCTTTTCTGTGCGCGCGCGGATGGTGCGGACCGGCATGAAGTACAGCCGTCCCTGATATTCCATGACCTCATCCGGGATCATGTCCTGTCGCATGGAATATTCCTGGGTCACAACGCTGACCTTCTGCTTGAGATCCCGCCGCTTCCTGGTCATGTGTACACCGTCAATGAGAATTTCGCCGGAGGTGGGAAGCAAAAGTGTGGACAGCATGCCGATGGTCGTCGTCTTTCCGGCTCCGTTCGGCCCGAGAAGGCCAAAGAATTCGCCGGTGTCAATCCGCAGATTTACCCCGTCCACTGCTTTAAAATCGCCAAATTGTTTTGTGAGATTCTTTAATTCGATCATTTCTGTCACTCCTGAGTCCGAGCCGCTATTGTTCCAGTATAAGCGTTTCGGGGGAAGCGTGTCAACAAATTTCAGCCTTTGTGCATTGCAAAATGAAAATGGCTGTGATATGGTTATAGGAGCAGGTGCCGGACAGGCGCAAGTCGGGGTCCGGTGAAAAGGGAAACAGGTGAAAATCCTGTGCGAACTCGTCACTGTAATCGGGGAGCAGACAGCATACAGGCCATACGCGGGCGGCACAGAGCGGGAAGACATGCGCTAGCTGCCATGCGGCTGTAATATGTCACTGAGCAATCGGGAAGGCAGTTGTCCTGCGGAGATCCGTAAGCCAGGAGACCTGCCTGCTTTTGCATTCGGGGGAGGATCCCCGGGCCACGAGTAATTGGTCGCAGCTTGATGCAGAGACAGGGTACGTTGTGTCCGGGAATGACCGCCTGCCCTGTAGGTTTTACTGCAAAAAATTGATGCGTCCTCTTACCGATGCCCTTGCGTATGCGAAGGGCATTTATCTTTAAAAGAGAAAGAGGAGGAAACACACATGAAAAAGAAAGTCGCATGCCTGCTTTGCGCGACTGCCGTCGCCGGGACGCTTCTTACCGGCTGTGCGGGCAGTGCTACGTCCGCGACCGCGGAGGAAACCACGGCACAGGCGGAGGTTGCCGCAGAGGTGACCGAAGAGGCGGAGGAGACCAGGGAGGAGCCGCAGGACGGCGCGCAGACTGACCAGGAGGCCGCGGACGCCGTCGCCGCGAAGATCGACGCGATCTATGTCCAGGAATGGACCGAGGATACGGACGCGCAGTGTGCTGAGGCGAAGGCCGCGTGGGATGCGCTGACGGAGGCGCAGAAGGAGCTGGTAGAGGGCGAAGAGGCTGACCCGGATTATTTCGGCAGAGATACCGGCGACGCGTCAAAGGATGATCCGCGAAACCAGGATGAGATCGGCGAGAGGGAGCTTCTGGTTGTCAGCTTTGGCACCTCGTTCAATGACAGCCGGTCGACCGACATCAAGGGCATCGAGGATGCGCTGGCGGAGGCTTATCCGGACTGGGCGGTTCGCAGAGCCTTTACGGCGCAGATCATCATCAACCATATCCAGGCGCGCGACGATGAGCATATTGATAATGTAGATCAGGCGCTTTCCCGCGCAGTGGAAAACGGCGTGAAGGAGCTGGTTGTCCAGCCGACGCATCTGATGCACGGCGCGGAGTATGACGAGCTGATGGAGGCGCTGGAGCAGTATCAGGATCAGTTTGAGACGGTGAAGGTGGCGGAGCCCCTTTTGGGAGAGGTCGGATCAGACGCCACGGTGATCAACGAAGATAAGAAAGCGGTTGCCGAGGCGGTGACTGCTGAAGCGGTTGCCACGGTCGGCTATGACAGCCTGGAGCAGGCGGCGGCAGACGGCGTCGCATTTGTGTTTATGGGACACGGAACCTCTCATACGGCGAAGGTGTCCTATAGTCAGATGCAGACGCAGATGGCGCAGCTGGGATATGAGAATGTCTTCATCGGAACCGTGGAGGGCGAGCCGGAGGAGACCTCCTGCGAGGCCGTGATCGAAGCAGTGGCGGATGCCGGTTATACAAAGGTGATTCTCCGTCCGCTCATGGTTGTGGCGGGAGATCACGCGAACAATGATATGGCGGGCGAGGATGAGGATTCCTGGCTGAGCATGTTCACCGCGTCCGGCGTTTTTGAGAGCGTCGAGGTGCAGATCGAAGGACTTGGCCGGATTCAGGCCGTGCAGGAGCTTTACGTCAATCATACCGGGGCAGTCATGGAGGAGGCGGCTGAAACAGCCGCCTCCGGGACGTCTGTGGCCGCGTCTCTGGAGGACGGCGTTTACACGGCGGATTTTGATACGGACAGCAGCATGTTTCATGTCAATGAAGCCTGTGACGGCAAGGGAACTCTGACTGTCGCAGACGGACAGATGACCATTCATGTTTCGCTGGTGTCGAAGAATATCCGGAACCTGTATCCTGGCCTTGCCGAGGAGGCAAAAAAGGACGGGGCGAAGCTGCTTACGCCGACGGTGGACAGCGTCACCTACAGCGACGGCCTCACGGAGGAGGTCTATGGTTTTGATATTCCGGTTCCGGCCCTGGATGAGGAATTTGACCTGGCTTTAATCGGGGAGAAGGGCATATGGTACGACCATTCCGTGAGCGTTTCCAATCCGCAGTCGGCAGATACCGGATCGGGAATGTGATGAAAAGGATGCGAAAGAGAAGACCTGGCGTCCGGCTGGCGACGCTTTTCCTGGCCGCTGTCTTCTGTCTGTCTTTTCCGGCGTATGCGGCGCCGGTTATACCGCTTCCTGTGGAGATGGAGGACGGCGAGTATGAGATCGGCGTGACCTTGACCGGTGGGAGCGGGCGGGCGTCCGTGACGTCTCCGGCGACATTGATTGTGGCGGAGGGTCTTGCGTATGCGCGTATCGAATGGAGCAGCTCTCACTATGATTACATGAGGATCGGAGAGGAAACCTTTCTGCCGGTCAATAGCGGGGGAAATTCTGTGTTTGAGATACCGGTCACGGTTTTTGACGAGCCGATGAATGTGATCGCGGACACGACGGCCATGAGCGTCCCCCACGAGGTGGAGTACGCGATTATCTTTGATTCCTCGGATCTGGTATCCCAGGAGCAGACAGCGCGTGAACAGGAGACTGTGCAGGTGATCGTTTTGGTCATTGTGGCGGCTGCCGCGGCGTGTGTGGCAGTTCTTGTATTTGTGAAAAGGAGCCGTAAGGGATGAAGGATGGGAAGAGCCTCCGGAGAAACTGGTTCTGTTTTCTGGCAGCCGTATTGGCGGCTGTTTTTGCGGCGGGCTGCCAAAGCACGGCCGGGGAGGCGGAACAGGATACGGAGATCAGCGAAGAGCTTACCTATACCGGTAGTATGGAGCTTGCCTTTGCCCGCCAATTTTCGGTCGACTTTTATGACGACGATTATTCCCTCATTACCATTCAGGGAGACGGCAGATTTCTTGTCGTTCCGGAGGAAAAAGAAGCCCCGGCCGATCTGGCAGAGGATATCACGGTACTGAAGCAGCCGCTTGACCATATCTATCTGGCGGCTTCGGCGGTTATGGATATGTTTGTGTCTGCCGATGCGTTGGACTGCGTCCGTTTTTCGGCGTTCGATGCGGCGGGATGGTATATCGAGGAGGCGAAGGCCGCGATGCAAAGCGGCGATATTTGCTATGCCGGTAAATATTCCGCCCCTGATTATGAGCAGATCCTGGCGGGGCATTGCGATCTGGCCATCGAGAATACGATGATTTATCACACGCCGGAGGTGAAGGAACAGCTGGAGCGCTTCGGCATTCCGGTGATCGTCGACCATTCCAGCTATGAGGCGCAGCCTCTGGGGCGGACGGAATGGGTGAAGCTGTACGGGCTTCTGACAGGCCGGGAGGCGGCTGCCGAAGCGGCATTTACCTCTCAGACAGAAGCATTTGCGGCGATTGATCCGGCGGATGCGGCGGGAAAAACGGTCGCCTTTTTTTATATCACGACAAACGGGGAGGTCAATGTCCGCAAGGCTTCGGATTATCTGCCAAGGATGATTGAGCTCGCGGGCGGAAGCTATGTATTTTCCGATCTCGGCGCGGATGACGGCACAGCCTCTTCCAGCGTGACCATGCAGATGGAGGAATTTTACGCTGCGGTCAGAGACGTCGACTATATGATATATAACAGCACCATTGACGGAGAACTGGACACGGTGGACGATCTGCTGGAGAAAAGCGCTCTCTTTGCAAATGTGAAAGCAGTGCAGGAGGGGCATTTATATGGGACGTCCCGGAATCTT
The DNA here is from genome assembly GCA_021202655.1 of Clostridiales bacterium. GTDB lineage: Bacteria > Bacillota > Clostridia > Lachnospirales > Lachnospiraceae > Brotaphodocola. Next base: position 10,902 of record JAJQCO010000220.1, on the reverse strand, counting down.
TACCAGTCTTCTATGGAATTGGGAACGATTATCTCCGATATGCATAAGATGCTGACGGGGAATGACGGCGATATGACATATCTTTACCGGATAAGTGAGTGATGCGGGAGGAACGTATGAGGCAGGGACGATATGGGATTTCTATGGCTCTTTTGCTTGTGCTGGCGATGGCTTTCCTGATGGTCAATATCTGCGCGGGCAGTGTGGCCATTCCGGCTGGGGACGTCCTGCGCATCCTGTCCGGGCGGTCTGCGGACGCCGTGTTTGCGGATATTGTGCTCCGGATCCGTCTTCCCCGTGCCCTGGCGGCGATGATTCTTGGCGGCGGCCTGTCCCTGTCTGGCTATCTTCTTCAGACCTATTTTCATAATCCGATTGCCGGTCCCTTCATCCTGGGAATTTCCTCCGGAGCCAAGCTGACGGTGGCGCTTGTGATGGTGGCGGCTCTCGGCGCGTCCGTCCGCATCAGCTCTGTGATGATGATCGCGGCGGCCTTTGCCGGAGCCATGATTTCCATGGGCTTTGTGCTTCTGATTTCCCGCGTGATGGACCGGATGTCCATGCTGGTCGTCAGTGGCGTCATGATTGGTTATATCTGTTCCTCTGTCACAGATCTGATTGTCACCTTTGCGGACGATTCGGATATTGTCAATCTGCATAACTGGTCGAAGGGGAGCTTCTCGGGAATCAGCTGGGAGCATGTGGCGGTCATGGCCGTCGTCATTTTTGGCAGCTCGATTTGTGTGTTTTTTCTTTCCAAGCCTATTCGCGCGTGGCAGATGGGCGAGGCCTATGCGCGGAGTATGGGGGTCAACATTCCGCTCTTCCGGGCGCTTCTGGTCGTCCTTTCCAGTATCTTATCTGCCTGCGTCACGGCGTTTGCGGGGCCGGTGTCCTTCGTGGGGGTCGCCGTTCCTCATCTGGTAAAGGGACTGTTCGGAACGTCGAAGCCGATCTGCATGATTCCCGCCTGCTTTCTCGGCGGTTCGGTGTTCTGCCTGGCCTGCGATCTGCTCGCAAGGCTGCTGTTTGCGCCGACGGAGCTTGCCATCAGCACGGTTACGGCAATATTCGGCGCGCCGGTGGTCATCGTTGTCCTGATTCACCGAAGGAAGGGAGGAGGCTGATGAAGGAATATTATTTTTATACCAGGGGACTTACGGTCGGCTACGGAGGAGTTCCGCTGATCCGGGACATCAGTCTGTCGTTAAAAAAAGGAGAAATTCTGACGCTGATCGGACCCAACGGAGCCGGGAAAACGACGATTTTAAAGAGTATCATCCGGCAGCTTGCCCCGATGGCGGGAACCGTATATCTGGATGGTTCGGAGCTTGGCTCCATGCGTGCAAGGGAGCTGTCCCGGAGAATGTCGGTCGTTCTGACCGGGCGGGTCCGGACGGAGCTTATGACGTGTGAGGAAGTGGTGGAAACCGGGAGATATCCGTATACCGGAGCGTTTGGGATCCTTTCTGAGGCGGACCGGCGCATGGTGCGGGAGTCCATGGAGCGGATCCGGATTCTGGATCTTGCCAAACGTGATTTTATGCAGATCAGCGACGGGCAAAGGCAGCGGGTGATGCTGGCGCGGGCCATCTGCCAGGAGCCGGAGGTTCTGGTGTTGGACGAACCGACCTCTTTTCTGGATATCAGATATAAGCTGGAATTCTTTGATATCCTTCAGGAAATGTCACGCAGGGAGAAGCTGACGGTGATTATGTCGCTTCATGAGCTTGATTTTGCCGCGCGGGTTTCTGACCGGATTGCCTGCGTGAAGGGCGACGCGATTGATCGGTTCGGAACGCCGGAAGAGATTTTTGCAGAGGGATATATCGCAAGGCTGTATGACATAGAAGAGGAGTTCTGCGATATGCAGACCATCAGTCCGGAGCTGAGGGCGGTGCGGGGGACGCCGCAGGTCTTTGTCCTTGCCGGAAACGGCGCCGGCACTCCGGTATTCCGCCGCCTGCAGCGGCAGGGCATTCCCTTTGCGGCGGGGATACTGTGGGAGAATGATCTGGATTATCCGGCGGCGAAGGCTCTCGCGAGCGAGGTTGTCAGCGTCAGGCCGTTTTGCCGGATTGATGACGGCGCATTAAACAGGGCAAGAGCCCTGATCGATTCCTGTCGCGAGGTCATCTGCGCCGTCGATCAGAATCTGTCGGGAGAATTCGCCAGGGAACTTCGCAGTTTGCTTTCTTACGCGGAGGAGAAAGGGAAACCTGTGAGCCGGTTCGACAAAAAGAAATAGACTTCATATTTGGAATGTGTTATAATGGCGTTTACCAAACGAAAGGAGGATTCCTGTATGTCTCATGCAGACGATGATCTGTTATTAGCCATTTCCAGCTTGCTTGACAAAAAGCTGGAGCCGATCAAAGCAGACATCGCGGATCTCAGAGCAGAAACCAGAAATGATCTGGAGCTGCTTCGGAATGAGTTCCGCACGGAGCTTGCTCTGATCCGGGCGGATATTGAAAGCATCAATCTCCGTATTGAAAGCATCAATCTCCGTCTGGAGAATGATATTCTGCCCCGCCTGCAGAATATCGAGGACTGCTATCTGTCTACATACCGGCGCTATCAGGCCAGTGTGAACCAGATCGAAGCAATTCAGGCAGACACCGATATCCTGAAAAAGGTTGTGGCAAATCATTCATTGATTCTTCAGAACATGGCATGACTGCGTGAATATACATAAGATAAAAGCAGGGCAGAGATACGAGTCTGGTATCTCTGCCCTTTTGATCAATATACTGCGGAAGCTGCCGGTGACAGCTTCCGCATTTTTCTGACTCAGTTCCAGTTTTCCATCAGGAATTCGACGATGTCCGCAGCCTTTGGCGGGCATCCCTTTAACGTCCGGTTGAAGCAGGAGGTACACTGGCCGACGCCGATTTCGCCGCTGCTGCCCTTATAGCCCTGGCCGATGCAGACGGGCGGGAGCCCCTTTCGCAGCTGTCCGGCGTCGTTCATCCGGTCAAGCGCATAGATGAGCGACCCGTAGCAGGCGCTGCAGGCGTCCTTGGGCGCCGCGTAGGAAGCAAGGTTCTGGACGCGGCGGGTCATGCGGAACCGGCTCTGCGCCTCGGACGGCTGGTTTAAATAAATCAGGTTGGCGTGCGCGGTGTCCGTGCTGCCGACGCCCAGGCGCTCCGCCATCCGGATGTATGGCACATCGTCTACAGAATATCCCATGGAATCGCAGACAAAGGAGTCGCAGAGCACCGGATCCTTAAAGCCGAGGATGCGGTTCATGACAACCGGATTCCCGCCCTCCTCAAAATCCAGATCGCCGCAGATATTGTCTACCAGAATGAAGTCATTGCGGGCGATGGTGTTCAGATGGGCGATGGGCTTGTGCAGCCCCAGAGTGTGGAAACGGCGCTTCTCTGAGTTGGGGATGGTCCCCTTGTTATTCTTCAGCGCGCAGGTGACGGTGGTCTGGCAGTGTCCCTTGAGGACGGGCATGTTGATCATGTACTCGACGGCATGTGCCTTATCGCAGAGACGGATCTTCATTCCCTTGGCGTCGTATTCCTTGCTGGAATCCCTCTGCAGATCGACGAAGGGGACGTTATATTTTTTGCAGACCTTATCGTATCCGGCGGCGCGATAGGCGGAACCGGTCTGATCTCCGACCCAGGAGCCTTCCATGATTGTGATGTCCTTAAATCCGTGCTCCTGGAGATATTCAATGGTTCCGGCCAGCAGCTCGGCGTGCGTGGTGGCGCCGGAGGAAGGATCCCTTGATGTGACCAGATTGGGTTTCATGGCGACGCGTTTGTTGCGGTCGCCGATATCGGAAGCCAGATCAGCGGCTTCCAGGACCCGTTTTGTCATTTCCTTATAATCGGTTCCGTGGATGAGAATAATATCGTTTTTGTTCATACTGATACTCCTGTAGTCTGTATAAAATTTTGTGCTCCTATGGCTGACTGCGTCGGTCGGAAGGTCTCATTGTGCGGTTCGGGAGATCGGATCAGGCCGCGGCAGGTTCTGTCATTCACTATAAATGGTCACGGGTAAAAAATCAAGAATATCGGGAGAAAAATTCATTGCTTTCTGTATTTTTTGTGATATAGTAAAAACGAGCGTGATTCCTCAGGGAACATGCATCCGTTTTATCGAAAAGGAGAAAAAATGAATAAGAAACATGCAGCAAGGACACTGTTCATGGTGGAGCTGGCGCTGATGGTGGCGATCATTTTTGTGATGGCCTTTACCCCGCTTGGGTATTTCCGCACGCCGGGTCTGTCGATTACCTTCCTGACCGTGCCGGTGGCTGTGGGGGCCATCGTTCTGGGGCCGAAGGGCGGCGCAGTCTGCGGGCTGGCATTCGGCATTACAAGTCTGATGCAGTGCTTTGGCGCGAGCGCCTTCGGGACGATGCTCTTCGGCATCAATCCGGCGGGAACGGTATTCTTATGTATCGTGCCGCGGATTCTGGAGGGGTGGCTGTGCGGTCTGATCTTCATGCTGCTGCGCGGGCGTTTTAAGAACGGAGCCTATATGGCGGCGAGCCTGGCGTGTCCGCTTCTGAACACATTGCTCTACATGTCGAGCCTGGTTGTGATTTTCTATGGCACGGATTATATCCAGGGCTTTGTGCAGGCGCTGGGGGTAGCCAATCCGGTGCTGTTCGTCATTGCCTTTGTGGGCGTACAGGGCGCGATCGAGGCGGTTGTCTGCTTCCTGATCGCCGGTGCGGTATCGAGAGCGCTCGGGGCGGCCGGGATCGTCCGCGCGCCGCAGCCTGTAAGGTGAGTTCACAGACAGAGGATTTGCTGTTATATGGGGGAAAGAAGAGGTATCCGGCAGATTTGCGGATGCCTCTTTGCGTTTGCGAAAGCATATGTAAGGAGCTGCCAGCGGCAGATCCTGTCGTTATGTGATTTTTAGGAGGAAAAGAAAAGATGAATCTGGTAAGAGAGATACCGATTGCGCAGATGGATGGATTTCGGATCGGAAATGCACAGAATGAGGAAGCGGGAACCGGAGTCACGGCGATTCTTTTTGAGCAGGGGGCGCGTGTCGGTGTGGATGTCAGCGGAGGAGGCCCGGCGTCCCGGGAGACGCCGCTCGCCTCGTCCCTGACGGCGGACAATCCGGTCAATGCGATCGTCCTTTCGGGCGGTTCCGCTTATGGGCTGGCGGCCTCGGACGGCGTGATGAGATGGCTGGAGGAGCGGGGGATCGGATATGACACCGGTTATGCGAGGGTTCCCCTGGTGTGTCAGTCGTGCATCTACGATCTGGGATACCGGCGGGCAGATGTGCGGCCGGACGTGGCGATGGGCTATACGGCCTGCGAGGATTCTCTGCGCAATCAGCCTTTCAGCGGAAGCGTGGGAGCGGGAACCGGAGCGACGGTGGGGAAGCTCTGTGGGATGGAGCGCGCCACGAAGGCCGGGCTGGGTCTGTTTGCCGCCGAACTGGGAGAGCTTCGGATGGCGGCGGTTGTGGCAGTCAACGCTCTGGGGGATATCTATGATCCGGCGGACGGGCGCAAGGTCGCCGGGCTTCGGACCGCGGACGGGACCGGCTTTGCCGACAGCCGGGAGCAGCTTTATCAGACCTGCGTTCCCCGCGATCTCTTTACCGGAAATACGACGATCGGCGTGGTGATCACGAACGCGGAATTTTCCAAGGGCGAAATGGGCAAGATCGCTTCCATGACAAGAAACGCATATGCCCGCTGCATCCGTCCGGTCGGAACCATGGCGGACGGCGATACCATCTATGCGGCGTCGGTCGGCGGCGTGAAGGCGGATATCAATGTTGTCGGAGCGCTGGCGGCGGATGTGATGGCGCGGGCGATCCTCCGGGCAGTGGGAAGATGAGAAAATGAGAATATGAAAAAAATATAAATTTTTTGTCCCAAGGGTTATTGACAGCTAACTCAAGATAGCGTATACTAACCATCGTACGGACAGTTAGTCTACTCTTACTATAAGGAAGAAGATCATATGATGCCATTAACGATGTTGTCAGCCGGTGAATCCATGAAGATCTGTAAGGTGAGCGGTAACGAAGAGACCAGACGCTTTCTGGAGAATCTGGGATTTGTCACAGGGACGGCGGTTACCGTCGTGTCATCCATTGGAGGAAATGTCATTGTAAACATTAAAGACTCCAGAGTTGCGATTAACGAAGATATGGCACGGCATATTATGGTAGCGTGAGAGTTGCTGGCTGTATGAAAAAAGAGCAGTCTTTGTTACATGTCACACCCATACCACGCACTGCGCTGCGTGACATGGGGCAGATATGCAGCGAGGTAACCAGTCTTTAGAAAGGAGACGCAGCGATGACGTTAGGAGACGCAGCAGTGGGGAGCACTGTAACCGTGACGAAGATAGCGGGCGACAGCGCCTATAAGCGCCGTATCATGGACATGGGTATTACGAAGGGAAGCGAGCTGTATATCAGGAAGGTAGCTCCTCTTGGGGACCCGGTTGAGATCACAGTCAGAGGCTATGAGCTCTCTGTGAGGAAAAACGACGCACAGTGTGTGGAGGTAAAGTAGGGAATCGAAGTTATGCATTGTGAAAATGCGCACGGAGGTAGAAAATGGCGATAAAAATTGCACTAGCCGGAAACCCGAACTGTGGTAAGACGACCATGTTCAACGCGCTGACCGGCGCCAACCAGTATGTTGGCAACTGGCCTGGGGTCACGGTAGAGAAAAAAGAAGGAAAACTGAAGGCAAAAGGAAAGCATGACGATGTGATCGTGACGGATCTTCCCGGCATCTATTCTCTTTCTCCTTATACGCTGGAGGAGGTAGTAAGCCGCGATTATATTCTGAAGGAAGACCCGGATGTGATCGTCGATCTGGTGGATGCGACCAACATTGAGAGAAACCTGTATCTGACCACGCAGCTGATTGAGACGGGCGTTCCGGTTGTCATCGCGCTCAACATGGCAGACCTTCTCGAGAAGCGGGGCATCCGGATCGATACGGAACGTCTTTCCATGATCCTGAACTGCCCGATCATTGAGACCTCTGCCCTGAAGCAGACGGGCCTTGACCGGCTGATCGACGAGGCGGTTGCAGTCGCGAAAAAGAACGAACACGACCTTCCCGGAGAGATCTTCTCGAAGGAGATGGAGACGGCAGTCTCTGAGGTGTCCGCCCTGCTTCCGAATTCCATCACAGCGGATGAGAAGAGATGGTACGCGGTGAAGTTTCTGGAGAACGACAGCAAGGTGGTCGAGAGCGTCGCTCTTGCCGCGTCTGCGACGTCAGAGATTGAAAAGATCCGCACGAAGATCGAGAAGGAGCGCGACGACGATATGGAGAGTATCGTGACGGATGAGCGCTACCAGTTTATCCAGAAGATCGTCGGGACGACGGTGAAGAAGGGCAAGAATACGATGACGACGTCTGACAAGATCGATCAGATCGTGACGAACCGGATTCTTGGTATTCCGATCTTTGTAGCTGTTATGTTTGTGGTGTATTACATATCCGTGACGACAGTCGGTACGCTTGTGACAGACTGGACGAACGATGTGTTTGTCGTGGCGATTCAGGATGCGGTCGGCGGCGTGCTGGAATCTGCCGGAGCGAGCGATCTGATTCTGAGCCTGGTAGTAGACGGCGTTATCGGCGGCGTGGGCGCCGTGCTCGGGTTTGTCCCGCAGATGGCGATCCTGTTCCTGTTTTTGTCCCTGCTGGAGGACTGCGGATATATGGTGCGTATCGCATTCGTGATGGATCGCGTGTTCCGCCACTTCGGGCTGTCGGGCAAGAGCTTTATCCCGCTGCTGATTTCCTCCGGTTGTGGAATCCCTGGAATCATGGCGTCGAAGACGATCGAGCAGGATAATGACCGGCGTCTGACGATCATGACGGCTACCTTCATTCCCTGCGGCGCGAAGCTGCCGGTCATCGCCATGCTGGGCGGTGTGATGGCGGGCTACGCGACCGGAAGCTATGAGGCGGGCGGCCTGATTGCCCCGGCGATGTACTTTGTCGGAATCGCGGCTGTGCTGGTCGCGGCGATTATCTTAAAGAAGACCAAGCCGTTCTCCGGCAAGCCGGCTCCGTTTGTCATGGAGCTGCCGCAGTACCATATTCCGTCGGCAAGAACCGTGCTGCTGCACGTGTGGGAGAGACTGAAGGGCTTTATCATCAAGGCAGGTACGATCCTGTTCCTGGCCTGTGTCGTCATGTGGTTCCTGGCAAGCTTCGGCTTTGCGGACGGCGCGTTCGGCATGGTAGAAGAGAGCGCAGACAGCCTGTTGGCCGTGATCGGCGGCGCGATCGCACCGATCTTTGCACCGCTGGGCTTCGGCAACTGGCAGGCATGCGCGGCGGCTCTGTCCGGCTTCTCCGCGAAGGAGGGCATTGTCTCCACGATGGGCGTCCTTGCGAATCTGGCTGAGGAGGCGGCTGAGGATGAGGTTTCGGTTGCGGCTGCAGTCGGTACCTGGTTCCCGACCACGATCTCCGCGCTGAGCTTCCTGATCTTCAACCTGCTGGATTCCCCGTGTCTGGCTGCGATCGCTACCATGTCGCAGCAGCTGCAGTCCAGAAGATGGTTCTGGTTTGCGATTCTCTTCCAGAATATTTTCGCTTATATGGTGACCCTGTGCGTATACCAGATCGGTTCTGTCCTCACGGGCGGCGCGTTCGGAGCGGGAACCGTGGCAGGTATCGTTGTGCTGGCAGTGCTGCTGTTCCTGTTGTTCAGGCCGGATCCGTACAAGGATCAGAAGACCTACTCCAGGCGTTCGGTACAGTCCGCGTCATAAGGGAAATGTCTTGGATAAGATTTAAAATGAGGGAGCCGGATGCCGCCTGGTATCTGGCTTTCTCTGGCAGGAAAGGATACGGGTATGATTGATATCATTCTGATCGCGTTGATTGTCGCGTATTGTGCGTATGTGATCTACCGAGAATTAAAGATTGCGCGGGCGGGCGGCTGTACCGGCTGTGCGGGCGGCTGCGGCGGTTCCGGCGCGATGGGCGGCTGTGGCGGAAGCTGCAGCTCCTGTTCCGGTTGCGCCGCGGGGACTGCTTCCGGGCGTTCGGTTCATGCCTCTGTGAATGCACGCAGAGAGATGAAAGGAAAGGGCTGAGATGGGAAATTCGACCGGATCCATGTTTTATATGTTTGCCGCATTCATAGCGATCTATATCGTCGGAATGCTCTGTTATGAAGCGTATCGTTTCTTTAAGAAATGGCGGGAGAGACGCGCGGATGAGAAAATCCGGGATGACGGGAAATAGTCATCCACCCTTTGAAAAAGCCTGCGAATGGAGGATTTGATATGACAGATATGGCGATTCTTTTCGTGGTGGCGGTGATTCTGATCTTTGCGGTGAGGGGCACCATCAAGCATTTAAAAGGAGAGAGTCCCTGCTGCGGCGGAGGAAGCTCTGAGCTGCCTCCGGAGGAAAAGAAGCTCGACGGCCCTGTGCTGGGACAGAAGACTCTGCTGATCCGGGGAATGACGTGCGAACACTGCGCCAATCGTGTGACAAAGGCGATTAACAAGGTGGACGGAGCGGCGGCGAAGGTCAGCCTGCGCAGGAAGAAAGCAGTCGTCTCCTATGATCGGGAGATTGAGGATTCCGTCCTGAAAAGAGCGGTGGAGGACGCCGGGTATGAGGTGGCGTCCATCGAGTAAATTTGATGCACACGACCGTATGTGGAATGGATGCTTTTCGCAGTCTGCGATCGGTGCAAAGTAAAACGACAAATAAATTTTTTGGAGCGGCCAGGGGGCCGGAGATGCCAGATGGTATTTCCGCTTCCTGGCCGCTTTGTTTGTGTTATAGCGTATGTTCGGTAAGAGCTATGAAGTTGATGCGGTGATATCACGTACGGAGTCTCGTTTTATTAAAATACCGTTGATCTCTACCTTGGTGTAAGAATCGCTTGGCATTCGCATGAAACGAATCAACTGTTCGATGGCTTCCGATCCAAAACGAGTACGGGGAAGCTGAATAGTGGTCAAAGGCGGATCAATAATCGTGCAGATCGGTCGGTCATCATAACCAATGATGGAAATATCTTCCGGAATATGGTATCCGGCTTTTTTCAGTGCCTGAATAGCGCCGATAGCTACTAAATCATTATCAGATAAGAAGGCGGTCGGCATTTTTTTAATCTGACCGGAAGAAAGAAGCCTGGACATGCCATGCTCCGCATTTTCGTGTGCATATCCGATGGTATAAGAGACTCCGCTGGTTCCGGTTAATTCCCTGATTGCAGATAATGCAAACATTTCTCGTTCATGGAAAGAACAGATATCCAGACCGCTGCTAAGATATCCGATATTTCGATGCCCCAGATCATAAAGATAGCGGACCGCCTCATAAGTGCCCTGCTCATTGTTGACCTTTACTGCGTTAACGGAAGAAAGGGAGCGGAAATAATTATCTAAAAGGACAAACGGAATTCCAAGATTTTGGAATGGCTTTAAATCTTCAAGGTGTAGTTCTGTGGCAAAGATCACATAGCCGAGGCAGTTTGCGTCCTCAATATAATTGATTTGCTGATTTATATGCTCCCTTTCTATGTTAATGACGACAAGGCTGTAACCATAGCGCCGCGCAGTGGATTCGATTCCCTCTAAAATTAAAGGGAAAAAGGAATTGAATCCAAGAAGCTTTCCTTCGTTTTTGTATAGAACAAATCCGATCGTACCTGAATTTTCAGAATTAACAGCAGTGTCATTTGCCGGAATTGTAACTGCTGGATTGTCAGCAGAATCCTGGGTTCCTTCAAGCATATATCCGTATCCCAGCTCCTGAAGGCGATTAACAACAGCGATTCTTGTTTTTTCGCTGATGCCCGGTTTCCCGTTTAATACCAGCGACAGCGTTGAGGCTGAGAAGCCGATTTCTTTTGCAATTTCTTTTGCACGTTTTATTGCCATATCTATATC
>JAJQCO010000113.1 GCA_021202655.1 Clostridiales bacterium | reverse complement strand
CGATGCCAAAAAAATGATTTACACACCGATCTACAGAAGGCCGATGATATCGGCATAAGCCAACTACAGGACCTGCCATCGGCAGCTCCTTCCGTATGCTATAGCAAAAAGGAAAAGCTGCCAATGGCAGCTTTCCGTACTTATCTTATTCTTAGGAAGTATTCTGGTTACTACAGCTACTCAGTCCACATACTTCGGATAGTGCAGTTCCTTTCCCAGTTTCACATCACACATCTCCACAAGTTTCTCGCGACCCATCATGGCTTTCCATGCGTGTTCCTTCGCGACTACCTTACAGAGTGCCTGGAACAGTTCAACGTCGTTCTTTAAATACAACTCTGAATCACCGACCTGCGGCGGCTCATAGTTGTTGAACCGAAGGGAATTGACGATTTTCCTGGCTTCCAGATCAGAAGCCTTCTGCATGTGGGCATCGTTGGCTGCAACCATCGGAATATCCAATCGGTCTGAAATCGCTGCTAGTTCCCGCATATACCGCCATTCCGCCGGAATCCCATGACTCTGGATCTCCAGGAAGAAATTGCCGTGTCCGGCAAGCGTGTCATACCATGCTGCATCCTGTTCAAAACGCGGGACAATATCAGCGTCATCAATCACTTCCTGCTGTACCGAATCTCGTTCTTCCAGAAGGTTTTTGTAAAACACCTGAAATGCTTCATACGAACACTTTTTGATTTTTGTGATCGTATCCATTTCTTTCTGGATTTTTGTGAGTTCCGGTTTCACGCGCTTTAACATCTGTTTCAGGTTTTTAATTTCCCGTTCTGTATCCTCAGTCTTATCCGCATCCGTATACATAGCGATTTTCGACTCCAGCGTTTCCTGTTCAGCCAGTGCGCGGGTACGCATGCTCTCTGTCTGTTCACAAGATCTGATCTTTTTATTTAAGAGTTCCAGGTTCACTTTCTCATTTGCGTTGGCAGACGAAATACCGGTGATCACACCTCCAATACAGGCGCTTGTCAATACAACATGACCATGGCCGGGTGTTCCAGGCCCCATGAGATCTTTAAGGATTTTCCTGGAGATACACGGATAATCCAGCGTGGTCTTTTTCCCGGTAGCCGCATCGTATGTCGTGATTGACAGGATCCTGGTATTGGATTCCGTCACCATGCGTGCCAGCACATGATACCCTTCGGTATCCTTCGCGTAGCCGCACAAATGCAGACGTGTATGCTTTTTCTTCGACTTATCCTCCACATCATCACAAACATAGAATTCACAGCCGATCAATAGCTTAATCCCGGCTTTGCCGCAGACCTCATAAAGCGAAGGCACTGCATACATAGTCCCGTGGTCGGTCACAGATATCGCACGGGCGCCCATCTGCTTTGCTGTTTCCACATATTTGGCAACAGTGAGCACAGAATCCTTCGGTGATCCCAGATCCGTATGCGTATGGATGAAATATTTCGCAAAATCATACTTCTTCGGATCCCCGCAGGCGAGAAGATTCGCATACTGCTGCTTTGGGAGATTCCAGAATGCTTCAATCATCTGTTCCCTTTCCATTTCTTTGATTCCTCCTTTTCCTGTTCAACCAGTCATTTAAGTATCAGAACAAATATGGCAGCTCAAAAACAGGATAAAAACGCGAAGTTATTCTTTGTCTGTTCCTTCATAATCGCAACACGGAAAGAATGTTTGAACCAAGAGAAGGAGGGAACAAAATATATGAATACAGATATGCATATCAACAAGCGTCAGCTCAGCCATGCGGATCAGCTTCTCATTGAAAAAACCATCACAAAGACTCCGGAACGTTATCCGGATAACTTCGATGAAGAGAAGCGCACGCAGGTAGAATATGAACTGAATACCATCATTAACATGGGCTTTCCGGATTATTTCCTGATCGTTCAGGATTTCCTTGATATCGGCCGGAAGATCGGGCACATGCCGGATGACCGTATCAACTACCTGCGCGAACACTGTAAGGAGATGTCGATCCAGGAGATGGTCACGTACATTGAAGCAGACCAGAGTTTTCCAGGTATGACGATCGGCCCAGGTCGTGGTTCCGCCGCCGGTTCAAAGGTCGCTTATATTCTTGGAATCACAAATATTGATCCGGTTGAAAACGGACTGCTGTTTGAACGGTTCCTGAACCCGGAACGTGTGTCCATGCCTGATATCGACTCTGATCTTTCCAAGAGCGAGTACGAATACGGCGTCCGTGATATTGTGATTGAATATGTCACGAAGAAATACGGGCAGAATGCCATCTGCGGCATTACAACACCGTCCACGCAGGCCTGCAGGGCAGCCGTAAAAAACGTTGCCCGTATCATCGGCACAAAGAAAGTAGCGGAGAAGTACCCGGACCAGAAAACAAAAGAAAGCAAGGAACAGGGCGAACTGATACGGAAGCAGTACCTGCGGTACGCAGACGAGATTAACCGCGAAATTCCGAAGGAGCCGAATACAAAGTTTTCCGGGCCGTGGGATAACGGCGGTACTGTGATGGATCATTTACAGGAGATCTTTAAGGAACGCCCGGAGCTTCTGGAGATTATTGAAATGTCGGCTCAGATTGAGGGCTTAAATACCAATTATGGTATGCATGCCTGCGGTAAAATTATCTTCCCTGGTGATATCCGGGGTTCAGCCGCACTGATGTACGATGTGGAAAACTCGATCTGGAAAATCCAGATGGACGCAGAACAGGCGGAGAGCGCCGGATACCTGAAAATGGACTTTCTGGGGCTTAAAAACCTGAACATCATCACCAAAGCGGTACGTCTTATCTACCGCAACTCCGGCATATACATTGACTGCGACCATATTCCGGAAGATCCGGATGTGTACCGGGAAGTTTTTGCAAATGCAAAAACCATGTCCGTGTTCCAGTTTGAATCCGCCGGCATGCGCAACATGTTAAAACAGTTCGCACCGGAACACTTCTCTGATCTTGTGCTTCTGGTTGCATGTTACCGTCCCGGCCCAATGAAATACCTGCCTGGAATCATCCGTAGCAAACACCATAGGGAGGCACCGGAAGATTTAAACGGTGTCCTTCGCAATATCCCACAAATCGCATCTATCATTGAGCCGACTTATCAAGCCATTGTCTATCAGGAGCAGGTGCAGCAAATCTTCCGCACACTCGCCGGATACAGCTTAGGCCAGGCAGATATTATTCGTCGTGCTATGGGGCATAAAAAGATGGATGTTCTGGAAGCAGAAAAGGTTGCATTTCTTCATGGCGATCCAAAACGGAACATTGTTGGCTGTGAAGCGAACGGAGTCAATGTAGATTATGCTGCGAAACTTTTTGATGAAATGCTGGATTTTGCAAAATATGCATTCAACAAAAGCCATGCAGCCGCATACGCAAGGCTGGCCTATATTACCGGGTGGCTGAAGTACCATTACCCGACCGAGTATTATACGGCAGTCTTAAGCTTTTCGGATATCTCCAAATTCCCGGCGTTGATCCAGGAAGCGAAAACCTTCCATGTGAAGGTCATCGGGCCGGATATTGAGCGTTCCCGCGCTTCCTTTGACGGGAAAGACGGCGAAATCTATTTCGGGTTCTCCGGCATCAAGGGAATCGGAGATACCATGAAGGGAAGACAGTTTGTATGCAGTACCATTCCCGAATTCATGGCAACAACCGACCTTCCGGAAAGTGTCATCTCTAAGCTTGTTGAAGTCGGCGCTTTTGACAGAAAAGCTCCCAGACAGGCCCTGCTTTCCGTTCTCGGCGACTATTTCGATGAAATGAAGGTCATCCGTGATAAGAAAAAGGAGATGAACCGGGTCAACGGCATGATCGAAGAAGTCGAGCAGGGAATCCCGCTTGACCGGCAGAAATGGAAGATTACTACCAAAAATCTTCCTACTCAGGCAAAGCTTTACGAAAAGCGAAAGAAAATCCAGGATAAGATCGACGCTGCTAACACCGCGATCCGGGAAATAATCATCCCGTCTGAAACCGTGTTTGACAACATCGAAAAGAACCTGGAGAAGGAAAAAGAGTTCCTTGGCATGTATGCGTCCGGCCATCCACTTGACCCATTCGGGAAACCAGAAGACCAGGGGTGTGCCAGCATTTCCGAAGCTGACATGGATACCAAAAAGATTTTCGGGATCGTCCAGGATTTCCGTACCGTGTTTACCAAAAAAGACAACCTTCCTATGGCTATCTTTAAACTGGAAGACCAATCCGGTACCATCAATGTCTGCTGCTTCAACAAGGCATACAATGCGTCCGAAGCGTGGAAACTGAACAACGGGGATGTTGCCATCCTGATCGGCTACACGAAGGAAGACAGCAGGGACGAGTCCGGTGAGAGCCTACAGTTTTTTGTCGGAAAGAGCAAGGGCTGTATCAGGCAGATCATGGCAAAGAAGGATGTCTGCCTGGTCGAAATGGACGGTATTGAAGCATGGAAAGACTTACGATCCAAGCTTCTCCCTTACCTGACCGACGGCACAGGCTATCCGGTAAAAGTCAGAAACACAGTAACCGGAGGAATCGAAAACACGGATTACCGTGCA
Source organism: Clostridiales bacterium (assembly GCA_021202655.1). Taxonomy (GTDB): domain Bacteria; phylum Bacillota; class Clostridia; order Lachnospirales; family Lachnospiraceae; genus Brotaphodocola. The sequence continues at coordinate 13,374 of JAJQCO010000113.1, read as the reverse complement.
TCAGAGGCAATCTGGCATGATCCGGAGTTATCTTGTATTCCATATTAGTATTTTCAGAAGAAGCCGCACACGCGGCTTTTTCTATATCCAAAACCTTTTCAGCTAAAAACCTGATTTTCCATAATAGTAATGACAAGTATTTCAAACGATTTTTTGAAGGAGAAAAATAATGGCAAGGTTAAATGTAGTCAGGCTTTATGGCTGTGTCGCAGACGAGCCTAAAATAACGAAAAAGAATGATGGCAGCACCTATGTGAGAGGAATGTGCCACCTGGCAACGATCCGAAGCACCCGGTACAGCGGGGAAACATTTGGTGAAAAAGACCGAATCTTATACGACTGGCCGATTATCCTCACAACTGACCAGGAGATGATTGCGAAAATGGATAAGTTCCGCCAGTACGACATGGTTGAGATCCGGGGCGTTTTCGTCGTGAGAAAAATCAGGAAACAGATGTACTGTAAATCATGCGGAGCTTTGAATAAGGTCGAAGGGAATCTCTCCTTTGTTCTGCCTATCTTTATGGAACGGCGGAATACGGCAAAGGAAGTGCTGACCGAAAAACAAGCAGTACAGGAGGTGATCAAAAACCGGATGATTTCCAACAGCATTCTGATCAGTGGAAATTTGTGCAACGACGTAAATTATTATCACCAGAAAAATATTGAGACAGCGGTCTATCAGATCGCAACCGACCGGCGTTATTTCATCAGGGATGATAATCCGGAAACCCGGACGGATTTCCCAGTCGTCCGTTCTTATGGAAAGAATGCCAGACAGGATAACCTCTGTCTGCATACCGGCTCCCTCGTGACCGTAGATGGCTTTTTACATACCAGGCAGTTTGAACGGAAGACGATATGTGAGGCATGCAATACCGAATTTGTCTGGAATGACAATACCATTGAGATTGTGCCTTACGCGACAGATTATATGGCAAACTATACAGATCCGGAAACCGCAGAAGAGGAGAGAAAGCAGAGACTGGCTGACGAAGGCGACAGGTTGATGGAGACGGTACTGAAGAACTGATTCTATCAATATCGCAGAGTACAACGTCTGACCTACTGGATCTACAACAGGCACGCCCTTCGGGTGAGGCGTGGGTGAATGCGCCGATTTAAAAATAATTCTCAAATAGGTTCCAAATGCGATTTATTGAAAACTTGATTTACCATAATATAAATGGAACCAATTTGAGAGTCTGGTTCTTAACAAAAGGGACGGGTAGCTGCGTATCAAATAACAAACGGCCTGCTTAAAAGTATCACAAACATAATCCCACTGGGATAGGGCTTCGTGAATAGCCTTAAGCTCCTTATCGTTATTTCGTTTTTGAAACTCCACCTCACCCGCAGGGCGTACCTGTGGTAGATTGACGGCTTTCAGGACGACATATCAGACGGAGTAATTCATTTCAGGAAAACCGGACATTTACAGATCCAAAGAAAAAGCTACCGATCATCAGAGCCGTTCGATGATTAGTGGCTTTTTCTTTGACTAAATTTCTTGACTAAACTTCGCGTTCTTTAACTAAATTTTTCCGTCGTAGTTATTAATTCGTATCGAAGTACCAGAACCATACCAGGCCGATATATCCCAGAAAAAATATCCTATGATTTCATCCGCCTCAATATATGGATTCTCCCAGTACCTGGAATCATTGGAATCCCCTCTGTTATCTCCAAGCAGGAAAACGCATCCTTCCGGCACAATGTATTCCTTCCGGTTTCCAGGTTCCGTTTCTGTCCCCTCCGGAAGATATCCTTCCTCCAGCCGCTGCCCGTTTACAAATACGCAGCCATCCATAATTTCTATCGTATCGCCGCCCGTCCCGATAATCCGCTTCATATATACCACATCACCAAACGGGAATGCCACGATATCGCCGCGGTTCGATTTATGAAAGATGCAGTTATACAAAATAACCGTATCACCAGTCATAAGTGTTGGTTCCATGGATGCGCTCATCACTACAGTCGTATCAAACACAAACCGCACCAGGCAAAATGATACCAGTGCGATTACCAGCGTTTCTTTGTGTTTCTTCCAGAATTTTTTTATGTTTCCCATATCTTTCCCTCCCTGACGATTATGGCAAATCAGAATCTCTGATTTTCGCGAAAGGCGGATTCTCCATAATAGGATCAGGAGGAATTTGCCATGAAGATAATCACAGTCCACGACGGATTAAACAATGCAGGGGTCGGCTACCTCTTTTTCTTCGTTTTCGGCTGGGTTTTCCTTTTTGTTGTGTTCCTGCTGGTTAGAGAAAAGAATATCCAGCAGAAGCGGATTGAAATCAAACGACTCATTGAACGCGGGAATGCCAGGGCCGTGCAGCAGAGTGCTCGTTTACAGGATCTGCCGATGGCAGATGTATCAGAGGCGCCAATGGCGCCGGCTGGTGCTAAAACGCCAGTGAAACGATCGCCAATGGCGGGTATTCACGTAAAAACCAGGAAAAATCCGCCGTTGGCGGCAGATGTCCGGCAATTGCCGGACGAAGAGGAGGAAACATGGAAAGAAAAAGCAGAAAAACAGGCAAGGGAAGATTTCAGGCTCTTTGGGCGGCGGCGATAGCCTGCCTGTTCCTTTCTGGCTGCTCCGGAAGCGTCAATGCCGGTACCAAACCCAGACTAAGCTATCCGACCGTTGCATCCGCTTACGGGCAGTATGCGGATGCAACCTGGTTTAACGGCGAGGAAGAAAAACAGGCAAAGATTATGGTAAGTGAGCCGGTTCCGGAAGCATTGCTTCCGGATGATGTATCAATTCCGGATACTGTCCTTGATTTAACTCCGGATTTATGCTCCCGGTGGTATGTACAAATGAATATCCGATCCGGTGATGCCGATGATATCCGCCCGGTCTATGCCGCAGATTCCTTCGGGCACACGATGGTACGAAACGGGGAGGAATACCGGGCGTCCGGATATCGGCTGGATGATAACTGGTACGCCTTTTATGTCCCGAATGGGACGGCTGACTTTTCTGTCTGTGCTGCCAATGTGATATTCAGCGAAGCGGACACGGATGGGAGCGGCGAAGCCGCAGAAGACCAGCAGGGGATGGTTGAAAGCGGCGAAGAAACTGATGAGACAGAAACAAAGGCGGAAGAGCCGGAGACAGCAGATGGATTAGAAGAAACGGAAGGAGAAACGATCAATGAATGAGGAAATCCTGATCAATCATTACTGGACGTCACTCAAACAGGCAGAAGAGGACATCCGTGTCCTTTCTGAAATGGGACAGGAAGCGACAGCGGAGATGAACCTGATTTACGGCATTGCCGCCGCAGGAGTCCTGCGGCATGGAACGAAGTTCCAGGTTGTTATGCCGAATGCGGAAGATACACAGAAACAGAAAAAACTTGGCTTTTTTGCGATTACCTCTGACACAGGTGAACCGGAGGTTCTGCCAGCAAACATTGAATTCCGAGACCCGGAAGGGGACAAACACTCCTGCGGGGAAGAACTGCTTCGTAAAATCATGCACGAGGAATACGATAGGGTAATTTTAAAGATTGAAGAAGAGAAACCGGAACCAGCGAAACTTTCCATTACATTGCCAGATATTAAGGAAGAGGAAGAAGAACTGCTTCCTGAGACAGAGGATAAAGTGACTCCCGAAGATGCAGAAACCATGGATGAGATTCCGGAGACTGTCCAGGATGCATCCCGACTCCCTGTATTCTTTAAGGATGGGAATTATAAGGACGATGCAGAAGGGAAGAAACCGGACGAAACATTTTTATATAATCAGCACGACGTTACCATTTCCTATGGCGGGGAATCCGGCATCATCCATTTCTTTGTATTCCCGCTTGCGGTGAAGTTTAACGAACGGGCTACGGATATTGTGGTAATTGCCGAATCCGGTGAGGTATGTCGGGCCGGCGTCTCGCACGGAATCGGATCTTCCGTAGAACTGGAGTTTGCAGAGATCCCGTTTGTTGTCCGTGGCTCCTTTGAACAGGGTGAATTCCGTTCCCAGGTCAACTCCCTGAATGACGAGGTTGCCAAAACCATGCAGACGGAACTAAAACCACACCCAGCAGCACGACGGACATCCACTACCTATGTCCAGATGCGCTTTATGGGGATTGACCTCAATGTATTCCCGGCCAAGTTTAAAAATAACGGTTCAACCGGCTACGCCCCGGGAGCGATCGCGATTGAGCGGAATGGGCTTATCGAACTCCTGACCCCGACGTCCGAAGGACCGTTCGTCATTACCGGCAATGATGGAGAAAATATCTCTGTAGAAACCTACTGGGTAGGGAGCGATCATCCGGAATTCCGGGTCGTTGCAAGCGAGGAATAGGAACGGAACGATCCGTTCTTATTTCCAATAATAATTTTCATAATTACAGAAGAATTGATTGTTGCAAATCTAAAAATAAGGAGGAAATGAAACTATGGGACTGACAAAAGCGGAACAAGAGACGGTAATCAACTTTTCCCGTGGAGACCAAGCAGTCAGCGTTTATACGTCTGACACCAGACTCATCAACCGATATGACTCTTATGTAGAAAACGAAGAGTATCCGGGATGGAAAAAGGTGGAAGAACACCGGAATCAAGCAGGAGAAGTAGTAAGCTGCGAGTATCGAATTCCGAGAAAACTGCTGCGACTCTTGAAAAAGGAACGGCCGGTCAGAGAGTATACTGAAGAACAAAAGGAGGCGCTCCGGGCTAGGCTTGCCGAGATCCGGAAACGGAAACAGGAATCGATGGATATCGAGGAAGATGATGACGATGATACAGAAGAGATGATTGAGGAGGAAATCGAATCATGAACTACTATGCAAACAGGGAACAGGCAACGGCACACGCAAGACAGGTTGCAGCATATGTAGAAAAGATGTATCCGGAAGAGACGCATTCGTCTGTGAAGCGGACGGTCTATTTCCCGGAAATGGAAGTGGTGCCCACGATGGGGAACCATTTTCCAGAGACGGAAATCATCGTCCAGCAGGAGACAACCGTAGATGCAATCTTCCGTGAGGTAAAAGAATCTCCATATGTATGTGCGCTGAACTTCGCTTCATACAAGGATCCGGGAGGAAGGTTTCTGGACGGCTCTACAGCGCAGGAAGAATCTCTGTGCCACGAAGGAAATCTGTACAATATTTTGTCCTCTGACCGATTGCGGGAAATCTTTTACAGCAGGCATAAGTTCATGCTGAACCGCGGCCTGTATCATTCAGACATGCTGTATTCTCCGGATATCCTGTTCATTCGAGATCAGGAAGTGGTGAAATCCAACATTATAACCGGCGCAGCTCCGAACCGAAAAACCGCCCAGAAATACCAGGCTGTAAGCGATGAGGAAGTGCGAGAGGCTATGTTCCACCGGATCGACTCGATCCTGTATAACGCAGCCATCATGGAAGATGAGATCATCATCCTTGGCGCTTTCGGCTGCGGCGTCTTCGGTAACGACCTGCAGGAGGTTTCCAGTGTGTTCCGAGATCTGTTACATGGAATGTATAACGGAAATTTCCGAAAGGCTGTGTTTGCGGTGCCGGATCAGAAAAGTTTTGATATCATGAGCCGGGTGCTCAAAGGAGAATCATTATGAACAAGGGTGTAATTATTGCAGCACTAATCGTCCTGTTTTGTGTTGCCAAACTGATTGGCCTGATACTAAATTACAAAAATTACATGCAAAGTGATGAATATATCAATATGGGACCTCTTAGCCGCCATTTTCTCCAATATGAAAAGGAACAGGATTTCTATTGCTATTTAAGCTTTTACATCATTATAATTGCACTCACTATTTTATTTTCACTGCTCATCTTTCTTGATAGCTTTCGATCAAGCCCTGTTTCTGCAGATGAATACACTCATTTTGTTGAGCGTAAGGCATATATTGAGAGCTATGAGCCAGAATCGGATGTCGAGGCAGTCGCACTCGGAACAGAAATGTATGAGCTTAACACATGGCTGCGAGAAAAGCAGACAGAAATGTCAACTTCAGGCAAACGATATTTGGATGTACCGGAAGGCTTTATGGAAGAGACGCCAATTACAATACAGTAAGTATACGCCAAAATTTGGGTATGTTGATGTGGAAGAGGAGAAGAACATATGAGATTTCATATTATCGCAGGTGTCGTGTTAGGTAGTACGTTTGTGTGTATGGTTCTATTCGTCATACGCACCGCACAAAATTACAACGCCGGACGGATCTCGGAAGACAGCATGCTATCCCGGATATGTTCATCGATCATAATGGCTATTATTATTTTTCCAATCATCGGACGTATCTGCTTTTTGCCAAGTCCGGTGTCAGAAGAAGAATACAACTATTTCAGCGAACACAAAATGTATATCGTAAGCGTTAAACCGGAGTCAGTCGAGGAAGCTGTTGCGATTGGAGCGGAGATGAACGAACTGAACACATGGCTTCAGAATGCGCAGGCAAGCATAAAACTTCCTGCCTGCGTATACATCGGATTACCGGAAGGCCTGATCGAGGAAACACCCATTGTGTTTGAGTGAAAACTATGAGTAAGATTAAGGGAACGGGAAGCGTAATTGCTGCCCGTTCTTTTTCTTTGCACAGTCAATGATATTCTGTAAAAATATTTATTCCTACCTATTGACTTATCCTTATCAGTATGTAATAATACATACATATAGCAGGAGAGGAGGCAGCATGGATGCGGAGAACATACCAACTGGAACTACATAGGCTGGAGAACGGGTGGTTTAGGGCCAGGTCAGAAGAATTCGGGCTGGAACTGGACGCATCATCCCCCACTCAGGCAGTTACACACATGCGCACTGCAATGGAACGGGATGGGGTCAACCGGATGATTGCCTTACAGCCGATTCCGGCACCAGATACAAAAGAGATAGAGGACGGCATACAGTATGCCTTTGTGGATACGGATATTGAACATGAGTATGAAAAGGTGAATCCAAAGTCAGTAAAACGGACTATTTCACTCCCGGCATGGATGGACTGTGCAATCCGCGTAAGCGGAGTGGATGCATCCAAGCTGTTTCAGAATGCGGCTGCAAAATACCTGGAACAGACAGAGAGTCCTCCGTGTACCATCGATTCTGTAGACAAGCTGAAAGAAATGGTTCCAAAAGATATTCTGGATCAGTATCTGAATGAAACGATTGTGGAAAAATTCAGCCGATAGCGGCAGAAGGAGTACGAATATGAGAAGAATCCCATGTGTTGACTGGTTTGACACTACAAGAGGTGAATATCCGGAGACAGAAGGAGAATACCTGGTTGCCATTCCGGATGAGGATGAGGAATACACCATGCAGGTAGCGTCCTGGAAGCACAAAGGAAGCACAGTATTTTTAGATAGAGATAAGGATGATACAGATCCTTCGACTCTGACCAAAGAAGAACAGCTGATACGGGCAATCTTTGGCAATGTCCTTCGGGTGGAGATCGAACAGAATGGCTTTTATATCATCACGGCGGATTACGGGCGGACAGCGGAACATCCGGACTGTACGAACGGGATATTCCCGTGCGGCGAATGTTTCTGGTGCGAGCTTCCAGCGGCTCCCAAAAGCGGTTTGAATCAGCAGGAACGCAGGATCCGGGCCGAGATGCAGAGAAATGCAGCCCAAAGACTGAAAGCCGAAGGCGATTTTGAGGACGCCATGGCGTTTGCGAAGAAAAACGGGTATGCAAAACGGCTGATGGAAATCATGAAGATTGCCGATCAGACTGATCCGTTTGCGGACATGTCCGTGGAAACACAGAAAGGCGGCGCATACCGGCTGAAGGCATGGGAGCTTGCATGCCTCATCTGCGATGCAGTAAAGATGGTGTCAGCATATCCGAACATTGATCCGGGAAAACTCCGATCCGGGATCCAAAATACAGCTCCGCAGGATCTTAGCCTTACCAATCTGATGAATGATGCGTTCCAGGAGAACCCGGTCCGTTTCCGGAAATATCTGGCCTACCTGGTCTGCGCTGTCCTGGGACAGACCCAGTTCAGCCGCAATACGGAATATGCAAGATGCCATGATAAGGCAACTGCCATTCTGACATCCAGTTCCAAGCAAAGCGCTGCGTGGAAGATTTCATCGATTGCGAAGTTCATGGAGATCCCTGCTCCGGACATTATCCTGGTCAATGAACTCCGGATACTGGTACATGCTTTGATCGGCATAGATAAGACCTGGTTTGCCGGATATACGGAGAACTTCGCAAAGACATTCCATGTGAATCCGGATGGGAGCGCTTATACGGCGCCTGCTGAGGAAGAACCGGATGATGTGGTGGAATGCGTGGAACTACCTGAAGACGAGGATGAGGAAGAGGTCATCGGCATCGACTATCCGTATCTGGCTGTTGTGGAGACGCCGAACGAACTGTTCTGGCAGGGATTGTACTGCCTGTTCGACAATGAGAAAAACGAATGTTTTGTTGATCCGGATGACGGGAAAGTGAAAACATTCGGCTCCATCCCGGAAGCGTTTGCGTATAAAAAACAGATGGATCAGCGGGCAGGACGGGCAACATCATAGGCACAATATAAGGGGACTTATTCGAAGTCCCCTTTCCTATGCGCAACACTATATAGGTTTCTGTATCCGACAGATACCTTCTTGTACTTACATCATAGCGCCGGAATCGGCGCTCGTCAAGCACCTGGACGGAATTGTACTCATATCTCCACCTGATTCCTTGAGGGAATCAGATGGAGTTTGTGTGGCGAATTCTCTGACCAAACTCCCACGCGGCATGTTCCGGATTGTATCCGGCAGAAATACCCTGCTGTTGCAGAAGAAAGGCTATAGCTATTCGCATGAGTGCAACGGTTATACCGTCCTTAGCAATGGCACCAGGGCGTTTGCGGTGTCGGATGAAGATTACGACCACTACTACGAAAACAAATGGGCGTTTTGCCTGTGAGAAAGAGATTCGTCAGTATAAGATGCCGGCGCATTGCGCCGGCTTTTCCATTTGCCTGATTTTATCTGCACGCTCAATCCCCATAATCTTTCTGACTAAATGTTTATGAACTTTGCAAGCGAGAAAGGAGAGAATAAAAGATGCAGGCAACAGTAATCTGTTCCCAGGGGAACACCAGCTTTTCCTATGACGGGAGCGAAAGCAGCCTCTGGGAAGGAGTTGGGAAATTATTACGGTGGGTGAAAGCCCCGGATACCCTGACTGTCCTCGCAAATGGGGAACAGGCCGTGATTGAGGTCGGAGATACTTTAAAACCGGTGTCAAACCACATTAAGGCTGCACCCAGCCGTTATGAGAAGAAATGGCTGACCGTGGTGGATCCGGAAACGAACGGATATTCGTTTTACAAAATTATGCCGAATAATATGGGATCGCGTACTTTATCCGTGGGCGGCTCTTATGGACGTATGGGAACGCAGAAAGGCGATTTGTCTGCGGAAACTGTGATCCGTCCTCCATATCCGAGTTATCTGTACTGGTTGAAATACTATGATAAGATCAATCACGGATACCGGGATATGGGCGATATCATGTTCGCGGAAGACACAACTCTGGATCGATTCACCCCGACGGATGAGGAAGACCCGGTATCGGATAGCGTAGTGCTGACACTCTATAAGACGCTCCGCCAGTTTGCCAAAGATTCCATCGCATCACAGATTGATGTCGATTTCTTAAGCGAAGCAGCCCCGTTTACCAAAAAACAGGTGGAGAAAGGCTGGAAGATCTGGAAGAGCCTTGGAGAAAGCAGGGACGTGGATGATTTTAACAGGAAGGTCGAAGAACTCCTGGCCTTAAGCCCAAGAAAAATCGACCCATACCGCGGCATGACGGTTGCATCATTCCTGGCAAAGCCGGCTGCCACCAAAGAAGAACAGCAGAAGATTTTTGCTGATATCATCGCAAGAGAAGAATCCCTTCTGATGGCTATGGAGGCTGTTACCAATATGATGCCATCCAGGCGCGGTAAGGAGGATATTCCGACAAGCCCGTTCGGAGACATTGATATTTCCCTGGCAGAGGAAGAAGAAAAGCATGTGGTTACATCCATGCTTGATAATCGCCTTTCCGGATATGTAAAAAATGTATACCGCGTCTGTCCCCATGTACAGCAGGAGAAATTCAATGCCTATGTGGCTTTGCACCAGATTTCTGATATCCGGCTGTTCTGGCATGGTTCCAGAAATGAAAACTGGATCTCCATCATCCGCAACAGCCTGATGTTAAATCCGAATGCAGTCATCACCGGCAAGATGTGGGGTTCCGGTATCTATTTCGCTCCATCCTCTCATAAGTCATGGGGTTATACCTCCTGGTATGGATCTAAATGGGCGAACGGAACACAGCAGACTGCTTTCATGGGCGTGTATGCAACCGCATACGGCACACCGTACTGTCCGACACAATTGGTAAGCGGTTCCAAGGCACTCCTGGCACAGGAACATGCAAACTGCCTTCATGCCAAAAGGGATGTTGCAAACCTGTACGCCGATGAGGTGGTATTCTTCGATGAAGATGCCGTGTGCCTCCAGTATCTGGTGGAATTTACCGCCAATCAGTAATTTGTAAACAGCTGTCGCAGATGATGCGGCAGCTGTTTTATTTTTCGTGCAATTTATCATAACAAAAGAGAACTGTTATTGATGAACATTTGAACCAACCAGAAGGAGGGACTTAAACTATGGATGCAAGTGATTACACCTGTGATTATAATGCGATTTCGCAGATCACAAACGCCAGTTTCTGTCAGAAGGCAAGAGCATTTGAAGTAAAAACCAAGGATACCAACAAACCGGAGAATTATACCCGAGCAGCCGTTATCAAAGACACCATCAAAGCTGCTCTTGTCTTTCATGAGCGCAATCCGAAGAATATCATGGAGTATATGGCTTCCCGGTACGAGGAATGTCTGTTTAAAAACTATCAGCAGAAGCGGATCAACCTGCTCTGGGATCACCGGAGGGTGATGCGTTACCTGGATGATGAGACCAGGACACCGGTATTCCCGAAGGGGCATATTGTAAATCTCGGGACGCACTCATGCATGGTCAAACCGGACTTCTGTTTCGTTGACCAGAGCCGGAACGGCATCGAGGTGGTAACACTCCGGATCGGAAAACCGGATGTGACGAAAAGCGGCAGAAAAAACGCGGAAATCCGCGTCCTCCGGCTGTATGCCATGATCCTGTTTGGACGGTCTCTGGGTTTCCGTAAAATCACTGCCTCGTACTATTTCCTGAAAAAGAGCACGGATACACAGAACTGGCTGACCTGTGACCAGTCTTTCTTCGGAAGCGGGGGGAATGTGGTCAGCATGAAAGATATCTATGACGGAGAGGAGAATGAGACGGACAGGAAAGTTTCCCGTTTCATCCGTATGCTGGATATCGGCACACCGGAAGACCGGATGTGCAAGGAAGACTGCGATACATGCGACAAGCATGACATCTGCAAATACCTGCTTTCCCCTGTGAAACTGGTAAAGGATCCTGTGGTGCGGAGCGTCAATGACGTCTCCCTCACTCCACAGCAGGTACAGGCAATCACCTTCCACCGCGGCATCGCACGGATCAATGCCGGAGCCGGGGCAGGAAAGACCATGGTGGTGGCCTTCCATATCCGCTACCTCATCGAGCAGGGCGTCAGGCCGGAAGAGATCTGCTGCGTGACATTCACCAACGCAGGCGCCAAGGAAATGCTGCACCGGGCAGAACTGTATACAGGAAGAAATCTCGATGGAATGACGATCTGTACGTTCAATTCATTTGAAAATGACATCGTGCTGGACTGCTACAGGCAGCTGGGGTTCCCCAGGAAGCCGAAGGTCATTGACGATGTGGAACGCTACAGCATCATTGCCGGACTTTTAAATAAAAACCCGGTATATGAATGGACGGGGAATTCATTCCTGAACTTTACGAGCACCGGAGGTTTCTTTAAGGGAGCCCTGCAGCTGGCTGCGGAGATTTTCTCAATCATCAAAAAATCAGGTACCCCTGCACCACAGATTGCACTGGATTATGTACGGCAGCGTATGGATAACTGTGATATCCCGGATGCTGCCCTGGCAAAGCTGATCCTGCTGTATGACAAATACGACCAGGAACTGAAATCCCAGGCTCTGATCGAGTTTGATGACCAGGAGATTCTGGCATTCCAGATCTTAAACACTTATCCCAATTACCTGGCGGAGCGTTTTCCGTTCCGGCATATCGTAGTGGATGAGTTCCAGGACAGTTCGGCAGAGCAGATTGAGTTAATCAAGATGCTTCGCCGCCTGCCAACGTTTGAGAGCCTGATGGTCATTGGAGACGACAGCCAGGCCATTTTCGGTTTCCGCAACACTAGCCCGGAATACATTATTCATTTCGAACAGTACATCGGCGAACCGGTACAGGATATTTTCCTGGTTGAAAACCACAGGTCTACTGAAGAAATTATTTCGTTTGCAAACAATATCAACGAGATGAACAAGAACCGGGTTGCGAAAAGCCTGGTTGCGACACGCGGGCATGGCCCCGGCGTCATTGTCAACGGCTTCTACGGGAAAATGGATGAGTATAAGTACATCGTATCCGGTATCCAGGCCCGCTTACAGTATGGGGCCAGGCCGGAGGATATTGCGGTGATTGCCTATACGAAAAGTGAGCTGCGTGAGATTGCTGATTTGCTCACCAAGGCCGGAATCCCGTCCATGTTCGGCGCCCCAGAGAAACTGATGGAAAATTCCAGAATCCGCGCCATTATGGCATTCAAACGGGTGATAGACGATACGACTGATACCAAAGACGCGCTTATCACAGCAAATGCAAAAGCCGGAGGCGGAATCATGGATATGCCGCAGGACATCGTGGATGAAGCAGTAGCAGCAGTCGTTGCAGAAGCGGATGCCATCAACCAGGTCGGCTCCCTGAAGGAGAAAAAAGAGAAGCTGTTCCAGTTCATTGACAGTATTGCATACGATGATGAGGCAGTGATCCACTTTAAAGAGTCTCTGGAAAATAAGGACTACGATGAGATTTTGAAATACTGTACAGATTTTTCCTTATACGGGGATAACACCGAATTCCGGAGGATTGAAGATTATCCAGGCATTGTACTTGTGACCGCACACTCCAGCAAAGGGCTTGAATGGCCTATCGTTTTTAATACCGTGACGAAATACCATAAGCGCGGATTAAAAAACAATGATATCGAGGAAATCCGGCGCCTGCTGTTTGTTTCTGCGACAAGGGCAAGGGATGAACTCATTGTTACAGGCCAGTTTGAAGCCGGCGGGTCTACCGCAAAAAACCGGATCATGAACCGGTTTCTGTCCGATGCTTATAAGGCAGCAGGCAGGGACATGGAGATGACCGATCCGATGGATGAAGCAATGTAAGATTTGAAGAAGCCGCCAATGG
>JAJQCO010000038.1 GCA_021202655.1 Clostridiales bacterium | reverse complement strand
CGCGATGCGAATCGAAGTCTACGCAAACAGCTCGCTCGGCGGCGACACGGAGCTGATCGAGTGCTGCATGACCGGCGACATCCCGTTCGTCGTGCAGAATACGGCTCCGCAGGTCAGCTATCTGCCAAAGCTCTGCCTGTTCGACCTGCCGTGCGTATTCAGCGATATTGAGGAACTGCACAGGGTACTTGACCAGGAAGCGTTCATGGAGAAAATCAATGAAATCTATGCGGAAAAGGGGATCGAGCTTCTCGGCATGAGCGACCAGAATTTCCGCGTCATGAGTTCCAATGTCAGGGTCGATAGCCTGGACGACTTCTCCGGCATCAAAATCCGCACGATGGAAAACTCCTACCATATGGCATTCTGGAAAGCAATCGGCGCGAACCCCACGCCGATGTCGTTCTCCGAAGTCTACATCGGCCTGCAGCAGAACACGATCGACGCACAGGAAAATCCCTACGAGGTCATCGTGTCAAACCGGTTCTACGAACAGCAGGATTAGGTGATCCAGACAACCCATCTGCAACATCTTCTCAGTCTGATCGTGAGCGAGGATTTCATGAACAGTCTGTCCCGGGAACAACAGGAAATCATCCGCGAAGCCGCAGCGACCGCCTGCGCCTACGCGCGCGAACAGGCGCAGGAGCGCGTAGATAACCGCATCGCGATCTGCGAAGGCGCCGGAACAACGATTGTCGAGGTTCCTGACGAACTGGTCGCAGAGATGCGCGCGGCGTCCACCGACCTCTACGAGGAAATCCGGAATGCGGTCGGAGACGACGAATTATACGATATGTATACAGGTAAATAAAATCCGGCATGAAAAGATGGAGGCCGCCGCGTATCGCGGCGGCCCTTCCTCTATGTTCCTTTATATTCCTTCTCGAAACGTCTTCATTACAGAACAGCCATCAAAGCGGTCATTATGACCATGCTTGCAATAATCGTGAGCGAATTGGCGAAGCCTGCCAGCTCCGTATCTCCCTCCATCCGGTCCGTATAAACCAGGCTCATGGAAGCGATCGGAGAATAAATGACGACGGTCAGCGCCTTGCGCAGCGTCAGGTCCACCGGCAACAGACACAGGATAAAACCTGCCGCAAGCGTCGAAATCAAAAGCCGGACAGCCAGAAGCCGCAGCACCTTCGCCATATATTTCTTTTGTATCTTCAGTTCAAACATCATCCCGATCATAAACATGCAGATAAAGCTGTTGGCGTCCGCCACTTTGGCCACAAACCGGGAAATAAATTCCGGAAGCGCAATCGAATTCATTTTAATCACAATCATACACAGGTTGGCAACAAAGGGAGGCGAGCTGAGCAGCTTTTTCACAATAAAGCCCATATGAATTCGTTCTTTCTGCTCTCCTTTTTCCCGGTTTTTCTTTTCAATCGCCGTGGTCGCGCAGACATAGCTCACTCCTGACGGCATGATCGTTCCGAACACATCAAACATACAGGCCGCCACGATTCCCTCTGTCCCAAGGACATTCTGGATAAACGGTATGGCAAAGGTTCCTGTGCTGAATCCCGGCGTATTCAGCATATAAAAAATCTTATCCTCCCTGTCCCCGTTTCGCGACAGAATGTAAGAAATGAACTGCAAAATGATGTTTACCGCAAGCGCAAAGACCGGAATACACAAGAGCGTGCTGCTCCACTCAAATCTTGAAAATCCATTGATGATCGTACACGGAAGCGTGGCATACATAACGGTCTTTGTTATGACCCGATAATCGTCCTTCCTGTAAATACCGACCCTTTTATACAAATATCCCAATATGATCATGGTAAGCAGTACCATGGACTGCATCAGAATGTCTCCCATATTTCTCCTGACCGAAAGGCAGGGTTCCGGTCTTCATCTCTTTTCCGGAACCCTGCTCTGCTCTTTTTATGCTTCTGTCATGTGCTTTCGCCCGTTACTCATAACGCTGCGCATATTCCGCCACATTGTCCGAATCCACCAGATAAATTTCAGAATAATAGGTGTCCTCGACCTCCTGGCCGCCCAGCACCAGATTAGCCACGGCAAAACCAAGCTCTGTCTGCGCCCATGCCGCGTCGTCATACGTCATATAAATACTGCCGCTCTTAATCGCGTCACAGATTTCCGACGAGCTGTTCTGCGCAATGATTTTGATCTCGCCCTCTTTTCCTGCCTGCTTGAGCGCTTCCGCTGCCCCCAGCGCCATCTCTCCGTCTTCTGCGTAAACCATATCAATATTATCGTATTTTGTCAAGAGCGTGGACATAACTGTCATTGCTTCGTTCCGGTCGCCGTTCGCCACCTGGTTGTCCAGCACCGTCCATCCTTCATGCTCCGCAAAAGCCGCTTCCGCGCCCTGCCCACGCTGTACATAGGTCTCGGCTCCTGGCTTTCCGAAAATAATCACGGCATTGCCCTCTTCGCCAAGCTTTTCGATTCCTGCAGAAACCGTCGTATATCCCAGATCGTACTGGTTACAGCTGACAAAGGAATCATATTCTGCGCCCTCGCCGGTAATCTGTGTATTGACGTTGATAATCGGGATCCCTTCGCTGTTGATCTCTTCAATCGCGGGCGCGATTCCAGACGAATCTGCCGGTACGATAATATACAGATCCGGCGGATTGACCAGGGAATTTTCGAGAAGCTCGATCTGTTCCTCGTTGCTGTTTGCCACGGTAGGCGCCAGAATCTCCAGGTCACAGCCATATTGCTCCGCCAGCATGGTCGCCTCATTGGCGGACTCTACCCAGAACATGTGCGTATAGCTCTTAAGCAAAAGCGTGATCCGTTTTCCTTCCAGATAGTTTTCTGCCGAACTGGCATCCTCCACCGAAGCAGCTGTCGTCTCCCCTGCCTCGACCGCCTCCGGCTCCTCTGCATCTGCCTCAGCAGCCGCTTCTGTCGCAAGCGCTGCCGTCGTCGTCGATGTGCTGCCGCTGTCAGAAGACCCGCATGCCGCCATGGAAACTGCCACCGCCGTCAGCATTGCCGCCAATATTCTCTTTTTCATTTTGTTTCTCCCTTCTGTTTTTTATTTGCATGGCCTCCGCCATTACATTCTCTTACATCATCAGGCAGGTCTTTCTTCTCTTACCCTGGCCTTCTCCAGTCCCCGCTCCATGACAATCGCCGCGATAATTACCGCGCCCTGTGCAAAATCCTGCCAGATTCCCGGCACGCCGATATGGATCAATCCGTTATTCAGAACGACCATAATCAAGCCGCCGATCAGCGCATTGGAAATCTTACTCTTCGCTCCGGTGAAGGACGCTCCGCCGATCAGCGCAGCCGCAAACGCTTCCATCGTAAAGCTGTTGCCCAGAGTCGGTTCCGCCGCCCCAAGCTTGGCGATATACATCAGTCCGGTAACCGCCGCCACCAGTCCTCCGATCACATAAGCGCTCACCATGATTCCGTCGGCTCTCATACCGGAAAGCTTCGCCGCCACCGGATTACTTCCCACGCTGTATACCCGGCGTCCATATGTCGTCCTGGAGCAGGCAAACCAGATAACAAGCAAAACAACCAGGGAAATCAGAAGATAGGTTCCTCTCCAGTTATTAAAAATACTCCGATATGTCTCATATCCGGTAATCTGGCCGCCCTTTGAAATAACAAGAACCGCTCCCTTTGCCACCCAGTCCATGGAATATGTCGCCACAAACGGCGGGAGGCCGATTTTCGCAATCATCAGGCCGTTTAAAAGGCCAATGAAGGCTCCCATCGCCAGGCCGACAACAATACCTCCCACAGAGCTCCCGGTGCTCTTTAATATCATTGCGCACATAAAGGAAGAAAGCGAGATATTGGCGCCGATGGACAGGTCAATTCCTCCCACAATCATCGGAACGACCATTCCCAGTCCCAGCAGCATCATAAACGGCGCTTCCTGGAGCAGAATATTGCTGACATTTGTCAGGTTATTCAGCCCGAAAAAATTATCGGTAAACACGGTAAAGACAAGAAACATGACAAGCAGAACCAGAATCCTGGATCCGTCAATCAGGAGAGTACGCAAATTTAATCTTTTATCCTTCACTGTAAACCCTCCTCGTCTGCTTTCTTGAAATCAGCCTTGCGTGAATGACGTCGTACAGGATAATCGCAATAATCACAATACCAAGACATACCTGCTGCCAGTAATTGCTCAGGCCGATCAGTTGGAGGCCGTTTTTCATCGCTGAGATAAAGATCGCTCCAAATATCGTTCCCTTAAAGCCGCCTTTGCCGCCTTCCATTGCGGTTCCGCCGATTACGACCGCGGCGATTGCGTTAAATTCATACCCGTCTCCCAGCGTAGCGCCTGCGGAATTCGTCCGTGCCAGCAAAAGCACGGCGGCCAGACCGGAACAAAATCCAGACAACGTATACACCCAGAATCGGGTCTTTTTCACCGGAATTCCGGAATTTACCGCACAGGCTTCCGAATCGCCGATCGCATAGAT
>JAJQCO010000251.1 GCA_021202655.1 Clostridiales bacterium | reverse complement strand
GAAAAGCCGTCGGTGACAGGCTCTGCCGTTTGCCGAAGCATTTTGTAAAAAAGCATAGCAGATGATGGGAATATTTTCAAGAGAATCATAACGAAATTGTTATGGAAAAAGGATATTATCGATAATATAAATAACGAAACAGGTATTTTACTAATGAGCAGAAAATATCTAAAATGAAAGGTAAGCGCGGGCAAAGCCGGGGACGGCGATGTCCGCAAATACAATTACGAGGAGTTCGGGAAAGGAAAAACCTATGAAAAAAGGGTTGGAGGCATTGATCATGATCGTGCTTGGCGTCGTGGTCATCGGTGTGTCTGGAGTGATTTGCCGTACAGAGGCGCCGGAGGGGAACGAGCAGAGCATGACGGCGTTAGCGAATGTGGCGGATGGAACGTATGAGGCCGCTGCCATGGGCTTTGGCGGAGATGTGACCGTGCAGGTGAAGGTGGAGAATCACGTAATTACATCCATTGCGACGGACACGCCGTCGGAGACGGCTGAGCTTGGCGGCGCGGCGGCGCCGACGGTAGCGCAGAGCATTGTGGACGCACAGAGCCTTGCCGTGGACGGTGGCAGCGGAGCGACGCTGACCAGCCAGGCAGTTCTGGGCGCCGTGGAGAGCGCGCTGGGTGATGCCGGCGCAGATGTGGATGCATTGAAATAAGCGAAGAACGCGCGGCGGCGCAGACAGGGAGGATCGGAAGATGGCAAAGGTGTATGCAATGATTGCAGATGGCACAGAGGAAGTAGAATGCCTGATGGTAGTGGATCTGCTCAAGCGGGCGAGGATCGAGACCGTTCTGGTGGCGCCTGGCGATGAGAGACGGGTGGTAACCTCCCATGGACTCCGGATCGAGGCGGATCAGACGGCGGCGGAAACGGATTTTTCTGATGCGGATCTGATCTTTGTCCCGGGAGGCATGCCCGGTTCCGAACATCTCTCCGCCTGCAAACCGCTCATCGAGGGCCTTGAGAGAGCAAATCGCGAAGGACGTCGCATCGCGGCGATCTGCGCCGCGCCAGGCGTGGTGCTTGGCCGACACGGATTTCTGGAAGGGAAGCGGGCGACCTGTTATCCGGGCTTTGAGGAGGAGATGCGCGGAGCCAGGGCGACGGGCGAGGGCGTTGTCACGGATGGCAACATTACCACAGCCAGGGGACTTGGCGTCGCTCTGGAACTGGGGCTGGAGCTTATCACACTCCTGACAGATGAAAAGACGGCGGAGACTGTGGCGAAACAGATTCAGTATCGGTGAGAGCCGGATGTCTGCTGCATAGGAGAGTATGGAGGGAAGCTGCCGACGGCAGCTTCCCTCCGCATGTTATGGCAGAGAAATGAAGACAGATTCTCATCAGATTTTACATGATTTTGACAGATAATGATCAGAATTTCAGAAGAAACTTCTTTACTCAATTCCAAAATGTGGTATACTAATATTAAACCGCAGACGATTGACTCAGCAGTTATTCTTTTTTGTGCGCAAACGTATGCTCGAAGGCGGACAGAAACCAGTAGAATGTATCTACGAATTTAGGAGGAAAGATTATGGCAACTAAGTGGGTATACCTTTTTACCGAGGGAAATGCCAGCATGAGAAACCTGCTCGGAGGCAAAGGTGCAAACCTTGCTGAGATGACAAACCTGGGTCTTCCGGTTCCGCAGGGTTTCACCATCACGACCGAGGCCTGCACGCAGTATTATGAGGACGGTCGCCAGATCAATGACGAGATCATGGGTCAGATTATGGAGAACATCACGAAGATGGAAGAGGTTACCGGCAAGAAGTTCGGTGACAAGGAGAATCCGCTTCTTGTATCCGTTCGTTCCGGCGCGCGTGCTTCCATGCCGGGTATGATGGATACGATCCTGAACCTTGGTCTGAACGAGGAAGTGGTAGAGGTTCTGTCACGCAAGTCCAATAACCCACGTTGGGCATGGGATTGCTATCGCAGATTTATCCAGATGTTCTCCGACGTGGTTATGGAGGTCGGCAAGAAATATTTTGAACAGCTGATTGATAAGATGAAGGCCGAGAAGGGCGTGACCCTGGACGTTGAGCTGACCGCGGATGATCTGCATGAGCTGGCAGATCAGTTTAAGGCGGAGTACAAGTCCAAGATCGGCAAGGATTTCCCGTCGGATCCGAAGGAGCAGCTGATGGAAGCGATCAAGGCTGTCTTCCGTTCCTGGGACAACCCGAGAGCGAACGTATATCGCCGTGACAACGATATCCCGTATTCCTGGGGTACTGCGGTCAACGTGCAGATGATGGCGTTCGGCAACATGGGCGAGACCTCCGGCACCGGCGTTGCGTTTACCCGTGATCCGGCAACCGGCGAGAAGCATCTGATGGGCGAGTTTTTGATGAACGCACAGGGCGAAGACGTTGTGGCCGGTGTGCGCACGCCGCAGAAGATTGACCAGCTGAAGGACGTGATGCCGGATGTTTACGAGCAGTTTGTCGGCATCTGCAATACGTTGGAGAATCATTACAGAGATATGCAGGATATGGAGTTCACGATTGAGGACCATCATCTGTATATGCTGCAGACCCGTAACGGCAAGAGAACGGCGAGAGCTGCCCTGAAGATCGCCTGCGATCTGGTGGACGAGGGCATGATTGATGAGAAGAAGGCCGTTTCCATGATTGATCCGCGTAACCTGGATACGTTGCTTCATCCGCAGTTTGACGCGGCGGCCCTGAAGGCGGCGACTCCGCTGGGACAGGGTCTTGCGGCTTCCCCGGGCGCAGCGGCAGGCCAGATTGTGTTCTCCGCTGAGGATGCGAAGGCATGGAAGGCGAAGGGCAAGAAGGTTGTCCTGGTTCGTCTGGAGACCTCTCCGGAGGATATCGAGGGCATGAAGTCCGCACAGGGTATCCTGACTGTCCGCGGCGGCATGACATCTCACGCGGCTGTCGTTGCGCGTGGCATGGGCGCCTGCTGTGTGTCCGGCTGCTCTGCGATCGTGATGGATGAGGAGAATAAGCGCTTCACGCTTGGCGGCGTTGAGTTCCATGAGGGCGACGAGCTGTCCATCGACGGCACGACCGGCAGAATTTATCAGGGCATTATCCCGACGGTTGACGCGAGTATCGCCGGTGAGTTTGGTCGTATCATGGCATGGGCGGACAAGTACAGAAAACTGCAGGTCAGAACCAATGCAGATACGCCGGCTGACGCGAAGAAGGCAAGAGAGCTTGGCGCCGAGGGCATCGGCCTTTGCCGTACCGAGCATATGTTCTTCAATGGCAACCGAATCGACGCGTTCCGTGAGATGATCTGCTCCGAGACTGCGGAGGAGAGAGAGGTTGCGCTGAACAAGATCCTTCCGGAGCAGCAGAGCGATTTTGAGGCTCTTTATACCGCGATGGAGGGCAACCCGGTTACCATCCGTTTCCTGGATCCGCCGTTACATGAGTTTGTTCCGACCGAGGAGGAGGATATCCAGAAGCTGGCTGACGCACAGGGCAAGACGGTGGAGCAGATCAAGGCGATCTGTGATTCACTGCACGAGTTTAACCCGATGATGGGTCACCGTGGATGCCGTCTGGCTGTCACCTATCCGGAGATTGCGGTGATGCAGACCAAGGCTGTCATTCGTGCGGCGATCAATGTGAAGAAGGCGCATCCGGACTGGGCGCTGGTTCCGGAGATCATGATTCCGCTGGTCGGCGAGCTGAAAGAGCTGAAGTATGTAAAGAAGACTGTCGTTGAGACGGCTGACGCGGAGATCGCGGCTGCCGGTGTTGATCTGAAGTATGAGGTTGGCACCATGATCGAGATTCCGAGAGCTGCCCTGACGGCGGATGAGATCGCGAAGGAGGCCGAGTTCTTCTGCTTCGGCACCAACGATCTGACCCAGATGACCTATGGCTTCTCGCGTGACGATTCCGGCAAGTTCCTGAGCGCTTACTACGATGCGAAGATCATGGAGAACGATCCGTTCGCAAAGCTTGATCAGATTGGCGTAGGCAAGCTGATGGAGACTGCGGTGAAGCTGGGCAAGGGCACACGTCCGGAGCTTCATTGCGGAATCTGCGGCGAGCATGGCGGAGATCCGTCTTCGATCGAGTTCTGCCATAAGATCGGCCTGGACTATGTATCCTGCAGTCCGTTCCGTGTACCGATCGCAAGACTGGCTGCCGCACAGGCGGCGCTGGCCGACTGATCGGCACGAAGAAACCGGTTGGTGCGTTCGTTTAATCAGCCCCCGTATTCATCATGTCATGGATACGGGGGTATTTTCGTAAACGACATCAGATGAGCTTTTATAAGCAGGAAAGAGCCGCGTCGGTGGCAGAGGAGAGACGAGAGATGGTTGAGAGAAGAGGGGCGACAAGAGATCTGGCCGTGTGCGGGCTGTTTGCGGCGCTCATTGCGGCGGGAGCTTTTATGAAGCTGACGATTCCCATGCAGCCGATGGAGATGCATATTACCATGCAGTGGTATTTTGTGTTGCAGGCACGCTTT
>JAJQCO010000242.1 GCA_021202655.1 Clostridiales bacterium | reverse complement strand
ATATGATCAAACAGGATACTACAGGATTTAATATAATCAATGAAAATGTGAACCGGAAGCAATAAAAAACTCCGGATCGGATGTTTTTGCCATCTGGCTTTCTTTTTCTGCATAACTGTAAGATATTTCGGATCGTCACCGTATGACGGCCCTTTCTTTTTGTTATTCTGAGTCTGATTGTTATTCATATTCTTGTCTCCTTTTGCTTTGGTTTAAGTTTTTGTTTTTCTTTGTTGTCTATATTATGACATATTTTCTTTAAAAACGAATTTTCCAGAACAGAAGTTTTTTTGTCATCGGCGTAATTTTCCATAATCGGAAAGTACAAGGAGGCGATGAATTATGAAAGCGAGCATGCAGGCTTCACGCACAGGAACGCCAAAACATAACGACCGGTCGTTTGATTATATGAAAGAAGACCATATTGATCCGGATCGTGTGAAGGATAATGTCTATATGAGTTATAAAAATCTTCCGTTTGCAGAAAGCGAACGGACTTATTATAAAGATCATTACAGCGACTGGCTAAACGAACAGAATGCAAAATACCGGAAACAGGGCAATTATACCAAATGCCGCACAATACGGCAACTTCTTACGAGCCCCCGCACAAGACCAGAAGAAATGATTTTACAGATCGGGAATAAGGACGAAGCACCCTCTGCAGATTTATTTGAAAGCTGTGTCAGGGATTATTTAAAGACTGTCCAACAGTATTCTTCCAATTATCATATCATTGATGTTGCTATACATAAAGATGAAGCCACGCCACATGCACACATCCGTGGAATCTGGGATTATACCGATAAAAACGGACATTTGCATATCTGTCAAGGAAAAGCACTTGATGAACTGGGAATTGAATCACCGAATCCGGATTTACCGGCAAACAGCCGCTTTAATAATCCGAAGATGGCAATACAGAAGGAGATGAGAGAAACCTGGTATGATATCTGTGAAGACCACGGGCTTACCATCGACCGTGTTCCTAATAGGGAAAACAGTGAACATATGAAAATTCGGGAACTGATTATCAAAAGGCAGACGGAAGCAATCCGGCAAAATGAAGAAAAACTTCAGGGGCAGGTACAGGAGTTAGAGCAGAAGCAGGAGGCACTTGACTTAATCGAAGAGGAAATCCGGCGTGCAGAAAGAGAACTGGAAGAAAAAGCTGGCCGGCACCGCGCAAAAAGACTGGCTCAGTCAAAAGAACTGGCAAAGATGCTTGGCAACTTTGCAAAAGATCTGATGCCGGAGCCAGATAATAGAGGACGCGATAGATGATTCTTTTATTATTAATGCAATCCTTCATATTTAAAACAAAGTAAAGATTGATTGAAACATAAGAAGGGAGTGACTAAATTGAATTATCAGGAATGGAAGCAGGCAATTTTCGACGTTCCAATTGAGGATATCTGCGACCAAGCAGAGATTCCTCGAAGCGGGAAATACATCCTTTGCCGGGAGCATAACGACCGGAACTTTGGAAGCTGCAGTCTCTATAACAACCGTTATCATTGTTTTGCCTGCGGCGCAAGCGGAACAGCAATTGATCTTGTTCGCCATCATTTTAAGATCAGCTGGATGGAAGCCGCCAGATGGATCGCTGAGAAATTCGGGATACCATGTCTGGATACCAATGGTGATCAAAGAGAACGTATGCCATTTACCAAAAAACAACTATCTTTACTTGGTTTTCAGACAGAGCCGGGAAGAGCATTTGCCGCATTAGGCGCAAGTCTGTTTAAACCAGATGACGACGAAGACTTTATAACAACTCTGGATGAATATGTCACCGGGATAAAAGAAATATTTTCCTTGGATCGTCTCTTTTATGAAGACAGGGAAGGATTCTTCTTTATGGTATCGTCACGGGCACAACAGGTCATCCCATATTTTATCACGTTGTATGAAATAGAAATATGGAATTACCCGATGTGGAAATGCCCCGGTATCCAGAGAGCACTGGAACATGTGCTATCAGAACTGCGCTTTGTAAATGCTGCCTTGGTTCGGGCAGAATGCGGATTCTCCGGTTTTTATTTCCCGGAAGAGAAAAAACATGAAGCGAGACACAAAATGGTATATTAGGAAAACCGCCGTATGACAATAATCTGTCTGCGGCGATTTTTCTTATGTGGGAAACACACGGCAAAAAACGAATTTTTCATAATAGTAATGAAGATTTCAGAGCATGAGCTCTTACAGACATATTCCAGAAGGAAGGAGAAATGTTGTATGGCAAAAAAGAAACTGGAAATTAAGATTGGCCCGTTAACTTTAAGCGCAAAGTCGTTGCTTGCAGGAATCATGGTGCTCATCGCCGCTGGGGGCGGTCTGTTTGCGGTCAAGATGATGAAAGACAAAAAAGCTGCAGAAGTGGCGGAGCAGGCTGCGGTAGAGGCCACTATGACACCGACCCAACGCGTGTATGCTGCAAGTGAGATTACAGGAGGAACCTACTATATTAAGGACGGCGATAATTTCTATCCGGTTGTGTCCGGTACACTCTACTCATCTGCAAAAAACGATACAGCAATCGCTAAGATCGCTGATCCTGCAAACCGTATCCTGATGTTTGGTTCTGATGACGCAACCATTCCAACCATGTATAGTGATTCTTCCCTGGTCTTTAAAGCACAGGACGGGGAAAGTATTCCGCAGGAATTTATCTTGGAACGGTTTTCTGATAACGGATGGAGCGTTGGAATTCGCGGTCTGTCACAGATTACAGGAGGTAATCTGCGCACTGTCGTAGATGGATTTACCTTTTATCCAGGCAGTTCCATTTCATCCCTCAATGTGTCATCCGGAAATGAGTTGATTTTTGATAAAATTGACGGGCTGCCTTTCGGGAGCAATATTTTATCCAGTGTTGGTACGATTGACGGATTAGAGCAGGGAAAAAGCTATAAGCTGGATGCCTATGTCGGGACAAATTATGTCGGCATGGAAGCAATAGCCGATACGCATATTTTTATCTCCATGGAGCGTTATTCCATGACTGAGTACTCCATGGATCCGTCCGGTTACATGATCGTATCATTCCCACACGACTTATGGAGCGGCTACTACTATATCAATGGACTTGGCGTTTTCCGCTACATCAATCAGCCGAAATCCATGGGTGATTCCGTAGAGGATTTCAATACTCCTTACTATATCACAGATTGCACCGGTAACGAAACGATCAACCCGGCAAGCGGCTATGGCAACGATACCGATAATGATCGCACATGGGATTACACGATTCCTGTTCCTTCTGACACCAGTATCCTGGAAATTACTGTTACCTTCCAGGGGAGCCTGGCTTCCGGTACACCTGATGCCAAACTTATTTCGCCAAATGGCGGAGAATATCCGCTGGAACTGAAAAACGATGTAACCAATACATTATATATCAAGACAGAATTCCCGCAAGAGGGAACATGGACGGTTTCCATGTCCAATATGGCAAGCCGGGTGTTCGATGTTTCGGTATCTTTTGGCGAAAGCGTAACCGGCCAGATTGAAATTTCAAAAACAGATGAGAAACAGGCGGAAATGCATGTGGAACTTCCAGAAATGCTTGATGCGACGCTGACATTTACATGGGATAACACAGAATACGCAGGTAACTTCCTTGTGGTAGGGCCGAACGGAGAATCTTACGGTAACTCAGAAACACCTGAACTCGTACAGGAAGCCAATTACGGGCGTGTGGTTTTGCATCCCGGCTATACGGCTGAAGGAGAATATAAGATTTATGTGACCGGCAAAGCGCTTGGCAATGTAGCGTTCTCCTATGAAGAAAACGGAACCGAACTTACCGTAGAAGAGACAGTAGAGGAAGAAACGATGGAAACAACGGAAGAAGAGTTCGAAAATGGCGGAGAAGATATGAGTGTTGCCCCGTAGGGAATCCTGCTTAAGAGTTTCCCGTAAGGGAAACCGTTGTGCCCCGGCGGCAATGCCGCCGGGAATCCACGCAAAAAGAACATGACAGTGATACAAAACACATTGCAACCACGCGTGATCGGAGAAAAGAAGTATGAAAGGAAACAAATTAATCAAACTCGTTGTATTAAACCTGTGTATCGTAGCATCTGCGGTTATCAGCTATTCGCCAGGCCTGCTAAATTTACGACCCGGGGATTCACTGTTACGGGCTGGAGCTTCCATCATTATCGGTATTATGCTGGCGATGGCTTTTCTGGCAGGTAACCTGCTGATTCTCTATGATCCACAAAAATCCTGGATTACAGAAAATGAGATCACCGGGCTTTCTGATGCTCAGGCAGTTCTGAAAGGGTATTTTGGCGGACGACATTTCGGCAGTCTTGCAAAGACCGCATACAATCAGGCGGATCGGTTGGAAAGAGTATCAGCAAAATCCAGACAGATCATCCTATCCCGATTCGGGAAAGGGAGTATGAGCGCAGAGCGCTATCTTTCTGTGACTGAGGCGGCAAAAGATACATTAGTACAAAACGTCACAGGTATGGCAAACCGGATGCAGATGTTTGACGAAAAAGAATACACACAGCTGGTGCATTACAAAGAGGATGACATTCCTGATGATATCCAGGAACAGCAGATTGCTCTGTATCAGGAAAACGAAAAGCATATCCGAAATGCCATATCGGCAAACGAAAAACTGCTTCTGGAGATTGAAAAACTCTCCATGGAGCTTGCTGGCAGCAACACGAATATGGAAAGTGATGAACTGCTTTCTGAAATCCAGAAGCTGTCAGATGAAGTAAAACTATATCGATAGGAGGTAACACATGAGTAAGAAAAGAAGCACATTAATTGGGACAGTCGCGGCGTTGTTTGTCATCGTTATCGTTCTGGTGTATGGCGGCTTATGGATCACCAGAAATATCGGGAAATCATCGCAGGAGGTTTCAGAGGATGATGCAAAAGCAACACTGGAAAAAGTAACGGCAAAGATTAAGACCGGAAGCGGTTCCGGCGTCCGATCGGCTGTCGATTACACTGAGGAAACGGACAGCGCAGCAGAACTGCCTGATATTGATACCTGCGAGGTTGTGGTTCGGTCAGAGACTCCGCTCTATGTAGAAATTTTTTCTTCACCGGAAAAAGCCGGATCAGGGACAGACGGATGGCTGACGGAACTGGCAGAACAGTTTAACGAGGAAGCATTTGAAATTGATGGCCAGCCGGTCAGCGTTCAAATCCGGAATGTAAACAGCGGGCAGATGATCGATTACATTGCAACAGGGGCGGCAGTTCCGGATGCGTTTACTCCTAGTTCTTCGCTCTGGGGTAATATGTTAAACGCCAAAAGTGTAAAGACTGAAACGATCATGGAAAGCATGGTTGGAAATGTAGCTGGAATTGTACTGCAGAAATCCACATACAATCAGCTGCTTTCCGATTATGGGACGATCGATTTAAAAACCGTGGTGGATGCGACGGCTGCAGGAGAGTTTACCATGGGGTATACGAACCCATTTGCAAGCACAGCAGGCATGAATTTCTTAATCAGCACACTGCTTCGGTATGATGCGGAAAATCCGCTTTCCGAAACAGCAGAAGCAGGGTTTGCGGCATTCCAGGCGAACGTCCCGTTTGTCAGCCTGACCACCATGCAGATGCGTACCGCAGCGGATAAGGGCACACTGGACGGATTCATTATGGAATACCAGACGTATGTAAACGACAGCACACTATCAAAGAACTACCAGTTCACTCCATATGGCTACCGCCACGATAACCCGCTCATTATGATTTCCGGCATCAATACAGAAAAAGAGGAACTGCTGCGGATGTTCGCGGACTACTGCAGTACAGACAGCGCAAAGACGCTTGCGAAAAAGTACGGTTTCGGGCAGATGGATTCCTACTCCTGTGAATATGAGGAACAGGATTGCGATGTACTTCTGGCAGCACAGCAGTATTACAAGACAGCCAAGGATTCCGGGAAGCCGGTGATCTGTGTCTTTGTAGCGGATGTGTCAGGCAGCATGGCAGGAGATCCGATTGTATCGTTAAAGAATTCCCTGTTAAATTCCATGCAGTATATCAGCACGGATAATTACATCGGTCTTGTAAGCTATGCCTCATCGGTCACCAGGGACCTTGAAATCGGCCAGTTCAAACTGGACCAACAGTCACTTTTTAAGGGCGCCGTAGAAAATCTGAATGCAGGCGGAAACACGGCAACCTACGACGCGGTTCTCATTGCAGCAAAAATGATTGAGGATAAGCTGGAAGTAGTCCCGGATGCACGGACAATGATCATTGTCTTAAGCGACGGGGTAGCGAATTCCGGGAACGACTTCAAGACCATGAAATCGATCATCGAGGGTTTAAGTATTCCGGTCTATACGATCGCTTACGGAGAGGGCGCAGATACCGAAACCCTGTCAAATATGGCAAATATCAATGAGGCTGCTGCCCTGAATGCGTCATCCCAGGATATCGTGTATCAGCTGAAGCAGATGTTTAATGCAGCCATGTAAGAAAGAGGAGGAATATCACTATGATTGCAGGAATGGGACCGTTTTCAGAAAAGGATTTGGAAGCCGGATGGGAGCCTTGTGTAAACAGAGAAGTACTCCCGGATATCTGTGTCTGCTGCGGGGCATATGTACCGGAAGGCCCGATGGTTTGTCCATCCTGCGAAGCACGGTATGTACATAAAAATTAGAGGAGGAACTGTGCTATGGCATTCGATTTATCCCTTCCATCTGAGGAAGAAATCAAACAGGAAGTCGTCGTGATGACGACGCCGACCAGCGAGGAGATTACCGCCGTAAAAGATCGTGCCGGTATCCAGGCGCAAAACGTCATGAATCTTGACCTCGATTCATCGAAAGACCGGATGGAATGTGTCCGGGCATTTGATGAATTCGGGGCAGGGATCATGCAGACATCCAACACGAAAAATACGATCCTGCAGAAGCGGCTTGCCAACTACGGAGCACAGGACAGCCAGACTGCAGCAGTTGCAAAGGGACTGGAAGATCTGACCATCAAAATGAAGGATCTGGATCCATCCGGAATTGACTTTATAAAACATGGGCCGTTTGGGAAACTCTTTAACCCGGTCAGACGGTATTTCGAGAAATACAAAACCGCTGACCAGGAAATTGCGGATATCATCAAGAGCCTGGACAAAGGAAAGGCAATGCTGGTAAACGACAATACCACCCTGGCGATCGAGCAGGGCAACATGCGCGATACGACAAAAAAGCTGAACCAGACCATCGAGATGGGGCTTGCTCTGGATGAGAATCTATCTGCACAGGTGGAAAATGCAAAACTTAGAGGAACTGACCCGGAAAAAGTTAAGTTTGTTGAAGAAGAACTGCTTTATCCGCTTAGACAGAGAATCCAGGACTTCCAGCAGCTTCTGATCGTGGATCAGCAGGGTGTGGCAGCGATGGAAATCGTCATCCGGAACAATAAGGAATTGATTCGCTCCGTAGAGCGGGCGAAGACCGTCACTGTCTCCTCGCTGCGTGTAGCTGTTACGGTTGCCGGCGCGCTGTATAATCAGAAGATCGTCCTCGAAAAAGTAAACGCACTGAATGCGGCAACCAACCAGATGATCTCTGCCACATCAAAAATGTTAAAAGACCAGGGCACAGAGATTCAGCGTGGGGCAAGCGAAGCGTCGATTTCCGCAGAAACTCTGAAACAGTCCTTTGCCGATACCATCCAGGCGTTAAATGATATCAGCAATTATAAACAGGAGGCGCTTCCACGGATGCGTGCTTCAATCGAGGAATTCCGCGAACTCGCCGATGCGGGAGAGCAGATGATTTCGAGGCTAGAACGCGGAACTGCACAGACTGGAGAATTTTATGCATAAGCACAGCAAATTCTGGCTGTTTATCACAGCCGGAGTCCTAATGGCACTGACATGCCTTTATATTATCGTGATTGGGAAACCATGGGACAGGCTTTTTGCGCCTGTCTCCACCACATCGCAGGAAACCACAGATCGGCCGGCTACTTCTTCTGATGCTGCCATAGGCTCAGCTACTGTGTCTATGTATGATACGGAATACGGAAACACCGATGTCTCCACAGATGTTTCTGATGCGGCATTAGCATACATCCGGTCTGTCTACTCAACCGGATACCGGCGAATCGCCGCTGATTTTGAGGAGTATCGGTCACAGATTAAGGATCAACTTAGTCCCATTGCCGTATTTCAGTATAACGGACAGGATTACAGCCCGGATGAATTTATTGAACTGCATGGGGAGGCAATGATACAAAACCGGATGGAAATGGAGTGTTCCTATCTGTCCGAATACGAAATGCCGGAGACAGAAACAACCACCCGTGTAAACGGTACCTTATGTGTAACCGTGTATTCTGCTTCAGGCTTAAGCTATGCGGAAAATCTCTTTGGGATCAAAGAAATGGAACTGGCAGAAGAATATGAGATTCCGTATAGCATGTACCTGATCAAAGATGCGGAAAATAAAAACTGGCTTGTCCAGGAAGCCAGAAACGGATACTATAAAGACGAGGCGTATTGACCCATATATGGCAAAGTTGTCCCAAAGATTGCCCGTTTCGGAATCTATGAACCATCCATTCTGGAAATAGGAGAACTTGCCTCGTACATGGGAAACAGGGCACATGAGTGCGGCATGGAAATCTGTACCTGTGCAGAAGAATATGATCTATCTGCATACGGGATCCAGCACGGACATTGCGTTGATGCAGCATTCATTGAGCATTTGACTGGAAATCCGATCTTTGCCGGAAAAGATCAATCCCAACGTCCAGCATGTGGATGTTGTGCAAGCCTGGATATAGGAACGTATGGAACATGCCGAAACGGCTGCGCATACTGCTATGCTAACTGAGCTATTACCAAATTACTTTCAATTGCCTAAATTTGCAACAAAATCTTTACTGCGCCGCTTTGCGGCGTATTTTTTTCTGAATTTCCACAAAATCCGATTTTATTTCAAATTGAGTTCTCCATATTAGTTACACTTACACGAACGCTGGAAAATAATTAAAAAAGGAGAGAGTAAAATTTAAAAAAAGTAAGTGTACAAACCGCAGTTTTCTTTCGGGAACCCCAGCACCCGACTGCTTAACTGTATGGAAAGAACAAAAGGAGAAAAAAATGAAAAAAATTTGGATGTCTATGTTGTTGTGTATCGCACTTGTATCCCGTCCGGCGTTATTAAACCCGGTCGTAAGCACCTATGCTGCTGAAGAAGCTTCCTCTAATTCTGGTCACGAAAGTTCGGCTCATGATTCTTCAGATCATAGTAGTTCGTCTGACAATAGTTCAGACAGCAGTTCAGACAGCAAGCCGAGTAGCAGTTCCGACAGCGAGTCGAGCAGCAGCTCAGACAGCGAGTCAAGCAGCAGTTCCGACAATGAGTCAGATCATTCTGATAATTCCGATCATTCAGACAACAGTTCAAATCCGAGTTCTTCTGAATCCAGCGAATCAAGCAAGGACTCTATCGACTCCGACACCTCTGATTCCGGAAGCAGCGAATCCGATTCGAAATCTGATTCAGGTTCCTCATCTGATGATGCAGAATCTTCAGATGATCAGAGCAGTGATAACGATACAGCAGACTCCGCCGCAGATGATAATGAAGCAGATACATCAGATAACAGCGATGACAAGGAAGATAACACAGAAGCCAGTGATTCTATCGAATCGGGTTCTGTCGCTTCTGACGCTGTAACTGATACGGATGCTTCGAATGTTTCTTCCGAAGACTCCGAAGAACAAGCAGATGACGAATCTCAGGATTCTGTAGAGGTTTCTACCGATACTTCTATAGAAGATCAGGAAACTGATACGGATAACGAGAATCTGGAATCTGATGTTACTGAAGGAACTGACGATGAGACAACCGAATCTGCAACAGAGGATACGACTGTATCTGAAAGCAGCAGCAACACAGCAACAGACAAAGTGTGCGTCGTTGTTGTCGAGAGCGACCGAAAAAGATATGACGGTACCTCTCTTGACGCAACCGATTACACGATTGGCCTCGAAGACGGCTATACCATCACATACGATGTGGTCAATGGCAGCGTCACCGAGGTTGGAAAGTATCCGGTATCGGTCGAGAATATCCATGTCTATGACGCGGATGGAATCGATGTGACGGATACATATACCGTCCTCGTGGACGCAGGCATGTTGGAGGTTTATACCGTTAATTATGCAGGCGGACATGGTAGCGGAAGTGGATCTGGCTCTTCTGTACCGGAAGACCCGGAGCCAACTCCTGAAGATCCAGAAGAGGAAACTCCTGAAGATCCGGAAGAGGACACTCCCGAAGAACCAGAATCTGATCCGAATCCTGAAGAAGAAACCCCTGAGACTCCAGAAGACGAAGTTTTTGAGGAGCCGAAAGTAGAAACTCCGGAAGAAAATATTACTGAAGAAGTAACTGAAAATGAAGAAACTGCTGAGCCTGAAACTGTTCATTCCAGTTCTTCTCATTCTCATAGGTCAAATAGTGATCGGGCAGTTACAGCTACTGTCGTTAGCGCTGACGACAATGTAGTGTTACTTCCGTTCATCGATAATGATATCGTAGAGAACGAAGAAGTTATTTCTGAAGAATCGGTTGAAGACTATGCGAACCTTCCGAAAACAGGAGATGAGCGACGCTATTATGATGTCGCAAACGTAGCTCTTATACTGTCAGGAGTCTCTGCAGGAGCTGCCGCTCTGTTCCCATTTAAGAAATTCTCCCTTTAAGTAATTTTAAAAATATCCCGCAGGCAATTTGCCTGCGGGATATTTTTTTGCCAACCCCCAAAAAAATCTTGTTTTGGAAAATATTTAACTCATCGGTTTTTGCTATAATGTACATAGAACAAAGAAGGAGGAACCGCTGATGTCCAAAATAATCAGAATGGAAGAGAAAGATACTTATGTTACCCTTTGGGGGCCGATTGCCGTAAACCTTGTAATACCGTGGTTAAAAGAAAACGGGGTTGCGCACGAAGTGCTTCGCGGAGATTTCTGCGAAATTCCGGATGGCGTACAGCAGTACTGGGAAAGAGGCGGGGTAAAAAAGTACGAACACGCCATCTGTATCAAGTCCCGTTGCAACGCAGAAGATTTGAAAGATTTGTCGGAGGAACTGTTTCAGGAGATGAACGCAAAACCGCATACAAATCCGCCGATCGTAGATCAGTAACGCAATTAAATGTACATTATAGCCTGAACTGAATCTCATCCACACACGTTCCCTAGTACACATCCAGTTTTGTCTAAAAAGAAATCTTCCATATTACATCGGATGGTTTCTTTTTTTTGCTCAAAAAGGAGGGGAATGATATGGCAAGCAGCTATATTATGCAAATGGATCAGAAAACGCTTGGGAACGAAATACGAAAAAGCTTATGGGATAACCCGGAGAGTGCTCTGGCGATGAATTTCGGGCATACAAAGAACTTGCATGTGGGACGGACGAACTCAGAACTGTTAAGCCGCCTGGTGCATGACGGAAAACCAGCGGTTAGTTCTTTCATCGACTATGATACGATGATGGATAGCGTAGTGAATGCAGTCAGCTATCATGCAGACAAAATAGCCGGATGGCTGCAGAGCGGAAGGCGGGAATTCGAGAACCCGAGAGACTATGGCCACTATGCGATACGAGTGGATATTGATGGTGAACCGCTCGGACATGGGTTTAAGCCAGATTTAAAAGAATATGAGACACCTGTGGTAGCAGTCATTCTGGAACGTGATTTGTCCGATCACGCTCCGTTCGGCTTTGTCCTGAAAACGGCACAGGAAACCGGTTTATCATTTACCAAAGCACAGGTACGGGATGAAAATATCGTTGATTTTAAAGGAGCGGCAGAAGAAGCGGCCTTCTGCCTTATGGGAGAGTTTCCTGGTATTTCCATTCACGCGGAAAAAGACCGATGCCATGAAGAAGAAATTGCGATCAGAAAAGTAGAAGAGCAGACGCATTATTGCGCATTTGTAAAACCAGTCAAGACCTCCTGCTATGTAAGAGAAGGAGACCGGCTGGATCGAATCGCTCAAAGAGAACTTCCAATGGATATGCGCGAAGCGATAGAGAGCGCGGAAATAGCGCTGAAGAATATTACGCTCAGCTACCGGAATGAGCTGACCGAATTCCATACACCAGAAGAAAATCATGAAAAAAGTTTGTTAAACGAAATGGATTATATCAGATGATCCCCCAAAAATGAAAAAGCTGATTTTCCATAATAGAACCAGCGGGATGGCACAAAATGTGGCTGATCGCAAATACAAAAAAAATGTAAGGAGAAACAACCATGAATAAATGTGTATTTTCAGGAAACATTGCGACTGATCTTGCTCTGTCCAAAACGAATGGATCAAAAACCAAACCGTCAGTAGCAGTGCTGAATTTCCGACTGGCAGTCAAAAGCACATCAGGCAAAGCAGCGGATCCTACCTTTATCCCTGTAGCTGCGTTCGGAAAGTTTGCGGAAACAATCGCAGCAAACTTCTGCAAAGGAAGCCGGATCGAAATAGAGACAAAAGCAATTCCAGACACTTATACGGACAAAAACGGCAATACCCGAAACAGTCTGATGTTTTTGGTAACAGGCTTCGATTTCATTGATACAAAAAATGAGTTCGAAACGAGGAAAAAGAAATTGGCAGGAGAAGCGTAAAAGATAGATGCGCATATTAGACACAAGGGAGAGAACTATTTATGGCTATTCATCCATTGATTCGTACTGTCTTAATCTTCGTAATCCTGTGGGCCGTGCTATTTGCAGCATCTTACGACTCCGCCGTCAAAAATGATGAAGAACTCGCAAAAAGACGAAAAGAACTGGAGGAAGATCGAATTCGACTGTTTGATATGACGGTGCGTAACGACGCAGCCGAATCGACTGTATATCGTGCCGAGCAAAAAGAAAATGGGGAAGCGCATTTTGTTATGTCCGGGGTATCAGGCGGACAAGAAATTGTCCATCCGGTTGAAGAATTTGATTTGGATGCTCTGAACGCACTCTGTACCAGATTGAATCTCTTTCGGTATCACGGAACTATTCTCATCGGAGAAGGAAACAAAGAGGCCGACAGGCTCCGTATCATTTTTGAATCCGGACGCGAAATTTGTGCCAAGAGCAGTATCGAATACCCCTTGTTTCATCCAGATGATGTAACAGAAGTACAAACATTCTTTCAGACGCGGTTGTCTTAGGCAGCCGCTTTTTTATTCTTGTTTCCTTCCTTCATATAGAAAGCAGATAATTTTTCGACTATTGCAATGAGTAAGGAGGAAACAACACAATGGACAGAATAAGATACGTGTCCGTGAAAGGGAACCAACTGACACTGACTGTCGGCACGAAGCACAACATGCGAAAAGAAGAATTTGCGAAAGATGAGTCGTCTATTCGCAGAAAGATGATTCAGTTTTACACGCAGATCCTGGAAGGAAAGCTGATCCCATCCGCGCATTCGAATATCTTTGATATTACACGGTGGGTCAGCCGGTATTTGGTCGAACAGGGAGTCGCGGAACGTGCGTGGGAATGCGACCGCCGGTATGAGACTTCTTTCCGAAGAGAACTGTATCAGAATACGGCAGCCTGTCTGGTTCATCACGGAATCTGGACAAACCGGGATGCTGAAAAACTTTCTAACCCGGATTTCTTAAAAGATCTGGACAGGCTTACGAAAGAAGCAGGAAATCGCATCGCGACTATGATCAAAGCTCAGAATCGGAAGCACAACGGGCTTGGACGCTTTGATTTCTGGCAGCAGAGCAACGTCTTTCCTGGTTTTACTGTCGGGAAAAGAGGAGAAAAGATTGTTTTGGCCGAAAACAAATGTGTAGAAAACACCGGGTGGTTCGACCGGGATAAGGGAAGTGTAATCGTGTTCCCGGACGCTCCGGATGATATTTACAATATTTTGACTTACGGTATGGGAGAAAATATGCTCCCAGAAGACACAGAATACATCTTTGATCATGTTCTGAGTGAAGTATCCGGGATTCCTGGGACATTTTGTAACGAGTAAGAATTTGCGGGTCTGAAATGCCAGATCCGCATTTTATTTGCTTTTCAATTCTTCATATTAGCATTGCCAACTGATTTTAGATTGCTTGTCTAATTTCAGGAGGAAATAAATCGAATAAGGAGGATTACACAAATGAAGGTTATGAAGAGAAGCGGCGAAGAGGTTGATTTTTGCGGAGAGAAAATCGTAAAAGCCATTGAAGCCGCAAACAATGAGGTGGACGCAATCCACCAGCTGAACCCGTACCAGATCCAGGCAATCGCTTCGAATATTGAGAAGCAGGCGGCAGCGTTTAACCGCGCCATCGGCGTTGAGGATATCCAGGAGATGGTTGAAACCGGAATCATGGAAATGCGGGGATATGAGGTAGCACAGAAGTACATCCGTTACCGCTATAAGCGGAGTATGGCCCGTAAGGCCAATACCACAGATAACGGGATTCTGGCACTCATCAATCTGGCCAACGAGGAGGCAAAACAGGAGAACTCCAATAAGGATCCGGTCATCAATTCGACCCAGCGTGATTATATGGCCGGCGAGGTAAGCCGGGACCTGACGGAGAGAATCCTGCTTCCACAGGATATCGTGGAAGCACACAAAGAAGGAATAATCCATTTTCATGATTCGGATTATTTCGCGCAGAGGGAGCATAACTGCTGCCTTTGCAACCTGGAGGACATGCTCCAGAATGGAACGGTGATCAGCGAAACGATGATCGAGAAGCCAAACAGCTTCCTGACCGCGTGCAACATCGCTACACAGATTATCGCATCCGTAAGTTCAAACCAGTATGGTAAAAACAGACTGCCATTACGATAGGAACCGGCAGAGACCGGGGTTGTGCGCATTATCGCACAGCTAACGAGGTAAGGCTGGAAAGCCAATCTCGTGATTGATATTCATAGGAGAAAGGAGTTTTGAGATGACTCAGAAAAACACCCTTTCTACCAAAGAGAAGATCGAACTATTGAAAGACACCATTACATATCTGTACGAAAAAGAAGGACGATCCAAATCATATATTGCAAAAGTTCTTGGGGTGAACCGGAAACAGTTGGCCGAAGCGATTAACCAGTGGGAACTGGTTAAAGCAGACGTCCGGTACCTTACCCCATCCAATCAGAAATTTCTGAACAAGCACCGGAAGGAGATCATTGACCGCCTGGACAGCGATATTCCTTTAACCGGGATTGCAGATGCAATCGGGATTTCACGCAATTCACTGGCCCGAACATTTATCGCATCGGATAAAGAACTACTGCATCATTACAATATGGCAAAAGATCGAAAACGTATAAAACAGGAGCAAAACAGGCAGAACAGTATGGACTGTTCGAAACTGGATTATCAATCTGACGATTATCCGGATGAAAAATGGGTTCCTGTACTTGGATATGAAGATTATGACGTATCCAATTACGGAAGGATCCGGAAATATGCAGAACGATATCGCTCTTATTATTTGCTGCATACAACAAAAAACCAGCTTAGTGGAAGGGTATATGTATCGCTTTACAACTCTGAGCACAAAAGGCGAAACTTAAACCTTGCCCGTATTGTGGCACATGCGTTCGTAGACGGACACAGCCAAACGACAAATACCGTTGATCACATCGACGGGAATTTCGATAACAACCGGGCAGACAACCTCGAATGGGTAACCCAGTCGGAAAACAACCGGCGTGCATACACAAATGGAAAAGAGCCAACGATCGCATACTCAAAACACCCACGATTTAAGTGTATCGTGGTTGATAAAAAATATGAGTTCAAAACGATCCGGGCGGTAGCAAAATTTCTGCATGTATCAGAAAGCCAAGCAGGAAGATACATGGACGGAAAAACCAAAACAAATCATACGTTCCAGTTTATCTACACATAAAGAATATCAATTGTATCGACTATCGGATGTGAGAGACATCCGTTAGGGCTGCTGCGAAGCAGCACCGAAGCATATCGTTCCGGTACGCAAAACCGGGAAAGAAATAGTCAGGCTGAATCATAAACGCAAATATGATTCGGAAGAACGGGTCAAAGCATTACCCTGTCTCATCTGGCGCCGTTTGTACAGGTGGCGCGAGAGAAATACAGGAGACAGGTAGCTCTGGAACTTACGGAAGCTGGCATCGAAACCAGCGAAGAAACTGTTAACAGCATTGCGGAAAAAAGAGTAAGAAAGGAAATCCAGCAGGGAGTGCAAACAATTCAGTACCAGGTTATTACACTCCTTACGACGAACGGTTAGAGATTGGCCGTTGTAAAACCCTGTGAACCGCGCCAGCGGGTGTCCATCGTTAGGTGGGCTGACGGTAGAAGTTGAATAAGGCCATCTGCCTGACAATGGCAGATTATCCCAAATGGGATATCCATGGGCGAAGACACTTCGTAAGAGACCCTACGATCCGGAAACGGATAGCAGGCAATACCGTGTCGAGCATTCTGATTTTTATAACAATGTTTTTATACAGTCAGAATGAAGATGTAGAGACTATGGGCGATGAGTGTAACCCAGGAGGATGTGAGACAGGCACACATCCGGAGGGCAGGGCCGGCTGGCAACGACAGCCGGAAAATATAGTCCGCGCACGCGAAAACGCGTGATTATCGCGCAGGCACCTTTCATTACCGTATTCATGTACCTCGATGAGGTTCCGGAAGGACAGACCAGGGACGACCTGGCACTGGTCATTGAAGAAACCTTGAGACAGCGCATTCTTGGCGTAAAGAACGAAAAAGGCGTGTATATTACGCCTGCGTTCCCGAAGCTGATTTATGTGCTGGACGAGGACAATATTACTGAAGATTCCAAATACTGGTACCTGACCGAACTGGCCGCGAAGTGTACAGCCAAGAGGATGGTACCGGATTACATTTCCGCGAAAATGATGAGAAAACTGAAGAATGGAAATGTCTATACCTGTATGGGATGTCGTTCTTTTTTAACGGTAGAAGACAACCAGCGCAATCCGGACGGCACACACAAATTTTACGGGCGCTTCAACCAGGGTGTCGTAACGATTAATCTTGTGGATGTCGCCTGTTCCTCGAATGGTGACATGGACCGCTTCTGGAAAATCCTGGATGAGCGGCTGGAACTCTGCCATAAGGCGCTGAGATGCCGACATGAACGGCTTCTTGGGACGATCTCCGACGTCGCGCCGATTCTCTGGCAGCATGGTGCGCTTGCGCACCTGAAAAAGGGCGAAACAATCGACAAACTCCTGTATGGGGGTTATTCGACGATCTCTCTGGGCTATGCGGGACTGTATGAAATGTGTGTCCGCATGACCGGAAAGTCACACACAGATCCGGAGGCAAAACCGTTTGCGCTGGCAGTCATGCAGCGCCTGAACGATAAGTGCGCAGAATGGAAGGCGGATGAAAATATCGCCTATTCTGTATATGGAACACCTGAAATGATTCCTTGGGTGGCGCAGGCAAGCTCCTGCGAAAAATGAACTCCGTTAAATGGGCAGAACCGGACTAAGACCGCTGGTCAAGGCAGAAATGCAGATACCAGCATCGAAACAGGACGAAGCAGGTCGGTAAGGAAGTCTGCAGCCCTCATTAAGGGTATGACAATCCCATAGGATAAAGCTTAACAGGCTTTGTTCTCTAACGACTATCGAAAACGGCTGACAGCGAGAAAAACGCTGCATAGCAAAGTAAGTAGAGTAGGTAATCCAAACACGGAGGGGCGAGTCCCGGTAACAGGGGCAAGCCCAAGATATAGTCTAATCCCCTGAAAAATATCGGGAAACCGAGGGTAATAATGTTGGAATCCACCACTTATAAGTTCGCAAAATGCCTCCAGAAACGGTTTGGCATCATAAAAGATGTCACGGACCACAATTATGTCTCGAACAGTTACCATTTTTTAAGAAGTGGCACAACTGTATGTATTCAGTTATGAAAATCTGGTGAACCCGTAATATACGGGGTGTGCATACGAAATGTATGCGCTAACGGTAGAAGCTAAATAAGACTGTCTGTGTCATATATCACAGACTGCCCGGACTATTACCGGGCATCCATAGACGAATACGCTTCGTAAGAGAACCTACGGTCCAAAAATGGATAGCTGGAGATAC
>JAJQCO010000178.1 GCA_021202655.1 Clostridiales bacterium | reverse complement strand
GATATTTTCTTAACATTTTTAAGAATTGTAACACAAATACAGCCCTGCCACAGATGGCTCTTTTTATATGTCACGGCAAAAAAGAAGACTTTCGATACACAAGCGTATATCCAAAGTCTTCTTTATTATTAAAGCTGTTTTTCACAGCCCCTTCCCTTATAAGCACGCCGCGCCTCTCACCGTTCGTGCGCTTTTAACCTTCCGCGATACACTCGACCTCCACCAGTCCCCCTTTCGGAAGTCCGGCTACCTCCACACAGGATCTCGCCGGGAACTTGCCGTCAAAGTATGACTCGTAAATGGCGTTGACCGCCGCAAAATCCTTCATGTCCGCCAGGAAAATGGTAGTTTTGAGGATTCTGTCGTAATCAGAACCGGCTTTTTTCAGCACAGCGCCCAGATTCTTCATGGACTGATGGGCCTGAGCTTCCACGCCCTCCGGCAGCTCGCCGGTCTCCGGGATCAGTCCCAGCTGTCCGGAGCAATAGACGACGCCGTTTGACTTTGCCGCCTGAATATAGGGGCCGACCGCAGCCGGAGCCTCCTTCGTAAAAATGATTTCTTTTGCCATGATGGCTTCCTCCTTCTTTTCAAATCCTTTTCATACCGGATATGCCCCGGATTGCAGATCGGCGACCGAAAGGTCGATTCCCGTCTGCTGCGCCTCCCGGTACTCAAAATAGGTCTTTGCGACATCCGGGAACATGGCGTAGGTCAGCACATCCTCATCCTGCTGCTTCCAGGGACTGCATTCACGCTCAAACTGCGCCAGCTGAGGCTTGATCAGATCTGCGGGGCGGCAGGAAATACAGGGCTCGTCCCCGACGATTTTCTTCTTTACCTCCGGATCCGCTTCCTTGACCGTCTGCCCAAACTGTCCCTCCAGGAGACGTTTCGATTCGTTTAAAATGATCTGATAGCGTTCTCCGCAAATCACATTCATCACTGCCTGCGTCCCCACAATCTGCGAGGAGGGCGTGACTAACGGCGGTTCCCCGAAATCCCTGCGCACACGCGGGATCTCTTCCAGAACCTGGCGGTATTTATACTCCTGACCGGCCCCCTTTTGGAGGGCGTCCAGATTGGTCATCATGGCGCCGGGCACCTGATACTGCAAGGTCTTGATGTTTACTCCCAGCACCTTCGTGCTGAGCAGACCGCTCTCGATCGCCTCCTGCCGAATCGTCTCGAAATAATCCGCGATCTCTCCCAGAAGCTCCTGGTTCAGTCCCGGATCATAGGGCGTTCCCCGGAAGGTTTCCGCCATCACCTCGGTCGCCGGCTGGCTGGTTCCCAGTGCCAGCGGAGAGATGGCGCAGTCGATGCTGTCACAGCCGGCTTCCACGGATTTCAGATAGGTCATGGAGGCGACGCCGGCAGTATAATGGGTATGCATCGCCACCGGAATATGAACCGTCTCCTTGAGCGCCCGCACCAGCTCCCCGGCGCGGTAGGGCGTCAGAAGTCCGGCCATGTCCTTGATCCCCAGCTCATCCGCTCCCATATCCTCGATCCGTTTTGCCACATCCTTCCAATAATCCAGCGTGTAGGCGTCTCCCAGGGTATACACCAGCGCCGCGATCGCCCGTCCTCCCTCCGCCTTTGTCGCCTTCATCGAGGTTTCCAGGTTGCGGATGTCATTCAGACAGTCCATCATACGGATATTGTCAATCCCGTTTGCTACCGCCTTACGGCAGAAATAATCTACTACATCGTCGGAGTAATGGCTGTATCCCAGGAGATTCTGCCCGCGCAAAAGCATCTGCAGCCTGGTATGTTTAAAATGCTCCTTCAGCTTCCTTAAGCGCTCCCATGGATCCTCCTTCAGGAAACGAAGCGATGTGTCGAAGGTAGCGCCGCCCCAGCATTCCACCGCATGATACCCGACCTGATCCATCTTGTCCGCGATCGGAAGCATCTGCTCGGTACTCATCCTTGTGGCTAACAGCGACTGATGCGCGTCGCGCAGC
The DNA here is from genome assembly GCA_021202655.1 of Clostridiales bacterium. GTDB lineage: Bacteria > Bacillota > Clostridia > Lachnospirales > Lachnospiraceae > Brotaphodocola. Next base: position 2,619 of record JAJQCO010000178.1, on the reverse strand, counting down.
ACCGTTTCTACAATTTTAATTGGTTTCTTTTTTATCTCTGTCATACTCTGTCCTCTGCCTTCCTGGTTTTCTTCTCCTTTTAATGTCTCACAACAAAAGGAAACCGAACACGCCAAACACGATGGCACAGATCAGGGAAATCGGAAGAATGGTTTTTAAGATCGTTCCTTCTCCCTGCGCATAACCGGTTGTCGAGATTCCCATCATGACGCAGCCGGGCGCGAACGCATTTCCCAGAATTCCTCCCACGGTCTGCAGGGCCGCGGTGAGCGCCGGATTGACGCCCAGAAAATCCGCCGCGGTTCTCTGAAAATTGCCCAGCAGGATATTGGCTGACATATTGCTGCTCGTGATAAATGCGCCCAGCATTCCGAAAAACGGCGCGGCAATCACGTAATATCGCCCGAGAAGTGAGACCACACCCTGGGAAAGGACATAGATCTGACCGCTGCTGCTCATAAATTTTGACATTATGATAAAGCAGGTAATGGCAATCGTAGGCGACATACATTTCTGTACGGTTTTCTTCCACACGCTGGCAATCATGCCCTTACAGATCAGACCTTTTTTCCGGTAATACAGACCGCTCAACACGGCGGACAACGCCAGAAAGCTTCCCGCATAGGTCAGGGGCTTTAAGGGAGAAAACAGGCTCTCCGCCGCTGTCACAAACCCAGATGCGGTCACGGTTTCAGGAAAGGAAAAGCCAAGCTTCCACTGGCTTAAAAGGCGGTTCACCGGCGGAATCAACAGGCAGAAAATCGTAATCCCCGTGAGCGCATAATAAGGCAAAAATGCCTGGTGAAAGCTCATGCTCTGACTGTCCGTTTCCTTCTGCTCCTTCCGGTCCATGATCCGGCTGTCTTCGATTCTCCAGGGACGCCTCCACCTCTCTGTCCTGCAGACGCCAAAGATTGCCACCAGCCCCAGTGCGGATGGGAGAAAGCAGGCAATCGTCGCATGAGAAGGAGCCAAAAGCAGCTCCCCGCCGCCGAGAATCAGAGAGAGAAAAAGCACCAGCGACGCCGATTCCTTCCATGCACGCTGCTTTCCATACAGCCACAGGCAGAAGCATACGCAGATCAGATTGTAAATCCAGATCATGGATGCGGCCAGGACGGCAGCCGTCACGGTTTGCTGAGAATTGATTCCCGTCTGCGCAATCAGCGCCTCCCAGGCCAGCGCCAGCGTCCCAAAGGTAGCGCCCCAGCAGTGGCACAGCACGACGATCACGATACTGTAAAAGGGCTTTACGCCGATACTGAGAAGCAGGGGCGCGCCTACGGCCACCGCTACGCCAAAACCGGTAATGCCCTGTAAAAAGCTCGGAAAGATCCAGCCCAGTATCAGAATCTGGACAAGCTCATGCCTGGTTAAGGCCTGAATTCCGCGGCAAATCGCCTGAAATCCCCCGCTCTCGCAGATCATTTCGTAGGAGAAAATGGCCGGCCAGATGACGAGCAGAATTGTCGCCGCGTTCCACACACCCTTCCCCGCCTCCAGCGCGATCGCCGCCGGCTCCGACCGGTACAAAAAAATCGCAACCAGACCGGAAAGCAGCATCCCGACGGGGGCGGCTTTCGCCACCCCCCAGCCGAATTTCATAATCGCAATCAGAAGAAAAGCTACGGATCCTGCGGCTGCCACCCCGAAAAGCGGTGTCATCGGTATATTCATGCGATTTACATCTCCTCAATTTTTACCACGACGCCGGCAAAGATTTTTGCCCGGTCGTACAGAGATTCCTGGACTCCGTATTCCTTCTTATTGTGGGCGAAATCTCCGCGGATTCCGCATGCGTCGACAACCGGGACGCCGGCGGCGTAGATATTTCCCGCGTCGGTCGCTCCTCCTCTGTGGATCTTTCCAAACGGCTCAAACCCGGACTCTACCGCCACCTTGTTGATCAGATTGAAAAAGCGGAGCACGTCCTCTGTCTCCTGAAGGGGAGCCAGCTTTGCACGATAATAATCCAGCTTTGTGGTGGTTCCGTCGATATAGGTTCTGCCAGCGATTTCATACATGGCGTCCATGATCCGCTTTGCCTCATCCTCGTTGTTCACGCGCACATCAAACACAACCTCGCAGTGATCCGCGATTCCGCTGGTATGTCCGCCTCCCTTGATGACGGCGGTTGTCACAGTCGTCCCCTGATCCAGATCCGTCAGCTTGATGATCTCCTCAATCTTGTGCGTCGCCTCATGAATCGCATTCCTCCCGCGCAGGAAATCGTTTCCGGCATGTCCGCCGATCCCGTCTACCGTCAGATAGTAGGTAAACTGGCTCTTGCGGGCCGTACACAGACGATTCTGCAGCTCGCCGCATTCCATATTAAAGGCGACGAGGCCGCCCCGGCTCTCCTCGGTCATATATTTGTCGCAGTCGTTGCCCACATGGTCAGACTCCTCCTCTGCGTCGACAAGGAACTTGATCGGATGCGCGTCATAGCCGATGGCATTTAACGCCTTCACGGCATACAGCGCGATGATCAGACCGCCCTTCATATCCAGGACGCCGGGGCCGTAAATGATCCCGTCCTCCACGCGGCAGGGATTTTCCTTGCCAAAGGAGCCCTTGTAATGAACGGTGTACACATGGCCGGAGAACATGACCGGTTTT
>JAJQCO010000033.1 GCA_021202655.1 Clostridiales bacterium | reverse complement strand
TTATTATACTTTATGACGGAGGGAAAGCGGGCGTGACGGGGAATGTCGGGAAAAAATCCCTTTTCTAATCGAGGAAAATGTGCTATGCTTATGGCGATTAAAGGGAAAGATTTATGTCGTTAGAATAACGGACGCAGGCGAGCCGGGACGACTGTGAGGAGGAAGGGAAGATGGAAGAGACAGTTTCCAGAAATTTTATCGAGCAGGAGATTGACAGGGATTTGGCAGAGGGTGTGTATGATCACGTACAGACCAGATTTCCGCCGGAGCCGAACGGATATCTGCATATCGGACACGCGAAGTCGATCCTCCTTAATTATGGACTTGCCAAAGAGTATGGCGGCAAATTTAATATGCGGTTTGACGATACGAATCCGACGAAGGAGAAGACCGAGTTTGTCGAATCGATTCTGGCAGACGTTAAGTGGCTTGGGGCGGATTTTGAGGACAGGCTGTTCTTTGCCTCTGATTATTTTCAGACGATGTATGAGAAGGCCGTCCTTCTTATTAAGAAGGGCAAGGCCTATGTCTGCGATCTGACGGCGGAGGAGATCCGCGAGTATCGCGGCGATTTTAAGACGCCGGGACGGGAGAGCCCGTACCGCAACCGCAGCGTGGAGGAGAACCTGAAGCTTTTTGAGGAGATGAAGGAAGGCAAGTATCCGGACGGCTCAAAGGTGCTTCGGGGCAAGATCGACATGGCCTCCCCGAATATTAATATGAGAGATCCGGTTCTGTACCGGGTGGCGCACCAGAGCCACCACAATACGGGCGATCAGTGGTGCATCTATCCGATGTATGATTTCGCACATCCGATCGAGGATGCGATCGAGCATATCACGCATTCGATCTGCACGCTGGAATTTGAGGATCACCGGCCGTTGTACGACTGGGTGGTGCATGAGTGTGAGTTTGAAAACCCGCCGCGTCAGATTGAGTTTGCGAAGCTCTACCTGACGAATGTGGTGACAGGGAAGCGCTATATCAAGAAGCTTGTAGAGGACGGCATTGTGGACGGCTGGGATGACCCGCGTCTGGTGTCGATCGCGGCGCTGCGCAGGCGGGGCTATACGCCGGAGTCGATCCGCACCTTTGTGGATCTGGTCGGTGTGGCGAAGGCAAACAGCTCGGTGGATTACGCGCTGTTAGAATACTGCATCCGCGAGGATCTGAAGCTGAAAAAGCCGCGCATGATGGCGATTCTGGATCCGGTGAAGCTTGTGATCGACAATTATCCGGAGGGCAGGACAGAGGAGCTGGAGGTTCCGAATAACCTGGAGAACCCGGAGCTGGGATCCCGCACCGTGACCTTTGGCCGGGAGCTCTATATCGAACGCGAGGATTTCATGGAGATTCCGCCGCGCAAATATTTCCGCCTCTTCCCGGGGAATGAGGTGCGTCTGATGAGCGCCTATTTCGTGACCTGTACAGGCTGTGAGAAGGATGCGGACGGCAATGTGACCGTGGTTCATGCGACCTATGATCCGGAGACGAAGAGCGGTTCGGGCTTTGCGGGGCGCAAGGTAAAGGGCACGATCCACTGGGTGAATGCAATGGACGCCAGGCAGGTGGAGTGCCGCCTGTATGAAAATATTGTGGATGAGGAGAAGGGCAAGCTGAATGAAGACGGCACGCTGAACCTGAACCCGAATTCCCTGACGATTCTGAAAAAGTGTTACGTGGAGCCGGCGCTGGCGCAGGCGAAGGCCTATGACAGCTTCCAGTTTGTCCGCAACGGATATTTCTGTGTGGACTGCAAGGACAGCAGGCCGGGGGAGCCGGTGTTCAACCGGATCGTCTCGCTGAAAAGTTCATTCAAGATTCAGAAATAAAGGAAGAAGAACAGGGGCAGGCGCGTGGACGCCTGCCTTTGGCTTTGCCATAGCATACGGAAGGAGCTGCCGACGGCAGATCCTGTAGTTTCAGAGAGGGGAAGGAATATGGATCTTTTGATACCGCTTGATCCGCAGTCGGAAAAACCGATGTATGAGCAGATTTATGCGTATATCTGCGGGGAGATCCGGAGCGGGGGACTCGCCGCGGGAGAGCGTCTGCCGTCAACCAGGGCGCTGGCGGAGCATTTGAAGATAAGCCGGAGTACGACACAGATGGCCTACGATCAGCTTCTGGCGGAGGGCTATGTGGAGACCAGGCCGTACCGCGGCGTCTATGTGGCGAAGATAGAGGGGATGGTGGAGGCGGGTCCCAGGATCCGGGAGGAGATGGAGACCAGCGAGGAGGAATCGGCGGTGTCCTGCCGGATCGATTTTTCACCGAGGGGGATTGATCTTAAGAGCTTTCCCTACAACACCTGGCGTAAGCTCAGCCGAAATACGCTGGTGGATGATAACCGGGAGATGTTTCATTCGGGAAACCACCAGGGAGAGCCGGGACTGCGCGAGGCGATCCGCGGCTATCTGCACTCAGCCCGCGGGGTAGAATGCAGCGCGGATCAGATCATTGTGGGTGCGGGAAGCGAGTATCTTCTGATGCTGCTCTCACAGATCCTGCGGGCGGATTCTGCCGGGACGGCGCGGCGGATGCAGGGAGCCGGAAAATCGGCGGACGGTTTGACCCCGCTGGATGCGGATATCCGGATTGCCATGGAAAATCCGACCTACCGGCAGGCTTATCTGGTTCTGCGCAGCCTTGGGCATCCGGTCTCGCCGATTGAGATGGATCAGTCCGGCATGCGCCCGGAGCTTCTGGCAGCGAGCGGCGCCCGCATTGCTTACGTCATGCCGTCTCACCAGTTTCCGACGGGAGCGGTGATGTCTGTGGGGCGCAGACGGGAGCTGCTGAACTGGGCGTCGGAGCGGGAAGGCCGCTATCTGATCGAGGATGATTATGACAGTGAGTTCCGCTATAAGGGCAAGCCGATCCCGGCACTGCAGGGGATGGACCGGCAGGGGCGGGTGATCTATCTCGGTACATTTTCGAAGTGCATTGCCCCGGCAATCCGTGTCAGCTATATGGTTCTGCCGCCGGAGCTTCTGAGAGTCTACCGGGCAGAGGCCGGGTTTTACGCGTCCACGGTATCGCGGATTGACCAGAACATTTTGTATCAGTTTCTGGCGGGGGGATATTTTGAGCGGCATTTAAACCGGATGCGCGCCATTTACAAGGCAAAGCACGATATGCTGCTGGCGGCGATCCGCCCGCTGGAGGAGCGTTTTGTCATTCACGGGGAAAATGCCGGAATCCATATCCTGCTGACAGAGCGGTGTGGGCGGACGGAGGAGGAGCTCATACGGCAGGCGGCGGCAGCGGGGGTGCGCGTATATGGCCTGAGCAGTTATGATATCCGCGCGACGGGGGAGGAAAAGGCGTTAGCCACGTCCTTGCCGGGTGCGTGCGGGGAGGAGCCGACGGCCGAAAGGAAGCCTGTCCGGCCTGCGACCATGGTGTTAGGATATGCAAGCCTGGATGAGGGGCAGATACGCGAGGGCGCGGAGCTTCTGACCAGCTGCTGGTGCGGCTGCGATCTTGTCCGCGAGCTATCAGAGAACCGAACGAATTGCGCATAATGCACAAAAAACGCGAGATACTGCGCCTGAATTATAAACAAAAATAAAAATTATGCTTACAAAAGAAAATGGTTTTTGATAAAATATAACCGTGGGCATCCGTAATGGCGAAAAGTCAGAAAACCTCTGAAGCCCATATCAGGGGAAATATCCGCGAAGAAAGGGAAGGTTACATCATGAAACGAATTCAGGCTGCATGCATTACACAGACGTTACATTTTCTGCTGAAGGAGGATCTCGGCAATGATTATGCGAGAAAGCTCGTTCAGGAGGAAGTGAAGAAATACAAGGCAGGTCTGGAGCGGGATCGCAGGAAATATCGGATCCTGTCTGAGGAGACCCAGCCGGACGGCTCGATCGTCCTCGAAGTAAAGAAGCAGTATAATATGTCTCCGGTCGGGAACTATCTTGACTGATAAGACGACAAATCTGTTTGCACTGTGCGCAGGCTTTTCAGAAATGAGAAGCCTGCGTATTTTTTGTCTTCCGTTTATGACATACGCAGGAAAACGTGTCTGTGTTGACAGAATCTGGTTTTCGCATTAAAATCCTGGTAGACATCCAGGAGGAATGAGCATGATTTTGACGATTGATGAATGGGAGCGCTTTAACCCGGAAGACGGTCAGCCGGTAGATAAACAGCGCTGCCTTGATATTGAGAAGAGCATTCGCAAGCGTTTCCATAAAGAATTGTTCAGCCGTTTTGCCAAAGCGGTGAATACATATGAGCTGATCAGTCCGGGAGACCGGATTGCCGTCTGTATTTCCGGAGGGAAGGATTCCATGCTCATGGCGAAGCTGTTTCAGGAGCTGCACCGGCACAATAAATTTCCTTTCGAGCTGGTCTTTCTGGTGATGGATCCGGGCTACAGCGAGGCAAACCGGAAGGTGATCGAGTATAACGCAAGGCTGATGCAGATCCCAGTGACGATCTTCGAGAGCCAGATTTTTGACGCGGTGTATACGGTAGAGAAATCGCCCTGCTATCTGTGCGACAGGAGGAGGCGGGGATATCTGTACAGTAAGGAGAAGGAGCATGGTAGCAACAAGATCGCCCTGGGTA
>JAJQCO010000082.1 GCA_021202655.1 Clostridiales bacterium | reverse complement strand
ATTCTTCGGGAATTTGCCCCCGTCTCCGCCTTCCGACTGGCCGTGATTTGTAAAATTCATTTATATCCAAATCTCCTGTTCGTCTTCCTTCGGTCCAAAACCGCCTCCCGTCGCCCTTCCCGGACGATTTTCCAGGCCGCTTTGGAACACTACGCTTCATTATAGCGGGTGTCCTTTCAGAAATCAAGGAAACGCCTGCTAAAAATATATAAATTTCTAAAAAACAACTGGATTTCCCTCCTGCTTCGAGGTATAATAGATGAGTTATTTTTTTCACTCCGATTGCAACACAGCTTTCCCCACATATCCAAAAGGAGGGTTTCATCCATGCCAGTGAAATATGTTTTCGTGACAGGCGGCGTTGTGTCCGGCCTGGGCAAAGGAATCACCGCAGCATCCCTGGGCCGTCTGCTGAAAGCCCGCGGCTACAAGGTCACCATGCAGAAGTTTGATCCCTACATCAACATCGACCCCGGCACCATGAACCCGGTGCAGCACGGCGAGGTTTTTGTCACAGACGACGGCGCGGAGACAGACCTGGATCTGGGACATTACGAGCGTTTTATTGATGAAAGCCTGACAAAGAACTCAAATGTCACCACCGGCAAGGTATACTGGAGCGTCCTGCACAAGGAACGCCGCGGTGATTTCGGTGGAGGCACGGTTCAGGTTATCCCCCATATCACGAACGAAATCAAGAGCCGCTTTCACCGCAATTACTCGACCGAGGAGACCGAGATCGCGATCATCGAGGTCGGAGGCACGGTCGGAGACATTGAAAGCCAGCCCTTCCTGGAAGCGATCCGGCAGTTTCAGCATGAAATCGGCCATGAGACCGCGATCCATGTGACTCTGATCCCCTACCTGAAGGCCTCCGGCGAGCTGAAGACGAAGCCGACCCAGGCCAGCGTCAAGGATCTGCAGGGGATGGGTATCTGGCCCGACATTCTGGTCTGCCGCAGCGAACACCCGTTAAACGACGGCATCCGCGCCAAGATCGCCCTGTTTTGTAACGTACCGAAAAACCACGTGCTCCAGAATCTGGACGTGGAGGTCCTCTACGAAGCCCCTCTGGCGATGGAGCAGGAGCATCTGGCCGAGGTCGCCTGCGAGTGCTTAAAGCTCCCCTGTCCCGAGCCGGATCTCACCGAATGGCGCGCCATGATCGACGCCTGGAAGCATCCGAAGCATGACGTCACCGTCGCCCTGGTCGGCAAATATACCCAGCTTCACGACGCCTATATCTCCGTCGTCGAGGCGCTCAAGCACGGCGGCGTCGCCAACCGTGCGACCGTCCACATCAAATGGATCGATTCCGAGAAGGTCACCCCGGAGAATGTCGCCGAATACCTGAGCGATGTCACCGGCGTCCTGGTCCCCGGCGGCTTCGGCTCCCGCGGCATCGACGGCAAGATTGCCGCGATCCATTATGCCCGCGAGCATGGCATCCCGTTCCTCGGACTCTGCCTTGGCATGCAGTTGGCGATCGTGGAATTTGCCCGCAATGTGATCGGATATACCGACGCACACAGCGCGGAGCTTGACCCGGTCACCACGCATCCGGTCATCCATCTGATGCCGGAGCAGGAGGACGTCGAGGACATCGGCGGCACGCTCCGCCTCGGCTCCTACCCCTGCATCCTGAACAAGGAGTCCAAGGCCTACCAGCTTTACGGACAGGAGATGATCCATGAGCGCCACCGCCACCGCTACGAGGTCAACAACGACTTCCGCAACGCGTTAAAGGATCACGGCATGATGCTCTCCGGCATCTCTCCGGACGGCAGGATCATCGAGATGATCGAGATTCCGTCCCATCCGTGGTTTGTCGCGACCCAGGCGCATCCGGAGCTCAAGTCCCGGCCAAACCGCCCGCATCCCCTGTTTAAGGGATTCATCGGCGCGGCGCTGGAAAAGCAGAAGGAGCAGTAAACCGACCGGTCGCGAAAACCGCCTGGCAGCACTTTCCTGTATAAAGAAGAAATCACCGCCTCATACTGACATCGAGGTGGTGATTTTTTTATGAAGGAACTCTATCGGCATCATTCAAATCAAAAGCCAAAAACGCCTGCCGATTCCCCGGCTCATCCAGGCTATCCGCCGACGCCCCCGAAGGGTGCGGATCCATACCGCTGTGAATCCGGCTTTCGCAACGCGGCGGATCGTCCGGAATCTCCGTGCGGCTGTGCGACAGACTTTACCGGCCTGATTCCGGCGCTGCCGACCGACGAATCCGAGCTGGAATCCTATGCGCAGCTCTACCCCTACCCCGGAGACATCCGGAAGGACTGAACCGCCAGGCGCACCCAGTCTAAAAGCCCGGGCCGATATCGGCCCGGGCTCTCCTGGATCTCTCAATAGTCCCCTCTCTTCAACAGCTTCCGGATATAGGCAAACGTCCTTCGCTCTCCTTTGTCCCGCAGCATCATCAGTATCTTCTCCAGCTCCCGCTTCGTATCCGGGTGCATGATTCCGTCCAGATGCGGCTGCTCACGCTGATAATATTCCCAGGCGGAGGCGTCCGTATACTCGGCCCCGCGATAGACCTTCGAGGCGGCGATCCGGTCCATAACCATCTCCGCCAGATACCGCACCGGCATCCGGCAGCCCATGAGGCCGCCGCTCTTCGTCGAGAAATCAATCCAGTATTCAAAATGATGCCTGTTGCGCCCCTTATGGTGCAGCCACGCCTCCGAATAGCCTTTCTCCTCCCGCTCCGCCGCATTGGGGCTGCGGTTTCCCTGAAAATATTTCACACCGGTCATAAATTCCACCGGACTGTATTTCGACAGATCATGCAGAAGTCCCTGCCGGAACAGCCCGACCCTGAAACAATGTATCATCACCAGAAGCTTATGCTCCGTGATCGTATGGAAATGACGCCATGCCTTGTGATCCATCCTTTTCCCTCCCTGCGAATGACTTCAGAATCTGCCGCCGGCACTTTCTTCCATATGCCATGGCAAATCTGCCTATCTCGCCTGCGCAAGCAGCTCCTTAAGCTCGTCGACGGTAACCGGATAATGCTGATTGCAGAAATGACAGTTGACCTCGATGGTCTTGCCCTCCTCGATCATGCTCTGCAGCTCTGCCCTCCCGACACTGATTAAGGCCTTCTCAATCCGCTGCTTCGAGCAGTTGCAATGAAAACGCGTCGGTATCCGATCCAGAATCTCCAGTCCCCATTCGCCGACCGTCGATTCCAGAATTTCCTCCGGCGACATTCCGGAATCGAGAAGCTCCGTGACAGAACGCATCCCCTGAAGCTTCTTTTCCAGCCCGCCGACTACCTCCTCCGAAGCGCCCGGCATCATCTGCAGGATGAAACCGCCCGCCTGCCGGACCGTATTTTCCCGGTTCATCAGAACGCCCAGCGCCACGCTCGACGGCGTCTGCTCAGAGGAAGCGAAATAATAAGTCAGATCCTCCGCGATCTCCCCGGTCACCAGAATCGTCTGTCCGACATAGGGCTCCTTTAAGCCGATATCGCGGATCACGCTTAAGACTCCAAGTCCCAGCGCGCCGCCCACATCCAGCTTTCCCTTTGCGTTTGGCGGCAGCATAACCGCGGGATTGTTGACATAACCCTTTACATTTCCCCTGGAATCCGCCGTCACCGTCAGGCCGCCGATCGGACCGTTTCCCTCAACCTTGAGCATCAGGAGGTCGTCCTCCCCCTTCATCATCACGCCCATCATGGCGCCTGCCGTCAAGAGACGTCCCAGCGCCGCCGTCGCCACCGGACTGGTATTGTGGGCGCTCCTCGCAAATTCCGTAAGCTCTCCGGTCGTCGCCGCGAAGGCGCGGATCTGTCCGTCCGCCGCCATCGCCCGCACAATATAATCTGACATCAGTGTTTCGCTCCCTTCCCTCGTTCCCGCGCAATGACATACACGCGCTCACTGTCCTCGCGCGGCGCCTCTCTTGTAAACGCATCATACATGGCAACAAACTCCATACCTGCCTCGGCAATCGCCCGCCGCACGGTTTCAGGCTCGTACGCCCGCTGAAAATGCGTCTCCTCCTGCTTCCGGAAACGCCCGTCCTCCTCGCGGATGAAGAGCGTGAGATCATACTCATTGAGCATCTCATCCTCATCATAATAATTTTCCCAGATGAAGCTCCCCTCCTCCCGGTTTTCCGCAATCGTCCGTTCGCCCAGCTCCTCCCGGTACTTATAAACCGTATTCAGATCGAACAGAAAGACGCCGCCCGGATCAAGGTAATTATTCGCCAGCCGCAGCACCTGCACCAAATCCTCATATGACGTCAGGTAATTCATCGAATCGCAGACGCTGACAATCGCCCGCACGGTCCCGTACAGCTCGAATTCCCTCATGTCCTGCTGGAGATAGAGAATGCCCGCCGGATTCTCCGTCTCCTTTTCCTGTGCGATGAAAAGCATCTCCCCGGAAAGGTCAACGCCGATCATGTCATAGCCCCTGGCGGCCAGAAGCCTGGTGATCGTCCCTGTCCCGCAGCCGAGATCCAGCACCAGCCCTTCGCTGACGCCATATTCTGCAAGGAGGCCGCTCAGATAATCACACCATTCCCCGTAGGGAATGTCGTCCATAAACAGATCATATACTCCGGCAAATCCCGAATATGCCTCCAATCTGTCCGTCCCCTTTCTGTCA
>JAJQCO010000132.1 GCA_021202655.1 Clostridiales bacterium | reverse complement strand
CTCCTTTATCAATCGCATAACAATGCTGGGAAACTTGTTGTATAAGTCCCATATGCTGTTCGCTGAGCATGATAGTCAATCCCATTTCTCTGCTACATCGTAGAATAATTTCTCCAATCTGCTGTGCCAGATTTGGCTGAATCCCTTCTGACGGTTCGTCCAAAAGAATCATTTTCGCACGTCCCACAAGCGCTCTGGCTATGGAAAGCATTGCCTGCTCACCTCCAGACAAAGTACCTGCTTTTTGAGTGCGGCGTTCGTTTAAACGAGGAAAATATTCGTAAGCAATCTCCAAACTTTTATTTCGCTCATTTTTGTTTATCGTTTCCCCCATACGAAGATTTTCTTCCACACTTAAAAATGGAAATACGCCATGTCCCTGTGGGACATAACCAATTCCAATCTGAGCCCTCTCGTAAGCCTTCAGATCTGTTACATCTTTGTTGTCAAAGTAGATTCTTCCTGATTTTTCGCGATTCAGCCCGATCAGCGTTTTCATAAGTGTACTTTTTCCTACGCCATTCCGTCCAATAATCGAAACAATTTCTCCCTTTTGTACTTTAAAGGATATTTTTCGGATAATAGAAATCTCTCCATATCCGGATGTAAGCTGTTCCACTCGTAACATATAAGCACCATCCTTTAAGAACACTTTCTTATACCTTTCCAAGGTAAATATTAATCACATCCTGATTGTTATGAATCTCATCAAATGTGCCCTCTGCAAATATCTTTCCATAATGAAGCACTGTTGTCTTTCGGGCAATTTTCGACACAAAATCCATATCATGATCAATAAAAATAATTGTAGTGCCAAGCTCATTAATTCGGCGTACAATATCTGCCGTAAACTCTGTTTCTTCCGGTCCCAAACCGGCAGCCGGTTCGTCAAGAAGAAGTAATTTAGGTTTAGAAGCCAGTGACATCGCAATCTCAAGCCATTGCTGCTGTCCATGAGGCATATTTCTCACAAGCGGATTCCCTATTTCACTGATTCCTACCATTTCAATCAAGCGATTAATCTCTGCAGGTATTTCCCTGACGCTTACATATTTTTGTACGGCAATCCTGATGTTATCGTAAAGAGATAGGTCAAGATAAACACCTGGGATCTGCATCTTAATACTAATTCCATTCTGCACACGACGAAACGTAGGAATCTTCGTCATATCTTTTCCGTTAAACAAAATTTCACCGGAAGTTGGCGGGTAAATTCCCATTATCAACTTGAAAATTGTAGTCTTACCCGCACCGTTGGGTCCAATCAAACAATGGAGAGAACCTTCTTCGATCGTGAGATTCACATCATCCACTGCTTTCAATCCACCAAAATGTTTGCTGACATGTCTGAGCTCCAACAGGTTCTCTTTCACTCACTCCCGCCCCCTATCCTTATATCTGTATTTCGACCTATTCGAATGATTCTTCGATCTATAATTTCAAATAGAGAATGAATGATCCCTTTTGGTACAAACAGGACAACCAATAGTAATATCAGTCCCAGAATAAGAAGAGAATACTGACTTCCACTGGCTGCAAGCTTTTGAGAGATCGCCAAATAAATCAATGTAAAAATAATAACTGCGGTCGGATTTTTGCGTCCTCCTGCCGCGACAAGAACAACCGGCGTAGTTGCCTGTGTCATACCAACTGCGGATGGGACAATATAACCTCCCCATGAGGTATAAAGCACCCCGGCCAGACCAGCAATTGCTCCACTGACAGCAAATACCATCATCTGAATAAATGAAATATTGTAGCCAAACATTTCACTGCGTTGCCTGTTCTCTCGTATAGAAAGAAGGCAATAACCCAGATTTCGTTTTTCAAGAATACGCATGGTTAGATAAATAACCGTCATACATACCAGGGCAAAAATATATAACGCTAGATTCTTTATAGGAAAGCCTCCGACAGTCAATGGCGTCACTGCATTTATGCCGTTATATCCTCCAAGCTGTGCAGAACCAATATGCCATTCTGGCCCGGCTGTCTGCGCTAGAAATGTTTCCAGAACCAGAGTAAAACACATGGTAACCAAAGCGACATAGACATCATTTACTCCCCCATAGAACATGAAATATCCAAGTATTAGTGCCACAAAGAAGCCTACAATAACTCCACCAAGCAGAAAAATCGGTGTCAAGGACGGATCTGTAAAATTCTTGCAGAATATCGCATAGGTATACCCTCCGATACCATAAAATGCAGCCTGAGCGTAGGAAAAAATTCCTGTATATCCCCAAATCAATGCAAGGCTCAATGCAAGAATGACAGTGATCAGGAAATTTGCCATGTTAAGAGTTGCATATGCACTATGAAAGGCTGGATAAATAATCAAATATGCAAACACCAACAAGGCACAGATATTTTCTGTTGTCACTGTATTTTTTACCTTATGACTCATCTTTTATCACCTCCTCCTGTTCACAAGATACTTTTCAGCAAGACCCGAAAATCCATTCGGCAGGACACGAATAACAATAATCGCTACCACAAGAAGTCCCATCTTGCCATAAAATGTTCCAAACATAAGAGAAAGCGCGCTCTGTACGATGCCAAGGACTCCACCGGAAAGCGCCATGCCGATCAATGGATCTGAGCCTCCTACGATTACAGTAACAAAACTGTCATTTTGAAAAGCCTGTCCCATAGTCGGCGTAATCGTCATTGTAGGGGCATACAATGCACCACATAATCCGGCTAAGGCGGATCCAAGCATAAAAGTGATCGAATACATGCGTTTCGTATTAATTCCCAAAGCCTGCGCAATCGTATGCTCCTGCATTGTTGCTCGTGAATGTAGACCAAATTGTGTGTGATGAAACAGGATATATACACCCATAAGAATCAGGATGGCAATGATTGTCAGCATCATACGATATACAGAATATGTGCTTCCTCCAATGGAAAATGTCCCGAGGGGTGTTGTCAGACCAGGCAGGGACGGACCTAGAATAATCAATATTCCTTGTCGTAACAACAAACTGATTCCCCATGTAGCCACTACAGAATCTAACGGTCTTCCATAAAGTCTTGAAATAACCAGTTTATCCACCAGATATCCGAAAAGGCCCACAAATATCGCACCAAGGACAGACGCCAAAAATAATGGCACCGATGCTTTGGCTAAAATTGTAAATGCGTAGGCACCTAACATAATAAATTCGCCATGAGCCAGATTAATAATTCCCATCATGCCGAATATAATCGCAAGCCCCGATACGGAAAGAATCAAAAACGTGAAACTGTCAAAAAATTGATACAAATAATTGACTATGCCTGCCAACATAGTTTCTGTCTCCTTTCTCAATCACTGAGACCAGTCTTATCCAAATGAATAAGAACCGGTCCCAGCGATGATATTATGGTATTTTACCGCCATCGAAACTATGGCGTATACTGCATATTGGGAGATTCTTTTGTCAGATCAACTCCCTTCTCCTTTTCGAGCCAATCCGGAACGATCTGATCGTATTTTTGTTTAAAACTGATGTTATGGTTTTCATCCGAATAAATAATCCAAATGTCCATAATTGCATGATGAGTCGGTCCATAAATGGTAACCAGACCAGCCGGTCCATCATATGAAATGCCCGATTCCAGCGCATCAATAACTGCCTCTGTCTCTGTCGTTCCTGCTTTTTTCACCGCTTCCGCATAGAGCATCATACCTGTATATTGTGCAGCAGCTTCCATGCCAATATAGGGCTCGTCCGGATACAATTCATGAAAACGTTCCACAAAATCGACAGCAGCCGGAGTATCTAATTCTTCTATGAACTGAGCGGTTACATACATATTCGCGCATGCCGGGGGATCAAATCGTTTGTGCTCATATCCCTGAGCAATATTGATCGTGGTAGCAATCGGCACATCCATACCGGCTGTCGCCCATTGACCATAGAACGAGGATTGAGTCACGCCGGTAAGAAGGACAACCAAAACATCTGGATCTGCTTTCTGAATTTTATCAATGGAGGATGAAAACTGAGAAACTGAAAGAGGCAGGAATTCTTCTCCCACAATCTCGCCACCATACTCCTCTGTCGCGTTCTTCACCCACTGTGCCGTGAGCTGACCAAAATTGTAATCTGCAGCAATCGTATAAACACGAGGTCCGAAATTTTCAATCATATACTGCATGAGTGGGATCACCTGATGCTCCGGCACCGCTCCAGTACAAAAGGTATAGTGACTTGCTACTCCACCCTCATACTGATTGTTGTAGAAATATAATGTTTCATATTCCTCCATAATAGGCCGGATTGCCTCACGTGACGCGCTGGAAAAGCCACCCATAATCACATCAACATTGTCTTCCAGGATCAGCTTACGTGCCATTTCCTGATATCTCTGGTTATCACTCTGACAATCCGGAGCAATCAGTTCCATAGCATGTGTTTTATAGGTTCCGCACAGAGAAAAATCACCGGACAAATCCTCTAACATTCCGATCTTGATCGGCTCTCCCGAGTCATCAGCAGAATCCATTTCTGCAGATGTTTCCGTTGATTCCACCGAAGCACTCGTCTCCTCGTTTTTTACAGTCGGATCAGGTGTCGCGGTATTTTGACTGCAACCGGAAATCATTGCTGCGGCCATCAACACGCCAGCTGCCATTTGTATCACTCTTTTCATACATTTCCTCCTTTAAATATTTGTTGTAAAT
>JAJQCO010000061.1 GCA_021202655.1 Clostridiales bacterium | reverse complement strand
TCGGTGTTGCCCGTATGGCAGTGGTCTATGGCTCCATTTTTATCGGACACCAGATTGGCGCTTTTTTCAGCGCATGGCTGGGTGGTGTGCTGGTCGGGACTTCGATGGGATATAACGGCCTTTGGGCAGTTGATTTGTGTCTGGCTACTGTTGCAGCGATTGCAAGCTACAGGATTAGAGAATAGCGTGAAAGTATTCGTTTCACACACATTGACAAACTTTATCTCATTATTTATTTCAATATGTGGTATTGATCATCTGAGACAGCCTCCAGCCACTCGTTGGAGCTGTTTTCACCTGGGACTTCCACAGCCAGATGAGAAAACCAGCTGTCAGGCGCAGCACCGTGCCAATGCTTCACGCCAACCGGAATGTTAATGCAGTCGCCGGACTTCATCTCCACAGCTTCCTTGCCCCATTCCTGGTAATATCCGCGACCGGCCACACAGATCAAAATCTGACCGCCGCCTTTATCCGCATGATGAACATGCCAGTTGTTGCGGCAGCCTGGTTCAAAGGTCACATTGAAAATGCCAACCTGACTGGTAGATACAGGAGCGAGATAGCTCTGGCCGATAAAATACTGCGCAAAGGCGTCATTCGGCGCGCCGATGGGGAAGACCATTTCCGCCGCATGGGCTGCTTTTGCATCAGCAGGCTCCGTGTTCTCTGTCCAGACCTCCTTTGCCATATAAAAGACAGCCCAGGCCTTCGGCCAGCCAACATAAAATGCCGCGTGGGTGATAATCGCAGCGATCTCCTTCCTTGTCACACCGGCTTTTTTTGCATTTTCCAGATGATATTTCAGGGAAGAATCCGTAATGCCGGAAGACATCAGCGCAACGACTGTAATGATGCAGCGTGTCTTGTGGTCAATGTCCTGGTTGTTCCAATTCTCACCGAAAAGCACATCATCATTGAAGTGCGCAAAATCCGGCGCAAATTCACCGAGAGTATTCCGTCCTGCTGTCTGTACAATTTTTCCCATATTAAAGTCCTCCTGTTCCGTCTTTTTTCTTTCCTGTTTTCAGTTCATAGATCATGTAATCCACCTGATCGACCATCTGCTGTCTGCAGTGGAGTTCCTCCATCAGGTTTGCTCTGATTTTTTTTAGAAGCATCAGCTTTTCTTCGGTTCTTTTTTGTCCTGACTCAGTTAGCTCAGTGATTTCTGTAATGGTCATGGGCATCCTTCCTTCAGTATAGTGCAAACACGGGGATAGATGAGATGCTTGTCGGTTTCTTTTCATACCCGTATTATAATACTTCCATATTTTTCTATCAAATACTTAGATTCCATCGGAAGGTTATGCCTTAAAAGCATTATTATTTTCAGCCGAGGAGGTTGTAAAAAAACATTTCATTTCTTTTACAAATCTTTCCACTGCCGGAGTCAGCGGCTGGCTTCGTTTCCAGGCAAAAACGCTGTCAGAGTAAATCTCCGGGGAAAGCGGACGGCTCAGGATTTTCTTAGCGTCCCAAAAGGGAATGGCCCCTTCGATGACGATGGAATATCCCAGACCTCCCTGCACCATCAGAGCGCTGTTCGTTGCCAGGTTGCTTGTAAATAATACCTGCGTTTGTGGAAACAGATCTCCAAACCAGTTGGAGACTTCATTGCGCACATTGGCGCGGGCTGGCAGAATCAGCGGTTTCCCTTTCAGGTCTTCCGGCGAGACTGCTTCTTTTGCGGAAAGCGGATCATCCGGTCTCATCAGAAGTACCCAGCGTTCCTGGTGTTTCAGCCGCAGAAAATCAAACTTCTCGATGTCAATCGGCTCCAGCAGGACGCCGATATCAATCAGCCCCTGTTCCATCTGTTCTTTTACCACATCCGCATTTGCTGTAAAGATATCGTAGGTAACCTGGGGATATTTTTCATGGAAAGAAGCAATGATTTCCGGCAGGAATCTAACCGCGGCCATTTCTCCGCAACCGATCACAACCCGGCCTTCAATCAGTTCATCCTGCAAAATCAGCTCTTTCTGCGTTCTGTCTACGAGGGAAAGAATTTCCTCGGCTCTGCGGCGCAGCAGGATACCTTCATTGGTCAGTGTGATTTTCCTGGCGCCCCGTTCAAACAGTTTCACACCGACCTCATCCTCCAGAGCGGCAAGCTGCCGACTTAAGGTTGGCTGTGTGATGTGCAGAATTTCCGCCGCGCGGTTGATCCCGCCTTCCCGGGCGACCGTGAGAAAGTAGCGAAGCACACGAATTTCCATAGATTACCTCCTCATTTACCAGGTTTTTGCGCGGACGATGATCAGGCATCGCTACGGGCAATCCGCTGCGCAATTTTTAAATATTCCGGATTCCCTTCCCCCGTTTCTACCACAGTCTCAGAACAGACTCATCTGTCTGTCAATCCAGCTTGTCTGTTTTGCCTCGTGGATCTGATCATCCGGATGTGCTTCTCCGATCAGGAACGGGGACTTCGGATTGTGTAGCTTCATATTTTGCCGAACTGCCGCCGCGTTTGCGTTGGCATAGCAGTAGCGGCACAGATGCCCGCAGGTATCGTATGCGCCTATATCATTTCCCAGATAACAGGCGCATTCACTGCGAGCGGATTTCCGTTTGGGAGCGTCCAGTCTGCCGTGCAGAGCACTCTCAAAGGTTTCCATCGTCATGCAGCCGGAGCAGTCAACTCCATAAGGAGCCAGGTCATCTCCTTCCGCGCAGGCTTTGATTGTCATGCTGTATCTGCGCCCGATTTCCACAAATGCCTTTCCGATTTCCATCCGTTCTGCGGGGCGAACCGGCCTCGCCTGCGGAAAGTTGCGCTCGACCTTTTTATAAATATCAATGAAGCTGATAACGCAGGTCTTTGTATATCCGGACAGGTATGCCGCCGTCTTTTCAAAATCGGAGATATGCCGCTCCACAGGATAAACATCCGAAATCAGGATCGGGTCATACCTCCAGTCCACAGAAGTAACGCCGACCATATCTGAGAGCTTTCGGAAATGATCCATCACAGTTTCTTTTGCAGGTACATTTGGCTCTATATCTTTTCCATATGGCGTGATCGTGACAAACCAATACTGTCCGTAGGGCGCAAGCAGATTCATGTATGGAAACATCGGCGCGGGATTTTTGGTGCAGAAACCGATCAGATCAACGACATCCGGTGACAGTGCGTATCTGGTCACAGAGACAGGATTATATGGATTGCGCACGCAGACAAAACCGGCCTGCAGCCGGTTTGCGAACCATCTGGAATAAAACGCCGGAATATCCGTCCGAAGCCCTGTCTGTAAAATCATAAATTCACCTTTTTATTAAGTCCTCTATCTGTTTTACCACATTTCCGATATACCATCAATACAAGAATTTTTTTGAATTTGCGGCACATAAACGCAATACTCTGTTCATCGTCTGCTTCCTTTCCCTTCGGAGTTTATTCTCAGAACAGGTGCTCCAGAAAACTCCCATCCGGCTGCAGTTCCTCGAAGCATTCCGTCAGGTTGTCATCATCCATGATCTGCAGGACGCGCGGCATCCCGGCAGCCAGTTCTTTTTTTTCATATTCCTCCCGTGAAATCCAGTAAACCTGTCCTTCTTCGGAGCTTTTCAATTCCCCTTCGTAAATGTCGGCGCGATAGAGCAGTCCGACATTATGTAAACCGTCGCGATACCAATGATATATCCCTTTCAGTACCGGATGTCGGATGGTCAGTCCGGTTTCTTCTTTCATTTCGCGGACAACCGCTTCTGAGAATGTCTCGCCGGCTTCCACATGCCCTCCGGGAAAGGTGGTGCCATTGTAGCTGCTTCCTGTCTTGTCCAGTGCAAGTATCATGTCTCCATCGCAAAGCATGCACATATTCATGAAGATCACCTTTTCCGGCGGATGCTGTTTTTCAGCTTCCTCACGGCGGATACGGCGTGTGATTTTGGTTCTCGCACCATGGTAATGTTTGGCCACCTCTCTATAGGGAACCCAGATATCCGCCTCTGTGATCCGCTCATAGACCGCATCTACAACCTCATCGTCATGATGTTCCACCGGGTATTTGCCGGTTCGCTCATAGTATTTTCTGGTCTCTTCGTACATCCAGACCGCTATTTTGTCCTTTTGCTTCTGCTTTAGCTGGGAATACTTTTTGTTCGTCTGCAGAAGCTTCCCGTCTATCTTTTTGTGATTTTTCATTCGCGTTACCATTCATTTGATATTCGTGGCCATCTAAAGTCGGGTCATCTGATATCATAATCGCAAAAAACGCGGTTATGATCCCGTTAACCAATCATCAGCGGCTTCCCCGTCAGCATCTGACGGGTCTGCACATCAAAATCTGAAAACATCAGGATACCTCCCTACCGCAGTCATAGTGCTGGCGGCTGTCATAACCATTCTCTTTGAAAGATGATAATTGTAATTTCTTTGTATTATAGCAATCAGGACGTCCGAAATCAATCTCGTATTGAATTGAGATTTTTGAGATTACATACCTACCCTCATGTACCTATTCTGGAATTTACGGCTCCAGTAAACAACGACTTTTTCCTCGATAATGTTTTATTCCAGAGGCGTATCATTTTTGAAAGGATGTTGTAGAAAAAACCTTGCATGGCCGTGATTTGTGGATTACAATAGAGACGTAATTCAAAATCAGGCAGAGGAGGAGTTATTGTTTGCCATAGCATGCGTAAGAAGCTGCCAGTGGCAGGTTCTGTAGCTGATGG
>JAJQCO010000123.1 GCA_021202655.1 Clostridiales bacterium | reverse complement strand
GGCACAGCCGGCCCGATGAACAACTGCACACGTTATGGCAACGGCTGTGCGATGTGTGTTCTCCGCTGTCCGAGCTTTGGCGGCCGGGTATCGTTGACGGGCCTGATGGGCGTAAAGGAGATGCAGGGAAAGAAAGCGGACGGGAGCACCGGCGCGATGAGCGGCTCCTGTAAGCTCTTTAAGGAATCGCTGGCGCCGGAGATCGTGGAAGAGTTAGATGAAAAAGGCGTAGCGGTCATTCCGGTGCCGAAGGAGCTGATCTCGGATCATCTCGGAATTAAATGCTGCCAGCAATATGCCCTTCCGGCATTCCGGGATAACATCGTGCTTCTGGACACTGGCCATGCAAAGCTGATGACCCCGTTTTATGATCTGGCGACGCTGCATCAGGTGCCGGGCTTTGAGAATGCCCGTTATGAGGATCCCTACGCGGGAGGAAAAGGAAATTCGATGCGGTATTTCGCGATGGCGCCAAGGGATAATGCGCTGCATGTCGAAGGGGTGGATAACCTGTTCTGCGCCGGTGAAAAGGCAGGACTGCTGGTCGGACACACCGAGGCGATTGTGACGGGTGTCCTGGCCGGTTATAACAGCGTGAAATATGCAGAGAGCAGCGAACTTTTGACTCTCCCGGAGAGTACGGCGATCGGAGACGCGATTGTCTTTGTGAAGAAAGCGATGGAGACCGAGGAGGGGATCGGGAAGAAATATACCTTCTCCGGGTCCGTTTATTTTGAGCGCATGAAGGAGCTGGGGCTGTATACGATCGACACGGCAGAGATCGAAAAACGCGTAGAGAAAGCCGGCGTCCTTGGCGTGTTTCGTGCGTAACGGCGGATGAAAGAGGATATCAGAAAGCGTCAGAGCGAATTTGTTGTTGGGGGTAAAGAAAAAACACTTGACACCGCTGCCTTTTTCGTGTAGGATAGGCAAGGTGGTGAAAATGGAAAACATTGTGAGGCAGAATCTGCTATATGATTTTTATGGAGAGCTTCTGACGGAGCATCAGCGCAACGTCTACGAGGATGTGGTTTTTCACGACCTGTCGCTCGGAGAGATTGCCGAGGAGCGGGGCATCAGCAGACAGGGCGTCTCGGATCTGGTTCGCCGATGCGATCGGATCCTGGCGGGATATGAGGAGAAGCTACATCTGATCAGCAAGTTTCAGGAGACGGGACGGATGGTCGCGGAGATTCAGACGCTGGTGGGAAGGCTCCGGGAGACGGGAGACATGACGTTGATCGACGAGATCGACAGGATTTCTGCCTGCATCACTCAGCTGTAATGTGCGGTTGCGTCATGAGCGATGGCCGGACGGGACAAGGTTTATGCAACAGGAGGATTCTGAATGGCTTTTGAAAGCTTATCCGGGAAACTACAGAATGTGTTTAAAAATCTGCGCGGGAAGGGACGTCTGACCGAGGCCGATGTGAAGGCGGCTCTCAAAGAGGTCAAGATGGCGCTCCTGGAAGCGGATGTAAACTTTAAGGTAGTCAGGCAATTCATCAAGTCTGTGCAGGATCGGGCAGTCGGCGAGGAAGTTCTTGGTTCTCTGCAACCCGGACAGATGGTCATCAAGATTGTAAATGAAGAGATGGTCCGTCTGATGGGATCTGAGACGACGGAGATCGCGCTCAGGCCGGGAAACGAGATTACCGTTCTGATGATGGCCGGACTTCAGGGCGCGGGTAAGACGACGACCGCGGCAAAGATTGCGGGAAAGCTCAAGGCGAAGGGCAGAAAGCCGGTTCTGGCAGCCTGCGACGTGTATCGCCCGGCTGCGGTGAAACAGCTGCAAGTCAACGGAGAAAAGCAGGGCGTTCCGGTATTTTCGATGGGAGACAGACAGAATCCGGTCGATATTGCGAAGGCTTCTGTGGAGCATGCCGCCAAAAACGTATACAACGTCGTAATTCTGGATACGGCTGGTCGTCTTCATGTCGACGAGGATATGATGGAGGAGCTGGTCCATATAAAAGAAGCGGTCCGGGTGGATCAGACGATCCTCGTTGTCGATGCGATGACCGGACAGGATGCGGTGAACGTAGCGACGAGCTTTCAGGAGAAGGTCGGAATCGACGGCGTGATTCTGACGAAGCTCGACGGCGATACCAGAGGCGGCGCGGCGCTTTCGATCCGCGCGGTGACCGGTCGGCCGATCCTCTATGTCGGTATGGGTGAGAAGCTTTCGGATCTGGAGCAGTTTTATCCGGACCGGATGGCGTCGAGGATCCTCGGCATGGGCGATATTCTGACGCTGATTGAGAAGGCGGAGCTTGAGGTTGACGAACAGAAGGCCCGGGAGATGAGTCAGAAGCTTCGCAAGGCGGAGTTTGATTACAACGATTTCCTGGAGCAGATGAATCAGATTCGGAAGATGGGCGGCATTTCCAGTATCATGAATATGATGCCGGGGATGAGCCAGCTTAAAGGCGGCATCCCGGAGGTGGATGAGAAATCCATGGCGCATGTGGAGGCGATCATCCTCTCGATGACCAAGGAGGAACGCGCGAATCCCGGCCTGATGAATCCGTCCAGGAAGAAGCGCATCGCTCAGGGCGCCGGTGTGAATATCAGCGAAGTGAACCGCATCGTCAAGCAGTTTGATCAGATGAAGAAGATGATGAAATCCATGCCCGGTATGATGGGCGGTCGGAAGGGCCGGGGCGGTATGGGAGCCCTGGGCAATATGTTCGGGAAGCTGAAGATGCCGTTCTGACAGATGATTTGATGACAAGGCGGGAATCCCGCTTTTGCTCATAGATAGTTTATTTACAAAAGTATGAAACAGGAGGTGAATCAAAATGGCAGTAAAGATGAGACTGAAGAGAATGGGTGCGAAGAAGAAACCTTTCTATAGAATCGTCGTGGCAGATTCCAGATCCCCGAGAGATGGAAGATTTATCGCTGAGGTCGGCACCTATGATCCGAACCTGGAGCCGAGCGGCATCAAGTTCAACGAAGAGGAGACGAAGAAGTGGCTGGCAACCGGCGCACAGCCGACCGACCGTGTCGCAAAGCTTCTGAAGAGCGCCGGCATCCAGTAAGATTGAAAGGTGATGGCTATGAAAGAATTAGTAGAAGTGATTGCGAGAGCGCTTGTCGACAATCCGGATGAAGTAGTTGTCACGGAGACGGAGAAGGATGGCGAGACTGTCATTGAGCTTACGGTCGCACAGTCCGACATGGGCAAGGTGATCGGCAAGCAGGGACGCATCGCGAAGGCGATTCGTTCGGTAGTCAAGGCGGCTGCTTCCCGGGAAGATAAGAAGGTTGTTGTAGAGATTCAGTAGCGATGTATAATAGCCAGGCAGGATGCGGCTGTCGGTGGGAGAAGATTCCACGGCAGCCGCATTCGCTTCCGGCCACAGAGGAGACAGTTATGACAGATGATACGCTGCGGGTGGGAGTCATTTCATCGACGCACGGCATTCGGGGAGAGGTGAAGGTTTTCCCGACGACAGACGATATGAAACGCTTTACGGAACTGAAAACCGTGCTCCTGGATACGGGTCGCGAACGTCTGGAGCTGACGATAGAGAGCGTAAAGTTTTTCAAAAATATGGTGATCCTGAAATTCAGGGAATTTGACGATATCAATGAGATCGAAAAATACAGAGGAAGGGATCTTCTGATTCGCCGCGACCAGGCAGTGCCGCTCGGCCCGAACGAAAACTTCATCACGGATCTGATCGGCCTGCGGGTTGTCACTGATGAGGGCGAGGAGTTCGGTGTGATGAAGGATGTGCTTCTCACAGGCGCCAATGACGTCTATGTCATTGAGGGAAAAAACGGGAAGGAATATCTGTTTCCGGCTATTCCGTCCTGTATCCTGAAGGTCGATCTGGACACGCAGACGATGACGGTTCATATTCTGGACGGCCTTCTGGATCTGTAGGGAGGATGCGCGGATGCACTATAACATTCTGACGCTGTTTCCCGAGATGGTGGAAAATGGTCTGAATACCAGCATCATCGGGCGCGCCGTGGCGAAGGGGATTCTTTCCGTCGACGCGATCAATATCCGGGATTACACGAAGGAAAAGCACGGACATGTAGACGACGCGCCTTATGGCGGCGGCGCGGGGATGGTCATGCAGGCTGCCCCGGTCTGTGACGCTTATGAGGAGCTTTGCCGACGTCTGGGCCGACGCCCGCGCGTTCTCTATATGACGCCGCAGGGAATGGTTTTCAGTCAGTCGATCGCGCGTGAACTGGCAAAGGAAGAGGATCTGGTGTTCCTCTGTGGTCACTATGAGGGCATTGACGAGCGGGCGCTGGAGCTCATTGTCACGGACTCTCTCTCGATCGGAGACTATGTCCTGACCGGCGGCGAGCTTCCGGCCATGGTGATGATCGACTGTATTTCGCGTCTGATTCCCGGCGTGCTTGGCAGCGATCTCTCGGCAGAGATCGAGTCCTTTCATGACAATCTGCTGGAGTATCCCCAGTACACCCGTCCGGAGGTCTACGAGGGAATGCGCGTTCCGGAGGTGCTTCTCTCCGGACATCACAAACGGATTGAGGAGTGGAGGCGGAGAGAGTCTATCCGGCGTACCCTGGAACGCCGTCCGGATCTTCTTGCGCAGGCAAATCTGTCTCGGAAAGAGCAGGAATATTTAAAGGAGCTGCTGGATGCGATTCCGGACAGCCGACAGCCGGAACAGGGGGAAATTCCGGAATAGAGAGAATAG
>JAJQCO010000149.1 GCA_021202655.1 Clostridiales bacterium | reverse complement strand
GTGTAATGATGCCGTTTATATCGTTTTTCTCGTGTATTCTGATTGGCTGGATCGTGGGGCCGAAATGGATTTCAGATGAGATGGAATCCAGCGGACATACATTTAAACGGAAAAGGCTATACAATATCATGATCAAATATATAGCCCCGGTTTTAATGTTGATACTGGCATTGCAGTCGATCGGAATTCTGGATGTGTTACTGGGTTAAACCATTGTTGACTTTTTCTCAAAAATGTGGTACTTTAATGGACAAAAGAGTTGAAGTTTAACGCGCGAAACTGCCGCGGCTTCGACTCGCGATTTGAATACACGGGGGAGAAAGGAAACCAGACATCATGCCAGTTATGGAATACCTGGAGAGAAACGCAAGGCTGTATCCGGATGAGATTGCGCTTGTGGAGCTTAATCCAGAGGAGAGGGATACGAGAAGGATGACCTGGAAGGAGTTTGATCTGATTCAGCCGACCGGGTTTAAGCCCTACCGAAGAGAGATCACCTGGAGCATATTTGATGAGAAGGCGAATCGCTTTGCCAATATGCTGATTGGCCGGGGCGTCCGCAAGGGGGATAAGGTAGCGATTCTGATGTACAACTGTCTGGAATGGCTGCCGATTTATTTTGGCATTTTAAAGTGCGGCGCGATCGCCGTGCCGTTTAATTTTCGTTACAGTGCGGATGAGATCCTGTACTGTGCGGAGCTTGCAGAGGTGGATGTTATTGTCTTTGGCCCGGCCTTCATCGGCCGCCTGGAGACTTACGCGGACCGGCTGATTCAGCATCGCCTTCTGATTTACGTGGGCGACGGCTGTCCGAGCTTTGCGGAGAGCTATCTGGAGCTGGTTGCGGATTGTTCCAGCGTGGCTCCGGAGGTGGAGATCACTGACGACGATTTTGGCGCGATCTATTTTTCCTCGGGGACGACCGGATTCCCCAAGGCGATCCTGCATAAGCATCAGAGCCTGACTCAGGCCGCGCAGATGGAGCAGATTCATCACAGGACGGGCCGGGATGACGTCTTTCTCTGTATCCCGCCGCTTTATCACACCGGCGCGAAATTCCACTGGATGGGAAGTCTGGTTGCGGGCAGCCGCTCTGTCCTTTTAAAAGGGACCAAACCGGAGACGATTCTCTCCGCGGTGTCGAGCGAGCAGTGTACGATTGTGTGGCTTCTGGTGCCGTGGGCGCAGGATATCCTGGATGCGCTGGACCGGGGAGACGTGAAGCTTTCCGATTATAAGCTGGATCAGTGGCGGCTGATGCACATCGGCGCGCAGCCGGTGCCTCCGTCCATGATCCGCAGATGGAAGGAATATTTCCCGCATCACGATTATGATACCAACTATGGACTTTCGGAATCCACCGGCCCCGGCTGTGTGCATCTTGGGCTGGAGAATATCCACAAGGTCGGCGCGATCGGCATTCCGGGCTATCGCTGGGAGTGTAAGATTGTCGATGACGACGGCAGGCCGGTCAGACAGGGCGAGGTCGGCGAGCTCTGCGTCAAGGGACCGGGTCTTATGACCTGCTATTACAACGACGAAAAGTCCACCGCGGAAGCCTTAAGGGACGGCTGGCTTTTCACCGGAGATATGGCGATGCAGGACGAGGACGGTTTTTACTTCCTTGTGGATCGCAAGAAGGACGTCATTGTCAGCGGCGGAGAAAATCTGTACCCCGTGCAGATTGAGGATTTCCTGCGCGGCTATGATAAGGTCAGAGACGTCGCGGTGATCGGTCTGCCGGATCGAAGACTGGGCGAGAAGGCAGCGGCGATCATTGAAATTCGGGAGGGTATGACCTGCACGAGGGAAGAGATTGATTCCTTCTGCAATCAGCTTCCCCGTTATAAGCGTCCGAAGGAAGTCATTTTCGCGGATATTCCCAGAAATTCGACCGGAAAGATCGAAAAGCCGAAGCTTCGCGAGCGATACGGCGCAGATAAGCTGGTGGCGAAGGAAAATATGGCATAGAAACCAGGGATGGATATGACAGACGGAAAGAATCGGACGAGACCGGGAGCCTGGCTCCTGGTCGCCGCCGCTGCGGTGATCTGGGGGACGATGGGGATCTGGGTGCGGAGGCTCCGCGGATATGGCCTGGGGACGATGGACATCATCGCCGTGCGCAGCCTTGGCAATACGATTGTCATGGGGGGCTTCCTGCTTTTTTACGACCGCAGTCAGCTGAAAATACAGAAAAAGGATCTCTGGTGTTTCCTGGGGACAGGAATCGCCAGCATCCTCTTTTTTAATTACTGTTATTTTAAGTCCGTGGAGATGCTTGATCTGGCCACGGCGGCAGTCCTTTTATATACCTCGCCGATCTTTGTCGTGCTGATTTCTGCCGTCTGCTTCCGGGAACGCCTCACCTGGCAGAAGTGTGCGGCGGTGGCGATGGCGGTCATCGGCTGCGCCCTGGTCTCCGGCCTGGGAAGCGTAGGCAGCTCCCTGCATGCGGCCGGCCTTACGACGGGACTCGGCGCGGGCCTGGGCTACGCGCTTTACAGCATTTTCAGCCGCTTTGCGCTCGAACGCGGATACCGGACGCTGACCATTACCTTTTATACCTTTCTGATTGCCGGAGTCTGCCTGATTCCCTTCCTGGTTCCGCGGTGCGCCGGGGGTGAAATCGCGGCGCAGGTCGTCTCCTCGCCGGAATTCTGGCTTCTGATTGCGGGACTGGTGGTGATTGCGACGACAGCGGCGTATCTTCTCTATACGGTGGGGCTTTCGCAGATGGACAATACCAGAGCGGCTGTGATTGCAACCGTGGAGCCGGTGACGGCTGCCCTGATCGGCGTCTTCCTCTATCATGAATCCATGGACGGCAAGAAGCTGGTCGGCGTTCTGATCGTGCTCCTGTCCGGCTGGCTGGTGGGAAGAGGCTGAACGCCGATTTTGTCCAGTCGGCTCTGCCTCTTAGTAATTCTCCGCCCGAACCTCAAAGTAGCTCTGCGGGTGATTGCAGACCGGGCATACGTCGGGCGCCTTGACGCCGACGACGAGATGTCCGCAGTTGCGGCACTCCCAGATGGTGACGCCGCTCTTCTCAAAGACGGCCTGGGTCTCTACATTCTTTAACAGAGCGCGATAACGGTCTTCGTGGCTCTTTTCGATGGCAGCGACGCCGCGGAACTGCTCGGCGAGCGCGTGAAAGCCCTCTTCGTCGGCCTCCTTCGCCATGCGGTCGTACATATCGGTCCACTCATAGTTCTCGCCCTCTGCCGCGTGAAGAAGATTTTCCGGGGTGTCGCCAAGCTCTCCGAGCGCCTTGAACCAGAGCTTTGCGTGTTCCTTTTCATTCTCTGCGGTCTTCAGGAAAAGCGCTGCGATCTGCTCGTAGCCGGCTTTCTTTGCGACAGAAGCAAAGAAGGTATATTTGTTGCGCGCCTGGGACTCTCCCGCAAAGGCTTCCCAGAGGTTTTTCTCTGTCTTGGTACCAGCATATGGATTCTTACTCATATTCTCATGCCTCCTGTAATTGGTGTGCTGCTTTTTTACTATCCTATACAATTTCATCTTATCGCGAATCGGATGGCTTGTCAAACCATTTATGCCAGAAGTGTTTCCACGCGATAAGCTTTTTATACCGGCTGAACGCCCGCATCTGTCTGTGCGAAGAATATTTATGACAAATGTCATGGCAATTCTGTGGCAATGTGCAGATTCCATTATCTGGAAGATGTGATATACTAAAAACAGGGCAATATGTACAAAATATGCCTGACGGTGAGGAGGAGAACAATATGCTGGTAACACTGAAGAAAATTTTAAACATCGCAGAGGAGAGAAAGATCGCCATCGGCGCATTCAACGCTCCGAATCTGGAAAGCCTGCAGGCCGTGATGGCGGCTGCGGATGAGATGGATCTTCCGGTGATCATTCAGTTTGCCCCGGTTCATGAGATGCACAACCTGATGTCGTTAATGGGGCCTCTGATGGTTGATTATGCGAAGAAGGCCCGGGTGCCGGTATGCGCGCACCTGGATCATGGGGATTCCATCGAGCGTGTGAGACAGGCGCTGGATCTTGGCTTTACCTCTGTCATGTACGACGGTTCCGTGCTTCCCTATGAAGAAAATGTGGCAAACACGAAGAAGATCGTCGAGGAGACGCATGCCAGAGGCGCCAGCGTGGAGGCAGAGCTCGGAAGCATGGGAAAGACGGAGACCGGTGAGGGCGTAGGAAGCGGCGAGGACGACGAGACCAAGATTTATACCGATCCGGTGCAGGCAAAGGATTTTGTGGCGAGGACCGGAATTGACGCGTTGGCCTGTTCCTTCGGCACGACGCACGGCATCTATCTGAAAAAACCACGCCTGGATTTCTCCGTTGTCGCGAATGTGCGCAGGGAAACCGGCGGCATTCCGGTGGTGATGCACGGCGGCTCCGGCGTCAGCGTCGATGATTTCCACGCGGCGGTCCAGGCAGGCGTGCGAAAGATCAATTATTTCACCTATATGGACCGCGCGGCGGGCCTGGCGGTGAAGCAGTGGGCGGCGGGCTTAAAGGAGACCGACCAGCCGTTCTATACCAGTGTAACGAAAGTCGCCAGAGAGGCGATGAAGGAGGATGTGAAGGCAGCCATGCGCACCTTTGCATGTCTGGATTAGAGAAGGGAGAAAAAGATTATGAAGCGTTCGAGAATCAATCAGGTCATCCGGGATATGGAGGCGCTGGCAAAGGAGCAGGGCTTTTCTCTGCCGCCGTTTTGCAGCTGGACGCCGGAGGAATGGGCCTCAAAGGGGCCGGAGTGCGACGAGATCCGCGACAACATGCTGGGATGGGATATCACCGATTATGGCCTTGGCAGGTTCGACGAGGTCGGCTTTGCGCTGGTGACGATCCGGAATGGTAATCTCAAAATGCCTGTTTATAAGAAGCCCTATGCGGAGAAGATCCTGATGCTCTATCCGGGACAGACCGCGCCGCTTCACTATCACTGGAGCAAGATGGAGGACATCATCAACCGCGGCGGCAACGACATTGATATCACCGTGTACAATGGAGCGGAGGACGGCAGTCTTCTGGATACGGATGTGACGGTGGTGACAGACGGCGTGAAACGGGTCGTTCCGGCAGGGACGAAGATCCGGCTGACTCCGGGCGAGAGCATTACGATCACTCAGTATCTGTATCACGATTTTGTCACGCAGACGGAGGGCGGCCCGGTGCTTCTGGGAGAGGTTTCCATGTGCAATGACGATGAAAATGACAATCGTTTCTATGAGGAAATGGGACGGTTCCCCGAGATCGAGGAGGATGAGCCGCCGTATCGCTATCTGTGTACCGAATATCCGAGAGCAAAGGAGGAGTGAGATGGGCCCGAAGATCGTGGTGGCCGGACATATCGGCGTGGATATCACGCCGGTGTTTCCGGCGGCGAAGAGGGGAAGCCTGTCCGAAATCCTCTGCCCCGGCAAGCTGATTCATATGAATGAGGCGGTCGTGTGTACCGGGGGCGCGGTGTGCAATACGGGACTTGCGCTTAAGAAAATCGGAGCCGATGTCCGCCTGGTGGCGAAGGTCGGAAAGGACGCGTTTGGCGATCTTTTGCTGGAGATGCTTTCCCGGTACGACGCGTCAGGGGATATCATCGTGGACGAGTCCGTGTCCACCGCCTACACGGTCGTCATCGCGCCGCCGGGCATAGATCGGATTTTCCTGCACGGGCCGGGGGCGAATGACAGCTTCTGTGCGGAGGATCTGCCGGATGAGGTGCTTGTGGACGCGGCGCTGATCCATTACGGTTATCCGCCCCTGATGAGGCGGATGTACGAGGCGGAGGGTGCGGAGCTTCTGAAGCTGTGCCGCCGAATCCATGAGAGCGGCGCGGCAGTTTCTCTGGATCTGGCAGCCGTCGATCCGGATTCGGAAGCCGGGAAGGCCGACTGGAGAGCGATCCTTACCCGTGTGCTTCCGGAGGTGGATTTCTTTGTGCCGAGTGTGGAAGAGCTGTGCGCCATGCTGGATCCGCACCGATATGCCGACTGGAGCGCGCGGGCGACCGGACGCGATATGACAGAGATCCTGGACATAGAGAGAGATATCCGTCCGCTGGCAGATGAGGCCATGGCGCTTGGCGTCAAGGTTCTCATGCTCAAGTGCGGCGCCCAGGGCATTTATTACCGGACGGCGGGGCGCGATCTCCTGAGACAGATCCCGGAGCGAGCGCGGCTTTCTGTCAGCGACTGGGCAGACCGGGAGGGCTTTCAGAGAAGCTTTGTCCCGGAATGTGTGCGGTCTGGCACTGGCGCGGGAGATACCAGCATCAGCGCCTTCCTGTATGCCATGCTGAAGGGCTTTGAACCGGAGCACTGTGTAAAGCTTGCGGCGGCGGAGGGAGCTTCCTGCGTGGAGGCCTTCGACGCGTTGAGCGGCATCCGGACGCTTGAGGAGCTCGAGGAAAAGATCCGGGCAGGCTGGAAAACGGGAGACGAAGGAGCCGGTTTTTCGGAAGTGTGACAAATGTCACGCCGAATTCGTTACAATGTACAGGTGCAAAAAAATTCGTTCTCACTTATTATGAAAACGTCACAAAAATTCATTCTCAGGGAGGAATAACATGAAGAAGAAGTATGTAAGCACGTTAGTATGTACCGCACTGGTAGCTGCGATCGCGGCAGGATGCGGCAGCAGCAGTTCTTCCACCAGCACCACCGCGGCAGCCACGGAAGCGGCTACGGAGGCAGCGGCTGAGGCAGAAGAGACCGAGGCGGCAGAAGAGGAAGCAGAGGAGACCGAGGCGGCAGCCGCTTCTGAGGGCGGAAGAGTCTTCGGCTACACCTGCATGGACGGAACGAACCCGTTCTTCGTAGCGCTGGAGGCAGCCATCCGCGACGTCGTGGAGGCAAACGGCGATACGCTGATCTCCATGGAT
Source organism: Clostridiales bacterium (assembly GCA_021202655.1). Lineage (GTDB taxonomy): Bacteria > Bacillota > Clostridia > Lachnospirales > Lachnospiraceae > Brotaphodocola. The sequence continues at coordinate 11,750 of JAJQCO010000149.1, read as the reverse complement.
CCGGGCAACGATTCCAATACGCAGATCGACCAGATCGAGGATATGATCTCCAGAGGCGTGGAAATCATGTTTGTAAACCCGGTTGACGCAGACGGCATCATCCCGGCTCTGGATCTGCTGCAGGATGCAGACATCCCGATGTTCGGTTTCGATACCGAGGTGGGCGATATGAGCTATCTGGTATCCTATGCAGGATCCGATAACTACAACGCCGGCTATGTGTGCGGCGAAGACCTGGCCAAGAAGGTTCCGGAGGGCGGCGACATCCTGGTTCTGGATTCCCCGACCATGCAGTCCGTGACCGACCGGACCAACGGCTTCCTGGATGCCATCGAGGCTTCCGGCGTGACCTTCACGGTAGTCGGACAGCAGGATGCGCAGGGCAACCAGCAGGTAGGCAATGAGAAGGCGACTGACCTTCTGACCGCTCATCCGGATGTTGTCGCGATCTTCGGCGGCAATGACCCGACCGCTCTGGGCGCATACGCGGCAGCCGATGCGGCAGGCGTTACCCCGTTAATCTACGGCGTAGACGGTTCCCCGGATGTGAAGGCTCTTCTGAAGGATACCATCATGGAGGGCACCGGCGCTCAGTCCCCGATCACGATCGGCAAGACCATTGCGGAGACCGCTTATCAGTGGCTGAACGGCGAGGAAGTCGAGTCCTATATTCCGATCGAGACCTTCCTGATCACTGCGGATAATGTGGACGAGTACGGAGTCGACGGATGGCAGTAATCTGAAAAAGAAGATTCAGATAACATAACAGAGACGATTCAGACAGCAGCACGGGAGGGGCTTTGCTTCGGAAGCGGGGCAAAGCCCCTCTTTTTAAGAAAAGAGACAGGTGGTGGCGATTGGTGAGTGAACAGTACTTACTTGAGATGAAAGGAATCAGTAAATCCTTCCCCGGTGTGAAAGCGCTTCAGAATGTCGACTTTCAGCTGAAGGCCGGCGAGGTTCACGCGCTCCTTGGGGAGAACGGCGCGGGAAAATCCACCCTGATTAAGGTGCTGGGCGGCATTTATCACGCGGAAGAGGGCGAGATCTTCATTGAGGGCAAGAAGGAGCAGATCGACGGCGTTGTGGCGGCCCGCAGTGCGGGAGTCTCCATCGTACATCAGGAGCTGGTTCTTGTTCCCTATATGACGGTCGCAGAGAACATCTTCCTTGGCAGGGAGCCGGGGACGAAGATGAATGTCAACCGTCAGAAAATGATTGACGACGCGCAGAAGCTTCTTGACACCTATGAGATGAATATTCAGGCGGATACCCTGGTGGAACGGCTGACGATCGCCCAGCAGCAGATGGTAGAGATCGTAAAGGCCATTTCCTTCCATGCTAAAATCCTGGTCATGGATGAGCCGACCTCATCCATATCCGACAAGGAGGTTGGCTTCCTCTTTGAGACCATCCGCGCTCTCACAAAGCAGGGCGTGGGCATCATCTATATTTCCCACAAGATGAGCGAGCTTCAGGAAATCTGTGATCGCGTGACCGTGATGAGAGACGGCATGACGGTCGGCACCAGAGTGGTGAAGGAAACCTCTAATGATGAGCTGGTTGCTCTGATGGTAGGCCGTGAGCTGACGAACTATTATACCCGCGATTATCTGGAGCCGGGAGAGGTCGTGCTGAAATGCGAGCATATTTCAGACGGCAAGATGGCGAAGGACGCCAGCTTTGAACTGCGAAAGGGCGAGATTATCGGCTTCGCGGGTCTGGTGGGCGCGGGGCGAAGCGAGACTATGAAGGCGGTCTTCGGCCTGACGCCGAACATGAAGGGCGATGTGTATGTAAACGGGCAGAAGGTGAACATCAAGTCGCCGATCGACGCCTTAAAATACGGGATCGCTCTGGTGCCGGAGAGCCGCAAGTCGGAGGGACTTTACCAGGTTCAGAGCGTAAAATTCAATACGACGATTGAGGTGCTCGGCCAGTTTATCCGCAACCTCCAGGTTGATCACAAAAAAGAAGAAGAGATTACACAGAAATACATCGACATGATGGCGACCAAGACGCCCAGCCAGGAGCAGATCATTGGAAACCTCTCCGGCGGCAACCAGCAGAAGGTGATGATCGGACGGTGGCTTGCCACAGATCCGAAGATCCTGATCCTGGATGAGCCGACCAGAGGCGTGGATGTGGGCGCGAAGGCAGAGATCTATGCCATCATGAATGAGCTGGTGAAGCAGGGGATGTCCATCATCATGATTTCCTCCGAGCTTCCGGAGATCATCAACATGAGTGACCGCGTGTATGTCATGTATGACGGCCGCGTGACCGGATGCCTGGATCACGAGACTGTCACGCAGGAACGTATCATGCAGCTGGCGGTGAGATAGCGAAGACGAAGGAGGAGAGGACATGGCAGTCAGACTCAAAAACGGAGTAGTAAAGTATTTTAAAGACAATATCGGTATTATCATCGCTCTTTTCGCGATGTGTATTTTCCTGGTGATTTTCCCGACGACGAGGACGACGTTCCTGACCGTGAAGAATATCTTTAATATTCTGCGGCAGAACGCCTCCAACCTGTTCCTGGCGACCGGCATGACGATGGTCATCATCCTGGGCGGCATCGAGCTTTCCGTCGGTTCGGTTATCGCCCTGTCCGGCGTTGTGGCGGCGGGCTGCGTGGTGAACTTCGGTCTCCCGGAGATCGTGGGCTTCCTGGCGGCGGTCGCGGTCGGCGCCCTGGTCGGTATGTTCAACGGGCTTTTCATCTGCAAGACGAACATCCCGCCGTTCATCGTGACGCTGGCGTCGATGAACATTGCCAAGGGTATCGCGCTTGTGCTGACGGGCGGTTCCCCGATCCGCTGCATGACCGACATGTTTAAATTCCCGGGCGCGGGCTATGTGGGTCCGGTTCCGACGCCGGTCATCCTGATGCTGATCGTGTTTGTCATCGCGGCGTTTATCATCAACCGGACGCAGCTTGGACGTCACATATACGCCGTGGGCGGCAATGCCCAGGCGGCTCAGTTCTCGGGCATTAACGTGCAGAAGGTGAAGTTCATCGTCTATACCTATACGGGCATCATGGCCGGTATCGCGGGCGTCATCATTGCTTCCCGTCTGTATTCCGGACAGCCGACCGCAGGCGACGGCGCAGAGATGGACGCGATCGCAGCTGTAGTTGTCGGCGGTACATCCATGAGCGGCGGTTCCGGACGACTGGGCGGCACGTTGATTGGCGTGCTGATCATCGGTGTGCTGAACAACGGCCTGAACCTGATGGGCGTGGACTCCAACTGGCAGTACATCGTAAAGGGCTTTGTTATCCTGCTTGCCGTGTATGTCGACTTTATCCGTAACAGGAAAGCCGGAAGATAAGACAGCGGACGGACATTTTGCGGAAGGTCTCCTGAGTAATGACTCAGGAGGCCTTTTTCGGCTTTGCCAAAGCCTACGGAAGGAGCCGCTGGCGGCTGCCTCTGTAGTTTCTGCTGGCGCATGGCGGGCGTTCGTGGTAGAATAGAGTCATGCCAAAGGAGGGGAAGATGAAAAAATATGTTCTGATTGCGGGCCTGTTTTTGTGCGTCTGCCTGTTTGGCGGCTGCACGGGCGGACGACAGGCCATGCGTCCGCACAGGAGCCGGATTTTCGGGGCGACCTATATGACGAGGAACAACCCTTATTTTGATGTGCTGCACGAGGCGATTGAGGAGGTCGTAGAGGGCAACGGGGATATTCTCATTTCGCGGGATCCCTGCCAGGATCAGGAGAAGCAGAACGCGCAGATCGAAGAGATGATCGGGGAAGGGATTGAGGTCCTGTTTCTGAATCCGGTGGACTGGGAGGCGGTTCGCCCTGCGCTGGAATCCTGTCGCAGGGCCGGTGTGGTCGTGATCGACATTGACACGGTGGTGAAGGATACCGATTATGTTGTGTCAACCATCGAGACAGACAATTATCTGGCGGGCGTGCTCTGTGCGCAGGATATGATGGAGCGGGTGGACAGCGCCAGGATTGTCATCATCAACAACCCGACGCAGACCTCTATCACGAACCGGGTGCAGGGCTTTCTGGACACGATCGAGGGAGACGACCGTTATCAGGTTGTCTATACCCAGGTCGGGGAGGGAGAATTCGAGGTGGCCGCGGATGTGATGGCGGAATTCCTGAAAAAGAGGATTGAATTTAACGTGGTGCTCGGCGGCAATGATCCGTCGGCGCTTGGCGCGCTGGCGACATTGCAGCAGTATCGGAAGGATGAGGGCGTCCTGATTTACGGAATCGACGGCTCGCCGGATTTTAAATCCATGCTGGAGCTGGGATACGTGACCGGGACCAGCGCCCAGAGCCCCCGGACGATCGGCGAGGTGGCGGCCAATACGGCCTACGATTATTTAAACGGCCAGACCATTGAGTCCTATATCAGCATTGAACCCTATATCATTACGAGGGAGAACCTAAGCGAATATGAGATCAACGGCTGGCAGTAGAAGGGCGGGAAGGATATGAATGAGATCAGGGATCGATACGTCATTCTGCTTCAGGGAATCATGCTGGCGCTGAATGTGGTCGCGGTGGTCGCGATCTGCGCCTTCATCTATTCGACGACGGAACAGATCCGCTACAATTATGACGCCCGCACCTTTCTGGACGGCGTGGTGTCCATCCCCAAAAACCCAAGGGGAAACCTTCTGATCTGCGTGGCGCTTCTGGGAATTCTTCTGTTTACCTTTCTGGTGCGCCAGTTTGCCAGGCCGCGAAAGAATGTGTGGACGGTTGCCACGCTGATTCTGGATATGTTCGTGTGCGTCGCCGTCATCATACAGCTGGATTTCAACTATAACGGGCTGTTGCTTCTGGTGTTTGCCAGTATCCTTGCCTATGTCAGAGACGGGAAGCTGAAGATGTTTTTTGTGGCGCTCGCGATTGTCGGCTACCTGGTGGCGGATTATGAGCTGCTGGCGATTTACCTGCCGCTTTACAATGTCTCGGATTACATCGGGTATTACACGTCCAATGTGCAGCAGTATCTGTTCAGCATTTACAACATTCTGATTTCGCTGAATATTATCCTGTTTGTCATTTACTGTGTGTATGTGATCAATTCGCAGCGCAATACTCTGGATAAGATAAACCAGCTGTATCACGATCTTCAGATCGCCAACGAGCAGCTGAAGGAGTATGCGGATATGTCGGTGCGGATGGCCCAGACGAGAGAGAGAAACCGGCTGGCGCGAGAGATTCACGATACGCTGGGACACACGCTGACCGGGATTGCCACAGGTCTGGATGCCTGCATTGCGACCATCGATCTGGCGCCGGAGCAGACGAAGAAGCAGCTGGAGCTTTTGGCCAGGGTGAGCCGGGAAGGTCTGGAGGATGTCCGGCGCTCGGTCGGAGAGCTGCGGCCGGACGCGCTGGAGCGGCTGCATCTGGACGAGGCGATCAGCAAGATGATTATGGACATGAGCCAGGTCTCGGATGTGGAGATATCCTTTGAGACGGACGAGACGCATCTGAAATACGACGAGGACGAGGAAAATGCGATCTATCGGGTGATCCAGGAGAGCATTACCAATGCCGTCCGCCACGGGAAGGCAAAGAAGATCTGGATTACCATGAAACGGATGAAAGGCGAGCTGCGGCTGGTGATCCGGGACGACGGCTGCGGGTGTGAGAAGCTTACGAGCGGGTTTGGCTTAAAACATATGAAAGAGAGGATCGAGCTGCTTAACGGTACGATCGCCTTTGACGGCGGCGACGGCTTTACCGTGACGGCCCGGATTCCGATTCGATGGGGAGAAAAATATGATTAAAGTGTTGGTGGCAGATGACCAGGAGCTGATCCGTCAGAGCCTGCAGATTGTATTGAACAGCAAGAAGGATATCGAGGTGACGGATCTGGCCAAGGATGGCCTGGAGGTCATCCGCTGCATCCGCAGGCAGAAGCCGGATGTGGTTCTGATGGACGTCCGCATGCCGAAGATGGACGGAGTTCAGTGTACGAAGATCATCAAGGAGAATTATCCGCAGATTAAGATCATCATTCTCACGACCTTCGACGATGACGAGTATGTATACAATGCGCTGAAATTCGGCGCGAGCGGCTATCTGCTGAAGGGATTGTCCATGGATGAGCTGGAGAACGCCATCAAGACGGTGTACAGCGGCCGGGCGATGATTAACCCGGATATCGCCACGAAGGTGCTGAAGCTCTTTTCCCAGATGGCACAGGCAGACTATACTATCCCGGTGGGCACCAGGGGCGTGGAGGAGCTCACCCGGACGGAGTGGAAGATCATCGCCCAGGTGGGGAAGGGCGCGTCGAATAAGGAGATCGCGGAGGCGCTGAAGCTCTCTGACGGAACCGTGCGCAATTATCTGAGCGCGATTTTAAACAAGCTGGACTTAAGAGACCGGACGCAGCTTGCCATCTGGGCCGTCCAGACAAACGCGGCCAAGCGTCTGATTGAGGAATAGGGCAGAGGAAAGGAAGAGGCGGATGAAAACATGGCAGAAGGTCCTGATCCTTGCGGGGATCGCCTGTGCGGCCGCGGTATTGCCGCCCGCGCTGGCCCGGTATCGCTCCGATCGTGAAACGGTGCTGGAGTTCGGCATGTTTACGGGGAGCAACTGGAACGTGGCCAACGCAAACAGCTTTGTCATCATTGACAAGGCGATTGAGCGTTTTGAGGAGGAGCATCCCGGCGTGCGCATCCATTATTACAGCGGGGTGCGCAAGGATGATTATTCCGAATGGTTTTCCAGAAAGCTTCTGGCGGGAGAGCAGCCGGATGTGTTTATGGTTCTTGGCACGGATTTTAACCAGTTTTCCTCAATGGGCGTGATGAAGGATCTGGGGCCGTTAATGGAGCAGGATGAGTCGTTTGACGAGACAAAATATTTTTCCAGCACGTTCCGCGCCGGGCAGTATCGCGACGTCCAGTACGCGCTTCCCTATGAGACGGTGCCTACGCTGATGTTTGTGAACAAGACGCTTCTGGTGAAGGAGGGAATCGAGATCCCGCACCTGGACTGGACCTGGGGGGATATGTACCGGATCTGCGAGAAGGTAACAAAGGATCTGGACGGGGACGGAATACTGGATCAGTTCGGGAGCTACAATTTTGACTGGACGGATGCGGTCTATGCCAACGGCGGAGAGATTTTTGAGCCGGACGGCAGGGAGTGTTATCTGACCGATGACCGGGTGGTCGAGTCGGTTCAGTTTGTCCAGCGCCTGAACGAGCTGTATGACGGCAAGAAGGTGACGCAGGAGGATTTCAACAGCGGCGTGGTGGCTTTCATGCCGCTGACATTCGCAGAGTACCGCACCTACAAGACGTATCCGTATAAGATCAAAAAATACGCCAGCTTCCAGTGGGACTGTATCACGATGCCCGCCGGGTATCAGGGCGGGAACTACTCTCAGGTGGATACGCTGCTGATGGGAATCAGCGCCGATACGAATAAGCAGGAGCTGGCCTGGGAATTCTTAAAGCTTCTGACCTACGATGAGAGGATTCAGATGGAGATTTTCCGCAGCTCCCAGGGCTCCTCCGTGCTGAAGGCGGTGACTCAGTCCAGGGAGATGGAGAGCATCGTCCAGGAGGACATGGAGGGGAGTGATACTGTCATCGGAGGAGATCTGCTTGGCCGGATCATCGAGGAGGGGCATGTCGAGCCTCAGTTTAAGAAGCACGAGCAGGCGCTGGCGCTGGCAGACAGCGAGATCGGGCAGATTCTGGAGAACGACGAGACGATAGACAGCAGCTTAAAGATTTTGCAGCGGACGGTAAACAGTTATCTGCAGCAGTAAAGCCTTTGGCGGGGATTTTTCCTGCAAATATTGTTGTATAACCCCTGTCATCTGTGGTATCATGGGGAAACGGGGAAATCATCCCCGGGAAAAGGAACCGTCTGCGGCGGCGTGTGCCGCGGGAGACGGCGAAGGACGGAGTGAAAGCTATGGGACAGAAATCATTTAATATTGCTATTGACGGCCCTGCCGGCGCGGGAAAGAGTACGATCGCGAAGCTTGCCGCCAGGCGGCTGGGCTTCATCTATGTGGATACCGGCGCCATGTACCGCGCGGTCGCGCTTTTCATGCTGCGAAGAGGGATCGACCCGGCGGACGCCGAAGGCGTGAGCGGGGCGGTAGAGGGCGCGCAGATCACGATCCGCCATGCGGACGGGGTTCAGCAGGTTCTCTTAAATGGCGAGGACGTGTCGGGACAGATCCGCACGGAGGAGGTCGGGGCGGCCGCCTCAAAGGTCAGCGCCTGCCCGGCGGTCCGGCAGCACCTGCTGATGCTGCAGAAATCTCTGGCGGCGGACGCGGACGTGATCATGGATGGCCGCGATATCGGAACCTGTATCCTGCCGGATGCGGATACGAAGATTTATCTGACCGCGAGCGTCGACGTGCGCGCGGGACGGCGCGCGAACGAGCTTAAGGAAAAGGGAATCGCCTGCAGCCTGGATGAGATTCGGCGGGATATCGCCCGGAGAGACGAGCAGGATATGACGCGCGCGATCTCCCCTTTAAGGAGGGCGGCGGACGCCGTCCTGATCGACAGCTCTGAGATGACGATCGACGAGGTGGCGGAGGAGATTATCCGTGTGGCCATCGCCCACGGCCTGCGGCTTTCCTCCGGGGAGGCTGAGAGATGAAGGTCACGGTGGCGAAGACAGCCGGCTTCTGCTTCGGCGTGAAGCGGGCGGTCGATCAGGTATATGAGCAGATCGACGTCGCAGACCGGCCGGTCTATACCTTTGGGCCGATCATTCACAATGAACAGGTGGTGGAGGATCTGGAGCGAAACGGCGTCCGGGTTCTGGAGACGAAGGAGGAGCTTGCGGCGCTTAAGGAGGGCATCGTCGTGATCCGCTCCCTCGGCGTCGGCAGGGAGATCTATGAGCTTTTAAACCGGCCGGGGATCACGGTCGTCGATGCGACCTGTCCGTTTGTGAAGAAGATTCACCGCATTGTGGAGGAGCAGAACGCGAAGGGCCGTCGGGTGATCATCGTCGGCAACCCGGATCACCCGGAGGTCATGGGAATCCGCGGCTGGGCGGATGAGCGCACTCTGGTCGTGGAAGATGCCTCCCGGCTGGAAAATCTGCCTGATCTTTCCGGGGAATCTCTCTGCGTCGTGTCACAGACGACATTTAATTACAATAAATTTCAAGATTTAGTTGAAAAATTTGAGAAAAAGGGTTATGATATATTTGTTTTAAATACGATTTGCAATGCAACACAGGAACGACAGGTGGAGGCTGGGCGGATTGCGTCTCAGGTGGACGCGATGTTCGTGATCGGAGGAAGGAACAGCTCCAACACGCAGAAGCTCTATGAGATATGCCGCCTTGTATGTCAAAACACTTATTTTATTCAGTCACTAGGCGATTTCAACCCTGAATGTGTGAATTCTGTGAGCAGCGTAGGTATTACAGCCGGGGCATCCACCCCAAATCAAATTATTGAGGAATTGAGGAGGTTCATACTAATGCCAGAATTAAACGAGTTTGAACAAATGCTGGAGGAGTCTATTAAGACGATCCATACGGGAGAGATTGTCAGTGGCAAGGTGATTGATGTAAAGGAAGATGAGATTGTCCTGAATATCGGATATAAGTCAGACGGCATTATCCCGAGAAACGAATACACCAGCGAGTCGAACGCAGATCTGCGCAACCTGGTGCAGGTCGGCGACGAGATGGAAGCCAAGGTAGTCAAGGTGAACGACGGCGAAGGCCAGGTGGCGCTTTCCTACAGACGTCTGGCGGCAGACAAGGGCAACAAGCGTCTGGAAGAGGCGTTTGAGAATAAAGAGGTCCTGACCGCGAAGGTAGAGAAGGTGCTGGACGGCGGCCTGAGCGTGAGCGTGGAGGATATCCGCGTCTTCATCCCGGCGAGCCTGGTGTCTGACACCTATGAGAAGGATCTGAGCAAGTACGCGGATCAGGAGATTGAGTTCGTGATTACCGAGTTCAATCCGAAGAGAAGAAGAGTGATCGGCGACCGCAAGCAGCTGATGGTTGCGAAGAAGAAGGAGATGCAGAAGGCTCTGTTCGAGCGCATCCAGCCGGGCGATACGGTGGACGGCGTGGTGAAGAATGTGACGGATTTCGGCGCCTTCATCGACCTGGGCGGCGCGGACGGTCTGCTTCACATCTCTGAGATGAGCTGGGGACGCGTGGAGAACCCGAAGAAGGTCTTCCATTCCGGCGACAAGGTGACTGTCCTGATTAAGGATATCAACGGCGAGAAGATCGCCCTGAGCAAGAAGTTCCCGGATCAGAATCCGTGGGTGAGCGCTGCGGACAAATATGCGGCAGGCAACATCGTCGAGGGACGTGTCGCGCGCATGACAGATTTCGGCGCCTTTATCGAGCTGGAGCCCGGCGTGGACGCTCTGCTTCATGTATCTCAGATTTCCAGAGAGCATGTCGACAAGCCGTCTGACGTTCTGAAGATCGGTCAGCATATTGAGGCGAAGGTCGTTGATTTCAACGGCGAGGATCACAAGATCAGCCTGAGCATCAAGCAGCTTCCGAACCGCAGCCATGCGGAGGACGAGGATGTGGCGGACGTCGATATCGAGGCAGTGGCCGCACAGCAGAGATAGATTTTAGAAGAGATTGCGATAAGAACAGGATACTGTGAGAGACGGTATCCTGTTTTTCTCATGAAGGGAAATTTCCGGCGTATTTTTGGCGAGGGGAAGACGTACCGGGAAAACCGGCGGATTCCGGTATATTTGACGTACAAGCGGGCAGACTGGAATTTAAGGAAACGCGGACGGCGTGGAAAGGAGTGTGTCTGTTTATGCCATCAAAAAAGAAGCGGTTTGATATCAATCATATGACGCCGGAGGATCAGCTGAAGTTTGAGATTGCCGAGGAGCTGGGTCTGGCCGACCGGGTGCTGGAGGGAGGCTGGCGACGCCTGACCTCCAAGGAGAGCGGCCGGATCGGGGGACTGATGACGAGACGCAAACGCGAGATACGGGAGGAAGCGCTGACGGATCATGCGTCGATGGATTGACGTGACGCGATCAGAAAGCGCAGGTGAAAGGCGGACAATTCCGGCTTGTCAAAGTACGTGATTTTTCATATAATGATGATATCAGGGCCAAATGATTTTGATCCTGACAAATGAGTGAAGTATGAATGAAAAAAAACTGCGAAACGGGTATACGACAGGGGCTTGTGCGTCGGCTGCGGCGAAGGCTGCAGCCATTTTTGTCTGCCATGGCATGCGCAAGGGGCGGTCGGTGGGAGGCTCTGGAACGGAAGCTTACCGGATCCCGGATGAGGTGGAGCTGACTCTGCCGGAGGGCAGCCGCGTCCGATGGAAGGTCGCCGCCTGCGAGGAGGCGGGACGCGAAGGATATTTTTTCGTTCGCAAGGATTCCGGGGACGACCCGGATGTGACGAACGGCGTCCGGGTGTATGCAAGGGTCGAGCCGATTGATCAGGGAACCATGGAGACCCTGAGGCGTGAAGGAAGCGGGTACTGGCTGGAGAAAAATCCGAAGCAGTATTTAGCAGGAGTAAGCGGGATCGGCCTCGTGACAAGAGAGGGCCTTTCCTGTCCGGTGGGACATGTGGCGATCAATCCGGTGCCGCGGCGGATGATTTTGTCGGCGGTTCACGAGGTGTGCCGGGAGGCGGACGTTCAGGAACTGTTTCAGGTGACGGTGGCGATCCCGGACGGCGTCTGGCTTGCGAAAAAGACCTTTAATCCGAAGCTTGGCATCGTGGGAGGATTGTCTGTCCTGGGA
>JAJQCO010000011.1:2053-4765 GCA_021202655.1 Clostridiales bacterium | reverse complement strand
ATTTATAACAATATTTATGTTAAATTTATTTAAAAATTATTATCTGTAATATTCCAATCTGCCTTTTCTTCTGCTATACTATAACCATGTTGAAGGAACGAAATACAAAAAGGAGGAGCACATTGATATGAAAGTAGTCATTGCAATCGATTCGTTCTAGGGAAGCCTGTCATCCATGGAGGCCGGACGCGCTGCCGCAGAGTGTATCCTCCGCGTCGATCCGAACGCGGACGTGCAGGTCCGTCCGCTGGCAGATGGCGGCGAGGGTACGGTGGAAACCCTGGTACAGGGCATGAACGGCAAGGTGCGCGAGATTCCGGTAAAGGGACCCCTGGGCGAGCCGATCACTGCTCAGTACGGCATCATTGAAGAAAGCGGCACCGCAGTTATCGAGATGTCGGCGGCATCCGGTCTTCCCATGGTTCCGCCAGAAAAGCGCAACCCGCTGTACACAACCACGTATGGCGTCGGCGAGATGATCCGCGATGCGATCGGACAGGGTCTTCGCCGCTTCATCGTCGGCATCGGCGGCAGCGCCACCAACGACGGCGGAGCCGGTATGCTCCAGGCGCTCGGTTTCGGGCTTCTGGACAAGGAGGGCGCTCCGATCCCTTACGGCGCACGCGGACTTGAGGTTCTCGCGCAGATCACAGATGAGGACGCGATGCCGGAGCTTAAGGAATGCACCTTCCGGATCGCCTGCGACGTGAACAATCCTCTGTGCGGCGAAAAAGGCGCAAGCGCAGTTTACGGCCCGCAGAAGGGCGCAGATCCGGAGATGGTAAAGCAGATGGATGCCTGGCTGGGCGCGTTTGCGGCTCTCGCAAAGGAGAAATATCCGGCCATCGACCCGGATACGCCAGGATCCGGCGCGGCAGGCGGACTCGGATTCGCATTCCTGGCCTTCTTACATGGAGAGCTGCAGTCCGGCATTCAGATCGTCCTGGAAGAGACGAAGCTGGATGACTATGTAAAGGATGCGGACGCTGTCGTCACCGGCGAAGGACGCCTGGATTTCCAGACAGCCATGGGCAAGGCGCCGGTCGGCGTTGCCAAGCTGGCCAAGAAATACGGCGCAGCTACCATCGCATTTGCCGGAAGCGTCACCCCGGAAGCAACCGAATGCAACAAAAACGGCATCGACGCATTCTTCCCGATCCTCAGAGGCGTCGTCACCCTCGAGGATGCGATGAATCCGACAAACGCCCACAACAACCTGGCCGCGACCGCAGAACAGGCATTCCGCCTCGCGCTGGCCTGGAAGAATCGTTAATCACTCATATTCGCCATGATGAAGGAGAGCCGGGCACAGAGATGATCTGTGTCCGGCTCTCCTGTTGCCATAGCATAAGGAAGGAGCTGCCGACGGCAGGCTCTTCGTTCATTGACACACATTGACCGGGTTTCCATCCAGATATGCATAGACATTGTCAAAAACGATCTTCGCTCGCCGCGTCATCGCCTCCTCAGAGATAAATGCCTGGTGCGGCGTCAGAAGCGTATTCTTCGCGTGAAGCAGCGGATAATCCCCGGGAAGAGGCGGCTCCATGTCAAACACATCCACACACGCAAAGCCCAGCCGATCCTCGTTCAGCGCCTTCGCCAGAGCCGCGTTATCTACAATCGCCCCTCTCGCACAGTTAATAAAGACCGCGTCCTTTTTCATCTGCGCAATCTGCTCTGCGCCGATGAAGCCTCTGGTCTGCGGATTTAGCGGCAGATTTAAGGAGATGATATCGCTTTCGGACAGAACCTCCTCCAGAGATTTATACTCGATGCCAAGCGCCTTCGCCTCCTCTGATTCGCTCCGGTTGTAAGCGATCACCTTCGCGCCGAACGCGAGAAACAGTCTGGCACAGATTGTCCCGATGCGGCCCAGGCCTATGATCCCCACGGTACGACCGCCGATTTCCCGGCCGCCGATCCCGGCGCTTGTCCCGCCGCGGCGGATCGTCTCATTGGCCTTCGCCACATTGCGCAGGCCGTCCACCGCCATTCCGATGACAAGCTCCGCCACCGTCTGATTGGAATACCCGGCGCAATTGCAGATCATGACGCCCTTCTCCCGGCACTTCTCCACCGCCACATGGTCGATTCCCGTAAACGCCACCGACAAAAGCTTCAGGCTGTCCGCCTGTTCCACCACGCTCTCCGGATATGGATTGTTCGCGATCATCACAACCTCACACCCCGCGCTCCGCGCGGCAAGCTCCTCCGGATCCACCGTCTTTGTGTCATAATACACAAATTCATGACCCCGTTTCGCAAACCCCGCCGCCAGCTCCTTAATCACCTGCTCCGGCACCCCGATGGGTTCCAGCAAACTGATTTTCATTCTTTCTCCACACCTCGTTTCTATCCTGTCACGCTTCACTCTTACGTGCAGGCACGACCGTTCTGTCAGCCGATCCAGATAAGCTGTAAATCGTAACCTTATTTTGCATATTCCTGGTACACCGCCACATGATCGTAAATACATCTCCAGGCGCTGTGCGCGTTCGCCGTCACACAGATATAATGCTTCCCGCTGTCCGTCACCTCATAGCTGGCCGCGCAGTTGCCCGACTGAAGCACATAGCCGGTCTTTGCGCAGACTACCTCGCCGCCGGTATCCTTATCCTCAATGCGGCGCAAAAACCAGTTCGAGATCTCAATGCCGTCCGGATGCTGATCCGTCTGGCTGGTCGTGTAGATATGCGCAGCCAAGGCTTC
>JAJQCO010000011.1:0-2043 GCA_021202655.1 Clostridiales bacterium | reverse complement strand
TTCCACCGCTGCCTTCAGAATCATCGCCATATCGCAGAGCGTACAGAAATGATTCTCGTCATAAAATCCGACGCAATTGGTAAAATGAGCGCTGTCCGACAGACCCAGCTCATCCAGCTTTTCATTCATCATTGATACAAAATCATCGAGAGAGCCGGCCACATAGGTGGCAAGCCCTGCCGCCGCATCCGCTCCGGAGGGAAGCACCGTTCCATACATCAGATCGCGCACCGTCACCGTCTCATCCACAGCAAAGCCGACCGCGCTGGCGTCATTGGAATAGCTGTAATCCGTCATCTCTCTTGTGATCGTGAACGTATCATCCAGATCCTTCACATGCTCTGCCGCCACCAGTACCGTCATGATTTTTGTCATGGATGCCGGGCTGATCCGGTCAAAGGCATTCTTCTGGGCGACAATCGTATTGTCGTCGAGATCAATTAACAGGGCATAGCTGCTCTGGACATTCTCGCTGGTGATAGTCACAGTATCGTCCTTCGTCTGCGGCGAATAGCCCTCCGCAAAGGAAAGCGCAGAGGCATCCGCCTCATCTGTCCGAAGGCTATCGTTTCCCGGCTCCGACTCATCGGTCACTCCTGCATCCGGAGCCTCACCGGCTTCCTCCTCCGGCAAAACAGCTGCGTCCTCTTCTTTCGTATCGACAGAGGCCCCGCCCGGCGTCTGCTCCTGTGCAACTTCGCTCTTTTCTATCCTGCGGCCGACAAACCTCCCGGCGGCCCGGATTCCCAGAAGCAGCAGAATCAGCAGGAAAACGGCCAGCGCAATCCGCCTCCGGATCACCTGCCTTCTTCTCCGCCGCCTCGCCTCCGCCTGCTTCCTTCGACGCTTTATCTGCTCATCCACTGCCCAAACCCTCTCCGTTGCCCAATCTTTCCCGTCTCACCTGCCGACCTTATCCAGGCGCGCGCGAGTGGCCGCATGTTCCTAGGCCTCGTCAATCGCCTTTCCGATATCATGTCTCATATATTTATTGTCAAACGTAATCCACTCCGTCGCCTGATAGGCGTTTGCCCGGGCCGATTTGAGATCCTCGCCAAGCGCGGTCACACCCAGGACGCGGCCTCCGTTGGTGACGACGTCTCCGTCTGCGTCAAATTTGCTTCCGGCATGGAAGACATAATAGCCGTCTTTATCTTTAAATTTCTCGAGTCCGCGAATCTTAAATCCCTTCTCATAATGCTCCGGATAGCCGTCCGAGGCGAGCACGACGCAGACCGCCGCGTTATCCTCAAATTCCAGCTCAATCTTATCCAGCGTCCCATCGATGCAGGCCTCAAAAATATCCACCAGGTCATTCTTCATCCGCGGAAGGACAACCTGCGTCTCGGGATCGCCGAACCTCGCGTTATACTCCAGCACCTTTGGCCCCGACGCAGTCAGCATCAGACCGAAAAAGATCACGCCCTGGAACGGCCTTCCCTCGGCACGCATGGCGTCAACCGTCGGCTGGTAAATGAGTTTCCGGCAGACCGCGTCGATCTCCCCCGTATAGAACGGACTTGGAGAGAAGGTTCCCATGCCGCCGGTATTTAAGCCCTGATCGCCATCCTTGGCCCGCTTATGATCCTGAGCGGAGGTCATGATGCGAATCGTTCTGCCGTCCACAAAGGACAACACGGATACCTCCCGCCCGGTCATAAACTCCTCGATGACAATCCGGTTTCCAGCCGCGCCGAACTGCTTATCCAGCATCAGCGTGCGGACGCCCGCCTTCGCCTCCTCCAGCGTATTGCAGATCAGGACGCCCTTGCCAAGCGCCAGCCCGTCCGCTTTCAGCACAATCGGCATCGGAGCCGTCTCCAGATAGGCAAGCGCTGCCTTGGCAGAATCAAAAGTTTCATAGGCCGCCGTCGGAATCCCGTACTTTTTCATCAGATCCTTGGAAAATGCCTTTGAGCCCTCGAGAACCGCCGCATTCTTACGCGGTCCGAACGCCCGAAGTCCCGCCGCCTCAAACGCGTCCACCGCGCCCGCGGCTAAAGGATCGTCCGGCGCCACGACCGTCAGATCAATGGCCTGTTC
>JAJQCO010000013.1 GCA_021202655.1 Clostridiales bacterium | reverse complement strand
TATGATGATACAGGTATGTGGCGAAAAAGGATAGGATATACGGATGGTGTTCTGAAGAATATATATATAGCAGTTTCAAAGCAATACCTTTTTGAACACCAAGATGCTGTTGTTCCTAAAGAACTGGATTTTAATGTAAATCAGGCTAATCGTGGGATGGCAATGGATGAAGTCGAAGTAGCACTTGATAATGAATTGTTTCCTGATAGTGAATTATTATCGGACAACAAAAATGTGATACAATCTGATTTGCCTGACGTGTATATTGGTGAGGATAGTTCCTTAAAGCACGTTACTATTAACAACATCGAACTACGTTTCCCTATGTCAGTTCCCGATTTTCTTGCAACCGGGCTGGAACTGAATGGCGGAAGAGACTTTGTTGAAGAAGATAAATATGTAATTTTCGATACTCCGGTTGAAGGAGGAACGCTTGGCATTCTTGTTGTTAATCCGTACCATGGTCTTCCGGAAGAACAAGCCGATGTCATGGACTGCTATGTTGCAGGTGTATATTATGAATCTTCCAATTGTTCAGGAGAAGGATTCCGGACAGGTAACGGATTAACTGGCAAGAACCCCAAGGGCACAGTTGACGAAATTCTTGGCCCAGGCGGCCTCGAAAACGGACGCTTATGTTGGAAAATCAGTGAGGGCGATCAAATGCATCGTGTTGAATATTCGTATTCTAATAATGCTTCTTCTGAACCAACAGATGTATTTATCCTCTTTGCAACGTTCAGTGATAAAAGTGAGACTACAAATGATTCAACAGAAGTCTACATATCAGATGACGGGCAAACCATAACAATTGACCGAATTTTATCTGAAGTAACTATACACGGATACAGCGAAGAAGGGGAATTTACTATTAGCGATTTAATTTTTTGGATGGAAGGTGATGATAACCACGCAAGGCGACAAATTTATAACTCATCTGGAGAATATAATGGATATCAGGATTATTTATTCGAAGATGGAACACTTACTGTAGAAACTTATGATATCAATTACAATTATATTGGATCATCCCAGGATGGCGAATACACGCTGACCTCGGATTAGATACACATATACAAGAGAAGGAGAGAAAGCTATGAAGAAATTACTTGGTGTTTTTGTGGGAACTGCTGTTGTGGTATCAATGAGCATGACGGCCTTTGCCGGACAGTGGGTATCCGATGGTAATGGTTGGTGGTATGCAAATGATGACGGCACATGGCCGGCATCTACATGGGAATGGATTGACGGAAACGGGGACGGGATTGCAGAATGCTATTACTTCCTTGACAGCGGCTACATGGCTACTGGCACGGCACCAGGTGGCGACCAGTTAAACGAAGACGGCGCTTTGACCATCGAAGGGGTTGTACAGACCAGGCAGATGACATACTCGGCAGAAGAAACCGATTCCACGTATCAGGCAGATGACGAACAAATAGTCATTTTCCACTGGTCTACGATGACCGTGGAGATTCTAGGTTACTCTGAAGAAGGCTGGTATGATCTGACACATGATTTATATTGGGTTGAAGAAAATACCCTGGCAAGGAAAGACAATGTAAACCCTATAGGGCAATCCCTGGGATGGACTGACTTCTCGTTTTGTGATGACGATACAGTGGAAGTCGTAACTTACAGTTCGGATGGCAGCCATAGCGGTTCTTTTCTAGACGGTACATTTAATAAGATCAATAATAGATGAATTACGAACCGGATCATGTACACCTGTTAATCAGCACAACACCTCAGGTATGTCTTTCTACAATGATTAACAGTTATAAATCTACAACTTCCCGTATGCTTCGGAAGAAACACAGTACCTATCTCGCACAGTATTACTGGAAGTCGTATTTCTGGAGCAGAAGTTATCTGATCTTAAGTTCGGAAGGCACCTCGATTGAGACGATCAAACGGTATATCCAAAGCCAGAAAAATGATCAACAAGCTGGGAGATAAGATGTCTCCTGGCTTTTTT
Source organism: Clostridiales bacterium (assembly GCA_021202655.1). GTDB lineage: Bacteria > Bacillota > Clostridia > Lachnospirales > Lachnospiraceae > Brotaphodocola. The sequence continues at coordinate 2,839 of JAJQCO010000013.1, read as the reverse complement.
TTGTTCCAGAAAATAAAACTAAATTTCAAATTCGCCATAATCATCCTACGGGAAGGAGGAACGGATGAATATACATGGCACATTCCACAGTATCGATAAAGCGGCCGGGCATAAAAATCCGGGCACCTTTTTCCTGAAACCAGATGGTACAAATATCATGCTCCTGTGCAGCGGCGCAGCTCCGGAACTCACAAAAGGGACTCCTTTGATTCTGACCGGAGAATTTACATCAGAGCATAAAAATAATTTCCATGTTGAAAATATAGAATTTGATACATCAGATCCAGACCGGGTGTTAGGATTTCTTTCCGGCATCCATTTTAAGGGGCTTACCAAAAACCGGTCACGCGACCTTCTGGATGCATTACGTTCTGCGGCATCACGGACAGGAAAATCGTGGGCTTCACTTCCTTTTGAACAGTTTGTAAACGCGACAAAAGAAGCAGGGGTCAAGGATGAGGTCGGAAAAAAAATTGCAGATGCGATTGGAGGTATCGAAAGACGGAAAGAACTGCGTTCCTTGTTTTCCGACTTAAGGATAACGGATAAAGATATCGAAACACTCATCCGGCTTTATGGAAGCGAAGCATATACAGAGGCAAAAAAAGAACCATATGCGGGTCTGGTTGACGGCCTGTCCTTCGGCTTCTGTGATGACCTGGCGTTTCATGAGGGCATGGAATATATGGATCCCCGGAGAGTGGATGCATTTTTGACAAGAATGGGTGAGTTTATTGCGCACAGCGGAAGCTGCTGCATGAGATTGGAAGAAATGTTAAACTATATCCGATATATGCAGCAAAAGAGCCGCTTCCAGTATCTCCCAAAAGCATACTTCTTAATCACCTTGCTTAAATCCAGACAGTATGTCGTAAAGGTAAGCAGTCATTACGGGCCAGTAGTATATCCGAAAGAACTATATGAAGCAGAACGGGAGATTATCCAGGAATTAAAGCGGCTTCAGTCAAGCGCTGAACAGACAGGATATACGATTCCTGAAAATATCGGGAACCTCGATTCGGATCAGATGCATGCATTGGGATTCTTTGAGACGGAAGGCGTGAAAATCCTGACTGGAGGCCCCGGTTCCGGGAAAACAACAACCGTATGGACAATGATCCACCAGTACCAGCAGTTCCATGAACGGGATGTTGTCCAGCTTGCAGCCCCAACAGGAAGAGCAGCAGTCCGCATGACAGAAAGCTGTAAAGGAGAGGAAAAAGCAGTGACGCTCCATAAACTGCTTGACGTCCGTCCTTACAATGGAAAAATGAGGTGTCATTTTAACCGGAATATGAAGCTCCCCAAAGGCCTGTATATTATTGATGAGATGAGTATGACAGATGAGATTATGTTCCTGAATCTCCTTCGGGCTCTGCCTGACCATACCACGCTCATCCTGGTAGGAGATCCGGATCAGCTTCCGTCCGTGCAGGCAGGAACCGTATTAAAAGACCTGCTGCTGAGCAACAAATTTGAACATGTTATGCTGACCGGAAACCACAGGCAGGGAGACGGAACGTCCATTATCACCAATTACCGGAAAATCAAGGACAGGGAAACATTGCTTACAGAGGATAAAGACTTTCGGGTTATCCGGGCAGAATCCGATGAAAACGCACTCCGTGCCCTTGGTAGTATATATCAGATGTTTGAACGAAGCCATGTGACCGGCTATCAGATTCTGACAGCCGTGAATGTCGGCGGTCTGGGAAAATACAAGATTAACTCCCTGGTTTCAGATGCCAGACTGAAAGAAGCAGGAGATAACGCTCTCCCTGGCGGATACTGCATTGGTGATAAGGTGATTATGACGCGCAACAATTATGCAAGCAATTACTGGAACGGTGATATCGGCATCGTGTCCGGGGTCACGCAGGATGGAGAGCTCCTTGCGCAATTCTATGACGGAACACGCACCATCAGCCGGGAAGATATGGTTGATATGGAACATGCCTTTGCTGTAACCATCCATAAGGCACAGGGATCAGAATTCCCATATGCGGTTATTGTCCTTGGACAGGAATACGGTTTTATGCTTTCCAATGCACTGATCCTGACCGCCGTGACAAGGGCACAGAAGGGCGTGATCATTATTTCAGTCGGCGATGCCCTGGAACAGGCAATATCCGCCGATGGCGGCGCAGGAAGAATCACGGGGCTCAGGGATATGCTTGAGGCAACTTGAGAGGGCAGGCATACGCCTGCCCCGTTATCATTAGTAGGATTCCGTCTGATCTTCGCCTTCTGGAGTCTCCCAGTAAGCGTCATTCATCGGATTATCCGTGTCCTCTTCGGTATCCTCTACGGCATCTCCTTCTTCGTATGTCAAAACCGCGAGGCAGTTACGGATAAACGCAATACGTATCGTATCGCACATCCCCATAAATTCTTCTGTAGTCTGAGCAAAGAAGACCGGCATCTGAGCAATGATGCTGCCCCTGTGATCTTCTGCATTTTCCAAAAAGATAGCAGAAAGCATCCGCTCCGGATTATATTCTCCTGTTGTCTTGTCGATGGAATCGACAAACTGCTCAAACATTTCCAGCGTGTGCCGGAATTCCTGCATAGCATATTCCGGGAATTTTAAGTCAACCAGGAATATCTCTCCAAAATCACGCGAATGGAATTCCACCGGTCCGGCATCATACTGAATGGAGCGTGAATCAGGATCCTCGCCTCCAAGACGCAGGATCATCCGACATGCAGGCTGTCCCTGCTCATTTACCCCGGAAATCCGATCGAGAAAATCAGCCCCATCCGAGCCGCTTTCTACCAGCTCACCTGTTTCGTCGGTAGCTGCTTGTTCAAAAAAAACTTTTTCTTCATCCATAAAAAT
>JAJQCO010000023.1:4249-4829 GCA_021202655.1 Clostridiales bacterium | reverse complement strand
ATGGAACCAATCGCTGAGCAAAGCGCATCTGTCAGTTCATTTAAAATATCAGGCAGTTCAATATGATATCGCTCTACAATATCTCTAAAATATACTTCTTCAAACAGATTTTTCAGATAGCTGTATTTTTCATCATCTGTCTTCTTAAAAGCGACCAGTGGCATCCCGCCAAATAATGCATACTCCTCGTAAACTTCTGCCTTATCACCACCCACAAAGTCATAGTATTCCTTGAAGGATAGCGGATGTACTTCTACAGAATCCCCACGCCCCCGGAAAGCGGTCATTACATCTTTAGAAAGCATTTTAGAATTGCTTCCCGTCACATAAATGTCAACATTACGCAATCGCAGAAGGCCATTCAAAACATCATAAAGACGGATGTTTTCCGGATTTTTGATCTCTTCTCTGGAAATGGCATACTGCACCTCATCAATAAAAACATAGTACGTTTCTTTCCTATTTGAGATTCTTGAACGAATGTATTTTGACAGTTCTGTTGGATTTCGATATTCCACGTTCATATCATCATCCAGTGCTATCGTGATGATATGGTCTTCCGAAACGCCCTCACTTATCA
>JAJQCO010000023.1:0-4239 GCA_021202655.1 Clostridiales bacterium | reverse complement strand
AAGCTCTTACCGCATCGCCTTATACCCGTAATTACTTTTACAAGCCCGTTTTCTTTTCTATTAATTAACTGGGTAAGGTAGCGGTCACGTTTAATATAATTTCCCATTGGCGCCTCCTGCTTGTATTAGTACTTTCTTACACATTCTCCATATCCAGCATCTGATTTTCAATACTCGTCAATCGAAACTTCGGTGCATCGCACCCTACTTTCGATTCAAATTATAGCACAGAATCTCCTTAGGCGCAATCTCAAAATCGAAACTTCGGTGCATTGCACCTCACTTTCGATTATGTTGGACCAAATCTCACTTGCTTCCACTATTATTTCAAGCATTTTCGAACTCCTCCCGATAAAATTTCGATCAATCTTTTGATACGGTGTTTAAAATTATAACTTCTCGGAATCTCAATAAATGAGATTCCTACCGAAACTTGACAACAGAATATCGTGTAAGAAAAGTAATTTACGAGAAATGGACATAAACGTTGGACATAGTGGGTACTATGCCTTGAAAAATTTTGTGGAGTCGTTTAAGATATCATTGTTAGGCGGTCAAACCTAATTTACAGATGGGGACGCCATCCTGATCAATTGTGAAATCATCCTTATAGGTAAAATGCCCGGTATGACCGGGGTTGAGGTCAATAAACGGTGAGATGTTTTCCCGTCTGCAGTATTCATAGACTGAATAAGCATCGTGGGCAGAATCCAGAAGGAACTTCTCAATGCGAAATTCCGGAAGATAAGCTTTCATGGTGAAAAATGAGTGTAGGAAAGAAAGGATTCTCCGTTTTCAGGTTCCAGCGTTCCAGCAAAAGAAGCTGGGCAAATGGGTATCAAATCGCAGATACTCAGTAACAAGCTGTACAGAGAAACTTTTACTTACAATGATTATGTCAAAATCTCCAATCTGTTTGGCTGTACCGTACAGGCGGTTACAAACGATACCGGAAAAATATTTGTAAATGATTACGAGTCCATTACCGTCAGTTCACCAAAATAACCAGGAAAGGAAGTTATGCCATGAGCAATAGAGAACAAATTATTCAGTTGATCAGCGATATTCCCGACAGCAAACTGGTCTTTGTCGTGGATGTCCTGGAATCCCTCCTGGCCTATGCCGGCGAGACGATTCAGCCAGACGAATGGGATCTGCAAATGATTAACCAGGCCAAACAGGAAAACGACGGTACCACCGTTTCCATAGACGCCCTGGCGGCAGAATTGGAGATTTAAGGTGTTTTCTGCAGTGATTGTTATTTCTGCTCTCATATTTGCTTATATCACCTCTGTTTTTTCTGCCTGCCAATAAAATGCAAAAATCGCAGAGAACTTATCAAAAAATAGTAGAAACTCATAGCAATGAGAAACCTGGAGAATGTAAATGAACCTGTCAGAATTTTTAAAGTTAACAGAACGGGAATGTGTACGGAAAAGCTGTGAAGAATTGAAACGCTTTGTCTGTGAGATAGCGCGGAAGCTGCCCGTTGAGAAGAGAGAAGAGTTTCTGGAAATCCTCAAAAAAACGGAAGATTCCGAATTACCATTGCAAGATAATAAGCATCCGAATTTTCAGGAAAGATATGACACAATTATCAATAACCTTACTAAAATCGAGAACGCTGAACTGACGCTGGAAAGTGAACTCAATGAAAGATATGATGACTGGTATAATAACGAAGAAGAGGAATTCCTTTTTTCAGACCCGGATGGAATAGGCCGGATCATTGAGACGGCATGCCAGTTTTTGTATGATTGCATAGACAGCGAAGAGTATCTTATAGGCAGTGAGGTTGCTGAGATTCTGCTGGAACTGGAAATATCCGCTGGCGGAGATTATAGCGATTTTGTAGGGGAACCGTTGTCTCTGTTAGAAATGTCAGAAAATGCTCTTGTTGACATTAATATCAAAAAGGTGCTGCTCTGCTCACTTCATGCGGAATATTATGCATCTGAAATGAAGGATCGACCGAATGCGCTTTACTGGATTATGTCAAATTATACGTCGTGTGATTTGACATTAGAACAATTAATGCAGCACGGAGAAAGCCTTCCGGAGTTTGACGAATTTCTGAAAGTATGGATTCTGTATTTAGGAGACAAAACGAACTGTCTGTCACAAAAGCTGCTGTCTGAAGCAATAGAATTGTCTGATGATGATACTGTTTTTCTGGAATATGCGTGCAGATATGTAAATAAGCATCCGGGACTATATGAACAGTACATAAAGAAACAGATGAAAACAGCCAGGCTTTCGAAGGAAGCTGGTGAAGCCTTGTATCTTGTGGGGCAGGAAGCGCTGCGATTGATCAATGATAAATATGTGGTGCGAAGCAGAATTGCTTTGCTGATGCTGGAAATCGCCGCGAATCTGGGCAGAGATGGGGACAGAAACGATTGCATGCTGGAGGTATTTCGATCAGATTCGACTCCGGCAAATTATCTAAGATTACGGCTGCGATGCAAGGATTATCAAAAATACGAAGGTAAGATTGCCGGGATATGCAGGAACTTTTCTATGAGAGACAAATGCTTTTTCTCAGCTGATAATAAGGGTGAATTGACAGAAAATGAAATCAGCAGTGTCAGTGCGTATATGCTTGCGTTTTTACATGAAGATTTTGATTTTGTTCTGTCAAAGGGAATGAACAAGAAAGATCCGCTCGGATGGAGCGGAAGCTTTATGAAATGCGGATTGGCAGCCTTTCTGCTGTTATTATTGGAGTCGAAAAAATTACAGACGGGCGGGAAAAGAATGTGCGGGATGGTAATGCGTGAGATTGGAAATCTGTGTTTTGACGAAGAGGAGGAATCTGAGACTACAAGAAATGAAACAGAACAATTCTGGAGAATATTCTCCGAATGGAAACAGACGGTAAATTTATCACAGACACAGCGAATCGCTTATTTGAACCGCATGGAACATTTAATTGAGAAGAGAGTTCAGGGAATCATGCAGGCAAACCGCAGAAATTATTACGATGAATGCGCCGCTTATGTGGCTGCCCTTGGAGAGGTGAAGGAATCCATCGGCGAACCAGGAGGCAAACAGGATGTGATGGCGCAATATCGTTCAAAATATTCTCGCAGAAGCGCGTTTCATCAGGCATTGCAAAATTATGGAATGATAAAGAAAAGATAAAAGAGGAGTTCGACAAATATACCACATTTTCTTTACCGGAACCAGCAAAAAACATCAGCCAATTGTTCATAGGACATTTGATATCATGAGGGGTGTTGGCATGGGCTCTCAGTCATGCCTGCACCTCTTTCTTTAACTCTTCTTCCATTCTAAAAAGATATTTTATTGAATGCTGGTTTTATAAGCTGTCCGTCAACGCTTTCTGACTGATTCCTTCCAAATCGCGCCGTAGCTCATTAAATCGCCATGGACGCGAACGAAGATTTCGTAAGATCAACAACTTCCATTTGCTTCCGGCTTCTCCGTTTCTGATGGAAACGGGAAGACCGGATAATCAGATTCATAATGCAAAACAGGCAGGCTGGATTGACAGACAGATGAGGTTGTCTCTGTTTTAAAGATACTGTGTAACTTATACTTTTGTCATTGTCTGAAATTCGATCTTTACACGCATACCAAGCCCAGCCGCCAATCGCTGCAATGTCCTTATTGACGGATTTCCGCTTCCGCTCTCGTATTTGCTTATATCACCTTGCGAAATTCCTGTTTTTTCTGCCAGCTGCTTCTGTGTGATTCCAGTTTTCTTCCTTGCATCAATCATAGCACGCATGAAAGAAAATTCTGGTTCAAGAGCTTCATACTCTGCCCTTACTTCCGGTCTTTTCAGTTCTTCCCGTTTGAATTCTTCAAAAGTCATGATTACCTGTCCTTTCTTTCCTGATAGTCTGTTCGATAATGTTTTGCCCTATCAATTTCCCCTGGTGGGGTTTTCTGACTTTTCTTTATAAAACCGTGTGTTAAAATAGCCTTATCGCCTATAAAGAAAAAATACAGCACTCTTGTTATATTGTTTCCCATTTGCGCCCGTAACTCAAATATACCATCACCAAGCGGTTTTGAATAAGGTTCGCGCAAATCCCCGCCATATTCTGCCAATAAATCGTCGTGCGAAGTATTTTTGCTTCCATTTTTGGATCCAGGCTTCTTATAAAATCTACAGCAGGTCTGCTTCCGTCTGGAAGCTCATAAAAATCTATGTTCATCGATTTCTCTCTCTTTTGGATATGTCCTGCTATTTATTATATGGGATATATC
>JAJQCO010000229.1:663-4834 GCA_021202655.1 Clostridiales bacterium | reverse complement strand
CAAGAATGGCGATGCCGGCGGTGCTGCCGGTGACAAGACCGCTGCAGAAGCTTCCTTAAGAGCCGCAATCTCTGAGATTGAGAAGGCTTCCAGCAAGGGAGTATACCACAGCAACACCGCTTCCAGAAAGGTATCCCGCCTTTCCAAGGCTGTGAATACGCTGGCCTAAGCGCTGACCAGGCTTAGCATAGTCGTTTCGAGATCATGTAAAAGCAGTCTCCTGGGTGTGGGGAGACTGCTTTTTGGTTTGCCAAAGCATATGAAAGGGGCTGTCGGCGGCAGGTCCTGTCGTTATTCTGACGCCGCCCCGTCCGTTCTCTCGTGCTCCAGCATATCCTCGACAAAAATTCCATATCCGCGCGTCGAATCCTGCACAAAAACGTGCGTCACCGCGCCGATCAGCCGACCGTCCTGGATAATCGGCGATCCGGACATTCCCTGGATAATCCCTCCGGTCAGCCGCAACAGCTTTTCGTCTGTCACCCGGATCACCATACTCTTATTTTTCTGAAGCGGATTCAGCTCCACCTTCTGAATCTCAATCTCATAATCCTCAGACCGTCCGGAGACGTTGCTGCGGATGTATGCCTTTCCCTTTTTTACATCCTGCCGGTATCCGATCGGGAGCGCCTGCGCGGCCGCATCCTCCCGCATCCGCTCATTCGCCGTCCCGAAGATCCCCACCTCTGTATTTTCTGTCACCTCTCCCAGAACAGTGCCGGGTCCATAATAAATTACCCCCGCCATGACGCCCGGATTTCCCGCGCTTCCCTTTTCAATCCCAAGAATATCCGTCTCGTAGAGAGCGCCATGTTCTATCTCCACGACCGCGCCGGTGTCCGTATCGCTGATTCCATGACCCAGGGCTCCAAACGATCCGTCCGCCTCCATGTACGTCATTGTACCGATTCCCTGCGTATCATCCCGTACCCAGGCGCCGATCTTATATGAGCCGTCCTCCGTCTCGACCGGATGGATCGCTGTCTCCAGGCTCTCTCCGTTTCTCCGGATTCTCAGCACAGCCTCCTCTCCACTCAGACGGTTCAGACTGGTCACCAGCGCTTCCTTCGATGTCATGGGCTCTCCGTTGATCGCCTCGATATAATCTCCTGATTTCAGGACGCCGAGCGCCGGCTCCTCCTCCTTTCCCTCCGCGGTCGTCACACGCCCGGTGCCGATTACCATAATGCCCCTGGATTTTAAATAAATGCCAACCGGCGCCCCGCAGGGAATGGCATACTGCGGCTCCACCACGTCCACTTTAATTTCCTTAAACAGAAACTGCCCGAACAGCTTCATTCCGAGCCGGTAGCTCCCCTGTGCCTTTCCGTACAGGGACAGCGTTCCGCCTGTCGAAAGACGAATCTCATCTGCCGGAATATCGGAACCGTTGCCCAGCATGACCTCCTGGCTCTCACAGGAAAATGTCACGTCGAGAGGCAGACTTAAGTCAAGCTCTTCCAGTTCCTCCGCGACGATACTCAGGTGGTCCGGCACCTGGCGTTCCATATAAAACCAGGTAAATCCAACCGCAAACAGCAGTCCGCACCAGAATGTGCGAATCAGCCATCTGCGAAATTCTCCGCATTGCTTCATCCCGCATACCTCCTCTTTTGCATTTCTGCCCTATGCTCAGAAATCACTCTGAATGTAGTATGTGAGATTTGCGGAAAATCAACCTGCCATATTGTAACTTGCTTTCCATGGTATGATTTAAGCGAAAAAATATGGTGAACGCAAAAAACCTGTAGAACATTTCATTCTACAGGCTTTCCAAACGACCCGGATGGGGTTCGAACCCACGACCTCCGCCGTGACAGGGCGGCGCTCTAACCAGCTGAGCCACCAGGCCAAATAATAACAGGCAACTTCAGAATCTGCTGTCTGCAGCTTCGTCTGTGTGCCACAGAAAACAACGCGGTGCGGAATGGACCTTCGGGGACTCGAACCCAGGACCGACCGGTTATGAGCCGGTTGCTCTAACCAACTGAGCTAAAGGTCCGCATGTCTGATGCCAAGTGACCCCAACGAGATTTGAACTCGTGTTACCGCCGTGAAAGGGCGATGTCTTAACCGCTTGACCATGGGGCCGGATAAAAAAGTCTGGTCTCCATGAACCGAACTCCCCGAGTAGGACTTGAACCTACGACAGCGCGGTTAACAGCCGCGTGCTCTACCGACTGAGCTATCGAGGAATATCACCGCCTCCCGGCGACAACAAAGTTATTATACGTCAGGGGCGGTTGTTTGTCAATCATTTTTTGTCGAATATCTTTCGCCGCGCGTCCGCCTGTCTATCGCATCTGAAACGTCGCGCATTCGGTCTGCTCCGGACGCACCGCGCCGTCTCCGCTGATGCCGATGGAGTCCGCCACACAATGCCGCCCTTCATTATAAATGCACTGGATTGCCTCACAGTCCACATACAGGCGATCCTCCGGCGTCTTGAACACGTTCTGAAAAGCGCCTTCCCGGTTCTCGTCAAAGCTGCCGCAGCATGTATCCGTCGCCGCAGTCGCGTCGTGTCCGTCCACGATAATCGCCTGTCGACAGCAGCAGCGATCCGCATTGTGAAGACAGCTGGTTACATTACATTGTAATCTGGTCATAAAACGCATACCTCCTTGAATGAATGATTCGAGGTTAGTATGCATTTGTCGGGAAAATTTATTCAACAGCGTTATCGGCTATTTCTTTTTGTCTTCCTTAAGCTCCGGCAAAAGCGTGACCAGCATGGTGATAAAGCATGCCATTCCTCCGATCAGGTTGGATACCGGCTCCGCGGCAAAGACGCCCCGTGTTCCAAGCCCGGCAAGCCGCGGCAGAAGCAGAGTGAGCGGCGTCACAATGATCACCTTGCGAAAGATTGAGAAAAACACCGCCCGCTTCGCCTTGCCCAGCGCCACGAACACGGCCTGACCGGCAAACTGCAGCGACATGAAGACAAATCCAAAATAGTAAATCCGCATGGACGGCACCGCGGCCGCGACAAGGTCTGCGTCCCGGTTGAAGATCCGGATAAAAAATTCCGGGAAGCTGTTGATTAACAGCCACACGACCATCGTATACAGAATCGTAAGCGTCGACTCAAAGGCGATCGCGCGTTTTACCCGCCCATACTCTCCGGCTCCATAATTATATCCCATAATCGGCTGCGCGCTGTTTGTCACGCCGGTGACCGGCATGGTCACCACCTCTCGCACCGAATTGACAACCGTCATCACGCCCACATACAGATCTCCGCCGTAAACCTGCAGCGTCGCATTGCAGACCACCTGCACAATGCTGTTTGTGATCTGCTGAGTGAAGCCGGACATTCCCAGGGCAACAATATTTTTCACATGCTGCAGATCCGGCCTCATGCACTCCACACGAAGCTTGAGAATCGCCTGCCTGCCGGTCAGGAAACGGATGATCCAGGCCGCGGAAAGCGCCTGCGAGAGGATCGTCGCCAGCGCCGCTCCCTGCACGCCCATGCCAAACACAAAGATAAAGAGCGGATCGAGGATGATGTTGGTCACCGCTCCGAGAAGCACGGTCATCATCCCGATTGTGCCAAATCCCTGCGAGTTGATGAAATGGTTCATCCCAAGGCCGGTCATCACAAAGATCGTCCCCAGCAGGTATACGCTGACATAAGCGTTCGCATAGGGAAAGGTCTGGTCGCTGGCTCCAAACAGATACAGCATCGGTTTCTTGATCAGAAGTCCGATGATCGTCAGAATCACGCCGAAGAGAATCATCAGGAAAAAGGAATTCCCCATGATCCGTTCCGCCTCTTCGTTGTCGCCCCTTCCCCGTTCAATCGAGCACAGCGGAGCGCCGCCCATGCCAAACAGATTGGCAAAGGCCAGTACCATCGTAATAATCGGAAGGCAGAGTCCAAGGCCGGTCATGGACAGTGTCGCATGCTCCGGAATCAGCCCGATATAGATTCGGTCTACTATATTATAAAGGACATTGATGAGCTGGGCTAATGTCATCGGCACCGCAAGGCTTAAGATATTGCCCGCCACGCTCCCCTTTGAAAAATCATTCTTCTGTTCATCAGAAACGGCCATCGTCTGTATCCCCCATTATGTATTTCGTACTCATCGGGACAATACCTCCCTGCGCAGAACATCCCAGACAATTCCATTGTCAGCCATGATATCCGACTGCACCCGCGCGT
>JAJQCO010000229.1:0-653 GCA_021202655.1 Clostridiales bacterium | reverse complement strand
CACCGGCCGACCGTCAAAGCCGGTCACTCTTCCGCCCGCCTCCTGCACCAAAAGCAGCCCCGCCGCAAAATCCCACGGCTTTAAGCCGCGCTCATAAAACACCTCCAGACGCCCCGCCGCCACGAAGGCCAGCTCGAGCGCCGCCGAACCGAGTCGGCGAATATCCGCACACCGCAGAAAAATTTCCTTAAAATCCCGGAAATTCTCATCCGCCTTCTCCTTCTGATAGGGCGTGGTCCCGGTCGAAATCAGGCTTTTCTTCAATTCCGTCTCCGCACTGACATGAATCGGATTTCCATTTAAAAAGGCGCCTCCGCCGTATTCCGCCGTGAACATCTCATCCGTGTAAGGCTGATACACCAGTCCCATACAGACTCTCCCGTCATGCCACAGGCCGAGCGACAGCGTGCTCTCCCGGAAATCATGGATCAGATTCAGCGTCCCATCCACCGGATCGAGAATCCAGACGTCGCCGGAAAAATCAATGTCCGCGTTGTCCTTCTCCTCTCCCATGAACTGGATCTCGGGATACAGCTCGTGCAGCCGGTTCTTCACCAGATGCTGAACCAGAAAATCCACCTCCGTCACATAATCCGACACTCCCTTTACGCGAATCACAGAGGCTAGCCGCTTAACGCTATACAGCGGCCCAA
>JAJQCO010000019.1:17529-19096 GCA_021202655.1 Clostridiales bacterium | reverse complement strand
GTGAAATATATGATGACTTGGAATGTATTGGTTCTCATATTACTCGTCTACGAAACGGATATACAGCAAGATTGTATACAATGAAATGCTGTCAATGTGGCCGTGAAAAAGACATGTTAGCACCGAACATTGCTCAACACCATGGAACAACGCATAAAGCGTGCGGCAAAGGTATAAAACTTGCAAACAAACGCTTTCATGATTTGTGGTGTGCTATGAGAACAAGAACGACAAATTCTAATTATTCACACGCAAACTGTTATTCTGAACGAAGTATTAACAGTGATGAGTTTAAATATTTTATCGATTTTTATGACAAAATGTATTCATCTTACCTTGAAGCTGCAAAAATATATGGAGAAGAAAATATTTCATTAGAAAGAATTGATGTAAATGATAACTATTCATCAAAGAATTGTACTTGGATTCCCAAATGGCAACAACAAGGTAATACCAGAAGGACTGTCCATTTCGAAGTCATTTTCCCGGATGGGCACAAAGAGTATCATAAAAACGCTCACCGATTCGCTTTAGAACATGGACTGGATCCAGCAACCGTAACAGATGTTTTGCAAGGACGTACATCACATCATAGGCATTATCAATTTATCAAAATGGATAACTGAAAGAAGTGTAACGACTATCGAACACAGGATTATATCCTGTAAGTAGAGTAGGAATACGAGTGAAACTCTCGTATATGGTATGCAATATGCATATCACCCAAGCGCCAGAATATGCGAATGTACCAGAATGCATTGCATTCGCAAAAATGAGATAGTCTACTCCCCTGAAAAATATCGGGAAACCGAGGGTATGATAGGATCAATGTTCGAGAAAAAATTGATGCATTCACAAAACTGAAGTTTGAATCAGAATTCCAGAAGCTTTCTCCTGGCGGCGCCATCAGCTACGTTGAGGTGCCGAATATGCAGAACAATATTCCGGCAGTGCTTTCGGTTATGAAGTTCATCTATGACAACATCATGTATGCTGAACTGAATACCAAGAGCGATTACTGCCAGTGCTGCGGTTTTGATGGAGAAATCCAGATCGTCGCAGATGATTCTGGAAAGCTTATCTGGGAATGCCCGAACTGCGGCAACCGCGATCAGAATACTATGAACGTGGCACGCCGCTCATGCGGGTATATCGGCACGCAATTCTGGAATCAAGGTCGTACACAGGAAATTCGCGACCGTGTACTGCACCTGTAAAATCCTCAGCCGACTGTGTAAATCTGTAATTTAGTTTAGGATATAGTAATTTAGTGTGGGATAAGAGAAAATCAATGCAAATCGCAATCTATAATTTAGTTTGGGATATTCTAAGGCAGGAGAATTACCTACGCATAAAAGATGCATATAATAATATAGTGAGCCAACAGGCCACATCTTCGCACAAAGATACTTGTTAGTAATATCTATCCCATCATATTTTTATAAGCGACTGACTTCTCATACGGAAGCCAGCCGCTTTTTCTTTTCTCAAAAATTTCCTCTTTTCAAAAATTTCTGTTCTGGAAAATGTCCTCAAAAAATTTTTAATCATAATCGTATCGGAGGGT
>JAJQCO010000019.1:0-17516 GCA_021202655.1 Clostridiales bacterium | reverse complement strand
CACTGATACTGGTTGCGTTGATCGGAATTGCTCTTGGCGTACTTGCCTACTAAGAGTATCGAAAACTGGATGCAAGTACATCCCAGGCAGCAAGCTATCGCGATACGCTGACCGCCAACACGATGACCGTGTATGTTGCAAACCAGGATATCAAGGCAGGTGAGCGAATTTACACATCAGCTATGGCAGCAAAGGAAAATGATGTGTCAATTACCGGCGCCCCAGATGAACAGACAGCTGGAGCCATTATTAACCGGCGTGTTACCGCAAATGTCTATCAGGAAGAAATCTATACCTCACTTCCATCTGCTGCATATATCACAGAGGATATGCTTGGAAGCGTAGCCCTGATTGATATCAGTGCAGAACAGCCTATTATGGCCAATATGGTACAGTCTCTGGAAATCACTCAGGATTCCAGAGAGTACGAGATCTCAGCTGCGGCGCTGATGGTTGACCAGACCGAACATGACGTGGTAGATGTCAGGATCGTGTTCCCAAACGGTGAAGATTATCTGGTGCTTGCCAAAAAACAAATTCAGAACCTGAGCCTTGCCAACAGTACATTCTGGACCTATATGAATGAAGATGAGATCCTTCGTTTCTCCAGTGCTCTGATTGATGCATTCCAGACAACGGGAACCCGGATCTATACAACCCGTTATGTGGCGGCAACTTTGCAGGAAGAGGCGGTGCCCAATTACCTGGTTCGTTCCGAAACCATCGATCTGATGCGAGAGGATCCAAACATCTATGCAAGAGCAGCACAGACCATGAATGCGGCGGCAAGACTTTCTCTGGAAGCACGTCTTGGCCAGCTGACGCCTGACCAGCTGAACGCAGTCAATGAAGGATTCGGACTGACCGATACCGCAAAGAGCGCGGTATTACAGGAGCAGATCGATAACAACGCATCTGTGATCGGAGAAGCTACACAAGATGACGGTTCTTTCAATGAAGAAGCAGTTGCAACGGAGTTCCCGGATGCACTGACTGACGCATTAACAGAGGATACGCCGGAAGAGACCGCCGAAGTCGCGGAGTAAGGAGGATAACCATGGCACTGTTTCAATCAAAGAAAACGTTTATCGAAGAAGCGCCGGTAAAAGAAAAAACAAAGCTTCTGGTCTTCTTCGGAACAGAACGTGGTATCATTCCCGTTCATACGGCACAGCTGTTAAAAACAGCGGAAAAGCAGGCAGATATCCTTCTGATTGATAATTCAGAATCTCAGGATCTGTATTCTTCTGTACCACATACAGATGGGATCGGTTCGGTGGATGATATGTATGTCCTGTCACGCAGAAAATATACAGAAGAAGCCTTTTCCCGGTTTGACTATGTGATTGCTTACATCGGACGTTCCATCAACTTTACATATGCGGATCATGCAGACTTCCTGTTCCCGGTCAATGATTATACGCCGGACTCCGTTGAGTTGCTGAAGCGTACCGCAGTGATGTTTCCCCGTCACGGGCAGACGACAACCATGCTGTTTTTAAACCGGGCTACCAGCAAAATCCGGGAGAAAAATATTCTCGCACAGATTCCATATATGGGAAAAGGAGATTTGTCTCTGATTACAGAAGTAGCACCAGAAGACCGTGCTGGATATATCAATTTCCTGTACAACGGGAAACAGAAGCTGTCGTCCATGTCCGGTGACTACCGGAATATGATCGCGGATATCTGCGGAATTGCAAACGAACCGTTAAGCTCCACATATCGGAAAAACACGAAGCAGATCTAGGAAAGGAGAGCATCTATGATTATTACAGTACAAGGCACACAGGAAGGGAACCACGACAGCGCAAAGCTGCTCGCGGTACTCTCTTTTTTCGGAATCCGTAAGGATAAAAAAAGGACGCTCATCCTTCAGTTTAAGGACAGGACGCCGGATAATGTGGAGAATTATCTGATCGGCCATTCCCTGAGAAACGAAAGCCTGATTCAGGATGCAACACTCCCGGATATTTCAATCGGTATGGATGCACTGTGTGTCCATATCAACGGCGCCTTTTCTGCGGAAATCTTTGACGAATGTACCAGGCATCTGGTCAGCGGCAATATCAAGAACCTCTATGACATTGCCATTATCACCCGGAAAGATTCGTTTGAAAAGGAACTGCTGGCGAAAGAACAGAAGACAAAAGGCGCAAATACGGTTGATACCGGCGGCAGCTATATCAAATCCATGCTGGAAGCGGCAAATAACATCTATGATCTTGTGTTCTGCCTGCTTCCGTCCAGAAATCCGGTCTTATCCAGTGAAATTCTGGCATACGCAGATGTCAACCTTATCTGCATCCGCCAGAAGAGGACGGAAGATGTCAATCTCTGCAATAAGACAAATATTTTCGTTGCGACAGACTATTGCAGCGGTTCCATGTATCACGCCAAGACGCTCACGAAGGAATACGGAACAAAAACTGTGTATGGACTGATGCATAATGTCGCATTCAATGACGCATGTGCTGATGGAACAGTACTGACCTTCATGCAGAAGAATATCTCCTGCGGTAAAAACGACTCCAATTATGATTTTATTCATAACCTTGATCTTCTCTATCAGGCGGTTTGTGGAAAGCCTGAAAAAGAAGAGGGAGAGGAGCCAAAGAAATTCCGCTATATCCCAGTCGATGATCCGGAGGCATGGAATCCTGTTAATGAAGACATTCTCCTGGAAACCACACAGACCGGCTTCTTCCGTAAAAAGAAGACCAGTAAACTCACTATGAAGAAGAAAGAGGAAATGCCGATTCCTGTAATTGGAGATATTGATTCAGGAACGGCAGCTCAGGCAGTACCTGAGCCAGAATCGATTACAGGCACAGAACCAGCTCAGGACACGGAAACAGTGGAAGAAACATTCATGGAACCTGAACCGGCTGATGAGTTCTCTGCGGACGAAACGCAGAATGAATCAAATATTGATATCGATCAGGAAGCAGAAGAGGGCGAGCCGGAAGGTCTGGACGAACCGGAAAAGAATGCTGACCTGGCGGAAATGGATGATACGGCTGATTCAGAGGATGTCCTGTCAGATGCAAATATGGAATCTGGGCATATCACAGATCCGGATGACACTGATGAATCAGAAGAATCTAAAGGCACAAAAGAGGCAGAATCCAGCATCGTACTGGAAGATGAAACCAATGTATGGGGTTTTCCAGAACCGAAGCATGCTGAGGAACCGGAATATATTACGGAATCAGATGACGGCACTGAGCCTAAAGAATAAGGAGGCTGACCATGAGAATACTCAATTATGCGCTTGCAGCTCTTATCCTTGCAGGCGTCCTCATTTTCCTATATCGATTCATGCAGAGCAGTGACGTTGACAAACGGTCTGATACCGGAATGCTTACTATTGATAAACTTTCAATATCTCAGCTGGTTGAAATCACAGCGAAAACACTAAACAGCTTTCTGCGGCAGGACTTCACCAGCCAGAACCTTACCAGACAGGAACTGGAGAATAAGAATGCTGCCAAAGCAAGGCTCCGCCAGGCATTAAAGGACGCCGCATACGGTGATCGTGAGGCGAGAGCAGTAATCATGGAATATATCAAATCTGTGATTACCACCAACGGCGCTCTGCGTGTCACGGAAAATAATATTGACGAATTTGTACCGTTCGATGATCTGAATCGCCTGTCATCCCAGGATAAATTCTTGATGATCCTCCAGGGTTATTCCAGGATATACGGCGTAAAGGCCTTAAACCGGATGTTTGCAGATCTTGGTTTCGACCAGACGAATCAGGTAAATACAATGATGGTAAACGAAGCATGCGAGATTTTGTCTGACCCGGTGCAATGCGCAGAATCAGGGCTTCCTGCCCATATCCTAGATTTCGAGTTTGAGGATAAACTCGATTACATCACGCACCGCATCTTCGAGTCATACAAAGGATTCGGTGTCGCCGACAGTCTCATTGAGATGGAAGTTGATGAAATTGACGCCGGCGTGTCCGGACTTCCGACCGGTTCCTTCGATCTGACCAACGATTTCGTGAAGTCAGCGAAATATGCTTATGAATCGATCTGGATCTCCTTACATGGACGCAACATTCATCTGTCCTGCCTGTCTTTCGGATCCGAAGATGAATTGGAGCGTGTGTGCCACAATATCTATAAGTACCATGCAACCAAGGTATTCTCTCGTGAACAGGGATATGTGGTATCATCCATGAAAAATGGTTCCCGTGTTGTCGTTACCAGGCCGCCTTTTTCTGATAAGTACGCATTCTATGTGCGTAAATTTGATTCCTCGCCGTCCATCGAGCCGGAGAACCTGATTGTCGGACCGGGTTGTGAGATCCCACTGATCCTGTGCAAGTGGTTTGTAAAGGGACAGAGAAACATTGCAATTACCGGGCAGCAAAATACCGGTAAAACCACACTGTTGAAATCCATGATCCGCTGGATTGATGACCTGAATATTCGTACACAGGAGCTTGCGTTTGAGTTAAACTTATCGTTCAGTTTCCCGGATAAAAATATTTCTTCCTTCCAGGAAACAGACTCGATTTCCGCACAGGAAGGCCTGAATCTGCAGAAAAAAACAAACGGTGCGGTCAACATCGTCGGTGAGGTTGCCAATGCAGAACAGGCGTCCCATATCATCCAGACCGCAAATATCGCGTCCCTGTTTGCCATGTTTACCTACCACGCCAAGACCGCACAGGCACTGGTGGAAATGTTCGCCCTGCATCTATTACAGCTCGGCCTGTATAAGGAAAAACGCGATGCAGTCGAGATTTCCGCCAAGACCTTGAATGTCGACATCCATCTGGAAAATACGAAGGGATACCGCCACATTGATAAGATTAGCGAAATTATCCCAGTGGAGACGGAAGAGTACCCGTCTGAACTGATGCAGCGAGCATATCTGGAAGGAACAGGACAGCAAATGGAATATACACAGGAAATGGCACTGCTTGATCAGAGAGAATTCTATCGCAGGCAAACCGACCGACATCTATTTGATGTCAATGAGATTTGCAGGTGGAAAAACGGGTCATTTGAGCTGGTTCACATGCCGTCCGAAGCACTGATCACGGAAATCCAGTCTAAGCTGACGGATAAAAACGATGAGCAGGAATTCTTGTCTGATATGGAACGCCTGAGAACACTTATTGAAAATAAGAAAGAAGCAGAATCTGTAGTTTTAATTACACAGGAGGGATAAGCGATGAGCACACCTTTGTTAATCGGAATCATGTGGGGAGCGATTATCCTCTTCTTTATTGGTTTTCTGATATTCCGCACAGTTACAATGCGTCGTGCAACTGGAGGACGAGTCAGATTCATCACTGGAAAAGATTCCAGAAACCGGCTGTATATCTTTTACACCCTGTTTAAGAACACCCCATTTTTAAACAGGGAGTTCAACAAAGTCCAGGCGAGATATCGAATTTTGTATCCGTCTGACGAAATGTCGGTCAACCGCGCTGTTACAACTGCCATGACACGATCCTGCGTCATATTCCTGGCTATTACTCTTGGCAGTATCCTTATTTCGCAGGGTGACGTTTTCTTCATTATTTTTGGGATCTTTACAGCAGTCATTCTTTGGCGAAGTTCCATCACAGGCAGACTGGATGCGGCAGATCAGAGAATCCTCGTCGAATTCTCCGAGTTCGTATCCGGCCTGATTCCGGCATACCGGGAATATCACGGCCATCTGGAAGATGCTATTTACTCCATGCTGGATGACTTGCCGCCACTCATCAGCCTGCATATGTCGGTGATTTACGACATTCTTTCATCACCGGATGCCGAAGCAGCATCGGAACGATACACAGATTATGCTCCGAACCGATTTTTACTCAGTTTCGTTTCCCTGGCAGTGCCAGTCAAGATTTACGGCGATAAGACGCTCGAAGATGGAAATACTGCATTTTTAAACGGGCTGATGCATTTGAAGAAGGAACTAAATGAGGAGATCATCAAGCGAAACAGTATTGATATGGCGTTTTCCTCACTTACCATCATTGCTGTAGCGGCTGTCTTTGCTATGAAGCCGGTGGAGTGGTTTTTCTTAAACTTCATGCCGGAAACCGTCACCTTCTTTACCGGGCCGGCCGGAATTGCAATTACGACACTGATTTTCGTTACTGCATATGCCTGCTATTCCATGATCTTGTCACTGAAAACAACAAAGCGGGATGAAGTTATTGAAACATCAATCTGGCAAAAAATCGCATCTCTGCCCAGGGTAAACGAAATCCTGAACACACAGATGAACCGGCATTACACGGCATGGACAAGAAAAGAGAAACAACTTCGGGCTATCGGCGACCATACCGGGATCAAATCATTCATGGTGAAAAGTGCAGCGTATGCAGTCGCAGCGTTTATCGGTGTCAACCTGTTATGCAGTGCTTCCGGTATGCAGGCTGCCAATAATGCACTTACGCAAGTATCTCAGTCGTTTTCTTCAACCGTTGTTCCGAATGAAAATTATACGGCTGAGATGGAGCGAGTAGCGACAGAACTGATCAAACGGCATAGAGCGGAAACGGCAATTGACGAAAGCCTTCTTGCATCAGAAATCCGCAGCATGTCCGAATATCTAAAAGCCGATACCTATGTCACACCGGTTGTAAATGCTGTCGTCAGCCATGTACAGGAATATCACGAAGTCTATTTTCGTTGGTACTACGAACTGTTTGCTGTTGCCGCTGCAATCTTTGCATTCTTTATCCCGACCATGTTCCTTCGTTTCCAATCCAATCAGATCCAGATGTCGAAGGAAGATGAGGTCAACAGTTTCAATTTGCTTGCCTTAATCTTCATGGATCTGGACGGTACACAGGTTTCTACTGTTCTGGAATGGATGGAACGGTTTTCCTATAGTTTCCGCGACGCGATTACAGATTGCATCGTTAACCTGGAAATGGGGCAGAGAAAAGCCCTGCAGCAGCTTTATGAATACGACGATATGTTCGAATTCCGGAAGTTTGTGAAATCGCTGATGGCGGTAGATGATATCGGTTTTAGAAGTGCGTTTGCGGACATTCAGATCCAGCAGGATTACTACAATGAAAAACGCCGTCTGGATAACCAACAGCTGATTATGAAGAAATCAAGCCTTGCCAGTCGTATCGCCTTCATTCCTATGTATATGGTAATCGGATTCTATCTAATCCTTCCCATGATTTCATATGGAATCTCTATGGCAGGGCAGCTCACCACACTAATGGGACAACTTTAAAAAATTCCGTGTGGGAATTTTTAGCGAAAAATTGGATTTGTCATAATAGTAAAGAAGACAATCAGCAAATTATATCAAGATATTTTAAGGAGGAATCTCATCATGGATGATCATGCTCAGAAATCTATTAACATCGGGGCGTCAGTTGTAATCGCCCTGGTCATCATCGGGGTTGTTATTACCGCCGTTTATGCGGCTTTGCGTATGGCAAACAGTGGTATCTCACAGGCATCGAAGCTTTCCGGTCAGATGCAGGAGACAACCTATACCCAGTATGATGGCTCTATTGTCAAAGGCGACCAGGTGCTTGCCCTGATCAAACAGTTCCAGGACGATACCATTTCTATTGCGGTCGAAACCGGCGGATCTACTGTCACAAAGTACATTTATGAGTCTGCGACATTCAATGAGAGTGCTGCAACATGTAGCCTGTCTGGTGATAAAATGAGCGCTACGGAGTTTGCAACTGCTATGCGCGAAGCACAGGATCCGGCAGAATCATCGTATATTGCTCCGACCAAGAACTTTATCTGTACCGTATGCCGCCATCCAGATACACAGGGTATCACAGGCATGTATTTTGAACTGGAAGACTAGGTAATAAGGATCGGGAGATGGGTTTATCCCCATCTTCTCGAACCGGAAAGGGGAGGGGTGCCAACGGCACCCCGGATTTTGATTATGGTTGAGAACACAGACCGCTGCTGGTATATTGCGATTGATATCATTATGTTTGTCCTTGCCGTTATTACCTTTCTGTTGCTCTTGACCCCGGCCGGAGAGAGTCTTTCCAGTGCTGTGGATACCTATAATGCCGGAAACACCCGTATCTCAATATCGGGTGAGCTGACCGGAGGGACGCAGGAAGTGTATATGGGCCGGAAAACCTATGACAGTCGGCATCTGTACGGCGACAATATCGAGACCATTGATTACGGAGAATATGCATCCCATGAAGGAGTATATCAGGAATTGCTTGCCATGCCGGAAAACGTAACAGAAATCCGCATTGATGGCAGAATCTATGCAAATGACGCGGATGAAGACCGGACAGTAAACGGGTCAGATAATCTGGCTTATTACCTTGCATCCGGTGAAACCGATAAGGTCTATGACTGGATTGGAACAGGAAATCTGTTTTTAAAAAAATATGAAACAGATGATATGGGACGGATCTACCGGATTACCTATACATCGCAGTAAGGAGGCGGCAACATGGATGATACAATAGGAAGAACATTCGCATATATGCTGATCGGGTTCGGCTTTTTTATCCTTGCGCCTATCCTGATTTTTTTAAACAGTGATATAACCGCCAGAAGCTACATCAACACAGCCATCACGGAATTTACGGAAAACGCCAGGGCAGACGGAGTATTGCGGAAATCCGATTATAACCAGCTGGTGACGAGATTGAATGCTTCCGGAAATACCTATGTGATCCGGATTGAACATAAATCCAGGACTGCTGTTCCGGCGGAATCAGGAAACGGATATGAAACCGCATACCGTAGCTACAACATCAATGATATTTTTGCTGTCTGGGACGGCTACGGAGAAGATATGGAACCAGGAACGTCAGATGACGTAGATGGCGCAGATTACTGGATGAAAGACGGAGATTATCTTTCCATATCTATAGTATCGCATTCATCGACGTTAGGCAGCCGTGTATTTGGCAGCCTGATTGGACAGCCACAGGGAATGAAACTGATCGCCTCATCTGGAGGCATGATCGGGAATACGGGAAGGTGAGACTATGCATCTCGGGAAATTTTACGGAATCTTTTTTGCGGTGCTGATCACAGCCCTGACTCCACTGATTCTGTTTACCTGGACAAATGCAAATATGAGCACACTGGACGCAGAAGTGCATCAGAAAATGGACAGCGCTGTCTACAGTGCCATGCATGAAGCAAAGATGGAAGACGATAATGCTTTCGGTTCTGAAGCACAACAAACACAGGTATTAAATGCATTTTACGGTTCTCTGTCAGCAGCTTTCGGCGCTATGAATGGGAACGCTTCCGCTGAAACCATCGCTTCTTATATACCCTGCGTCATCCTGGCGGATAACAACGGGGCATATGTTTGTTACGGGAAAGATTACCAGACCTGGAACAGTAAACAGGACGCGTATGCGGTCACTCCAATTACCACATATTCCGCTGATTATGTCAGCGGAACCGGGACATCCTACGGCGTTACCTTTGCCATGGATGGGACGGCTTCTATCCGGAAGAACGGAAATCTTCTTGTAAACGGATCATACGATGCGATCCTTCACGCCCTGGAAGAGGAAGATATTGAGTCCCTTCCTTTCCTGGAAACGAAAGAAAGCAGCGATACAGGAACCGGAAGCTTTGAAGCGGAGCGGCGAGCAGTAATTGCGAGTACTGTAAAACGTCTGGCAGAAAAGTATTTAAACGAAGGCTTCGGGAATGTAAACGGAAGAAAAGCACTGAATCAAAACGGAATTACCTATACGGTTTCCCTCCCGACCGGAGAGAACAACCTTTCGGCACCGGCAATTTTCGCATTCTTTACCGGAAACCAGGTACGTCTCCACCGTAATCTTGCTGTCCAGTGTATCATGAGCAGCGCGACGATTGGCCAGAAGCAGGAATATTTCCTTGCAAGGATAAATGGACAAGATACATACCATACGATTGACTGTCCGCATTTGAGCGCGGATGATAAACGGCATCCGTATACGATGGAACAGGCTGCAGAAAGCGGAGCGTTGCCTTGTGTGGACTGTATCCGATGAGAACGATATATATGTTTAACCGGAGTGTTGTGCTCCGGTATTTTTTTATGCGATTTTTCTGACTGATATGCAGTGGTAGGCGCCAATGGTGCCAGAGAGCCGCGTGCAGGAAATCTGCCACAGGCAGGTTTCCTGCATACAGAGTAAAACGGCGGCTACCTTCGAAATGCAAAAAGCAGATTCTCCATATTAATACTGAAAGGAGGATCTTTTCTATGGACCGAAAAAAGAATGCACAAACCATAAAAATCGGTCTCCTTGTATTTCTAGTTCTTGCTGTCGTGTTCGTGGCATGCCACTACACGCTGGTAAGCGACGCATACAGGGGAACGGGCGGTCCGGCAAACCGTATTGTCATCACTGTTGAGGACAAAGAAGACACCAGCGTGGATACCGAAGCAGATCTTGCGCTCCGCATCCAGGTGACCGGACAGGAAGGAAGGGGAAACGGATTTACTATCGTATCTGGAGCAATCAACCATGCGTTTATGCAGCCATTTGAACTGCGAGGGCTGGTGCTTGCGCATACCCTAAAACCCATGGTCACAATGCTGGTTCTGATCGCATTCGGGCTGATGATGTATAAAGTCCACAAGGATTTGTACCGCCAGGACCGAATGGGAGAAGAGGCCGGATCGGCTCAGTGGTTTTCCGATTTCAAGGCGTATGACGCAGAGTTTGTGGATCCCTATACCAAAGATGATATCCGGGCTGGTATCCCGGACAATAACATCCTGCTTGCGCAGGGGCTGAAACTGTCGATGAATACCAGAAAGACACAGCGGAACTTAAACACGCTGGCTGTCGGTGGCTCCGGTGCCGGTAAAACATACCGGCTGATCAAACCGAACCTGGCACAGATGAACTGTTCCTATGTAGTCACTGATCCGTCTGGTGAAATCCTGCAAGTTATGGGCGTCCCGATGATGGAAGATGGATACACGATCAAGCTGTTTTCCATCTCTGACATGAAGCATTCCAACACCTATAATCCAATGGACTACATTTACGATGAAAGCGGAGATGTTGATCAGACGAAAGTTGGTATCCTGGTATCTACCTTCATCAAGAACGCAGATGACTTACAGAAGAAAGGCGGAGGCGACCCGTTCTGGACGAAATCATCGACTGCATGGATGACATTCGCGGTGCTGTTTCTGGCAGAGTTCATGCCGATGGAAAACCGGAACCTGTATAACGTCCTGAAGCTGGCTCAGCTTGGCAAGACAGACGAGAACACTTCATCCCAGACCATGTTGGATTCCATCGTGGCGGGAGCGGAGCGGAAGAATCCAAAAGCCAAATGCTTCAGCTCTTACAAGACGTTTAAACTGGCGCCGGCAAAGACAGCAAACTCGATCCTGATTTCTATGGCAGTTGACTTAAACCCGTTCTCCATGGATGACGTCAGGAACCTGACTACCACCAGTTACCTCTGTACCCGGAATAAACAGGGACAGATCACCAAGTACATCCGGGACTCGAAGGGACGCCCGATTCGGGACTCTATGAATCTGGACCTGGAAACCATCGGAGATTCCAAAACAGCATTGTTTGTCAACATTCCGCAGGCAAACGGCGCTTACAACTTCCTGATTTCCATGATGTACTCGCAGCTCTTTAACGCCCTCTATACCAGGGCAGAAAAAGCCTCACCGAACCGCTATCATATTTATGACGCGAACGGTATGGTAATCTCTTCCCAGTATAAGACAGAAGAGGAAGCGGAACGGGCTCTGTATCTGTACAGCCATGCAGAGGTGGTTACGGAGACCGAAAAGAAAACCGGCGTTGTGCGACACTTTATCTACAATAAGGAAGCGAAACGAGCCGAAACTCTTCCGGAAATGGCGGCCAAGCACAAGAATGGTTATCTGAGGGAGGTATATTCCGAAGATGTCGGCAAGAAACTGATCGCCAGGTACCGGCCGGTCAAACGGGTAGCTGCAAAACATAAGAAACCGCTGTTTGCCTTCTTAAAGAAGAACAAACAGCAGCAGACAAAGAGCAACAAACCATACATTGCAAGAGGGCTGCTCCGACTCCCGATTCATGTAAGGTTCCTGCTCGATGAGTTCTCAAATAGTGCGACACGTTCCACGAGCAAAACGGCAGGAACAGCCGACAATGCGTGGCCTGAAATTCCTTTTTATGAAAATGAAAAGTGGTTTCTGAGAACTGCATAACTGAAATTTCAAATGAAGGTGTAACGCCCGGAAGGGAATTCGCTAATACTTCGGATAGCGCTGGCTAGTACAAGAAGCCGGGGTTATAAGCCCGGGGAAGTCGCGTGAAGCACACCCTAACAGAATAGAGCTGAGGAAAGATGCCTGGAGGCAGGTGTTGTGTGTGACAGCGCGGGCGGGGATACCATATGGTCAGGATGAGCACATATGTGGTCTGACGAAATTCTGAATGTACGGCTCTAAAGAACAGCTGGCAGAAATGCCAGTGTACCAGTACAGGTACGCAGGCGGGGTAAAGTAAAAATTGTTCGTATGAAATATCCTCTGTGTTTACAGGACGCAGATATCTTGTGTATATGCCTGCAGGGCTAAAGGAATGACCTAAATGGCATCGATCCTAAGTTATGCGGAACGTGGAAAGCAACCGATGCGGGAGCTGCTGTATCAGCGACAAAGAACCGCAGTTGTATCGAAAATGGATGGACTAAGAAGGACTTTCCATATAAGTGCATTTATGGTTGTGAGAGTAGTGGCACAGTACCGATGATGCCGTGATAATAAACGGCGGAGGGATAGCCACAAGCCGATACTGATTTCTATAATCTCTGTCATTGATTGCGGAAATTCAGTCGGTGGAACGCCGTGTGCGGTGAAAGTCGCATGCACGGTGTGGAGCGGGGGAAAAGCACGAGGCTGACATGCCGGAAGCTTACCTATCGCTATTCGGTGAAATACCTGATTTTGACAAAATGCTGTCAACGATGCGAAAATACGAGATTTCATGCACCATTATCTTACAGTCCTTAAGTCAGATTAAGGCAAAATATGACAAGATATGGGAGGTGCTTGTGGGGAATTGTGTGCGCACGAAGTATAATTATCTTAATTATATATGCAATTAAACATTCATACCAATTAAGATGATTACAAATCATCAGAATACCGCCTTCAGCAAGCGGCGGGGAAAGACATCAGCAACCCTGTTATTTTGCAGCTTATCCGAGATGGGAAACCTGAAGGGGAGTGCAGCATGCTGCCAGCCCGTTACGGGCTCTGGACGGAAAAACGATAGTCCCATGACTTTAACCGTCCAAAAATAAAAATTTGCGTATGAGGTATAAAGCTAAACTGCCTGAACGACAGCCAACGTGGGCAGCCCCGAGTCCGCGTTCGAAAGGGATTGTAACGGCCGCGTCCGATGTTGAATTCATTGAACAGTTATGAGTCCAAGAGATGTCCAGGGACACACAACCGCAGGACAACGGTAAATGGCAAACGTCGGTGCCGACAACGCAAAACGCTTATTTTGATGATTTAACCGTGGATCACCTAAACCGGGCAACCGGTATGGTGACAGAGCTCCCATAGTAGTCAGAGGCCCTAATGAAGGCCACACGGCGAAGGGGAGCAGCTTGTTTCGTGTAAAAGTAAGAAAGGAAGGTGCGAAGGCATTGCAAACTCCAATTGAAGTTTTACACATTTTGGCGAACTTAGCACAAAATGAATCTTATGTGTTTCGGAGAATATACCGAAACCTGTATAATCCCGAATTTTACTGGTACGCGTTTCAGAATATATATGCAGATACCGGAAGAATCGGCGACGCATATGGAGGCACCAGTATTGGCGTGCTGACGGATCAGCGCGTTGCTGATATCATTACAACACTAAAAGACGGATCTTACCAGCCTGTTTCACCTGACGGATCGCGAGATAAAGTTGGGAATGACCGCCTGGTACAGGAGATCATACGACTGATGCTGGAGAGTATTTACGAGCCGGTTTTTAAAGAGTCATCCCATGGCTTCCGTCCTAATTTAAGTGCCCAGACTGCTTTGTTTTCGGTAGAAAAACTGTT
Organism: Clostridiales bacterium; assembly: GCA_021202655.1. Taxonomy (GTDB): domain Bacteria; phylum Bacillota; class Clostridia; order Lachnospirales; family Lachnospiraceae; genus Brotaphodocola. The sequence continues at coordinate 3,481 of JAJQCO010000019.1, read as the reverse complement.
TACCGGATCAACCTGGCTGGGAAATATCAGGATAGAATATGACGGTATTGCTTCGGATGTTGTATGGAACCTGCTGAAAAAGAGAATTGATGATGAGGCGTTGTTACGCTTGATCCGTAAATTCCTGAAAAGCGGTTATGGCAGTACATGGATCGAAGGAAGAACATATAGCGGAGTGCCGTTGGGAGTGGGCCTTGGGCCGATTCTGCTAAATATCACCCTGCATGAACTGGACCAGTTTATGGAGAATTATGCGGCTCAGTTTAATACCGGAGTAAAACGAAAAGTCAATCCGGACTATGATAAGGCTGCCAAACGTGCTTCGTATTACAGGCGTATGGGAAAAGCAAAATGGGATCAGTTAGCTCAAGCCGAAAAGAAAGAACGTACAAAGAAACTACGTTCTCTTGAAAGTGCAGAACGGGAACTTCCTTCCAAACTTCCTATGGACACATCATACAAACGGATTCAATATGTCCGTTATGCAGGAGAAATCCTGATTGGTGTTTGTGGAAGTAAAGCAGATATGGAACGTACATGTGAGCTGATTCAATCCTTTTTGGAACAGACTCTGTGTCTGCATACGAATAAACCTGTTATCACACATGGCTCAGACCGCATCCGCTACCTTGGCTATGATATATCTATTTCCAGGCAGATAAACTGCAAAACACAAAGTGACGGAGCAGTAACCAGAGCCTACTCAGGCGGTGTAAGATTACTCATTCCAAGAGATGTGTGGGTGAAATTATTATTTCAATATCATGCTGTTGAGGTGCGGGTTACAGAAAATGGAAAAGAAAAATATGCTGCGACACATCGAGGAGAATTGATCAATCATTCCGACGCCTTTATCTTGGCACGGTACCGCTCAGAAATTCAGAGCCTGTACTACTACTATGCCATGGCAGTCAATTCTTTTCGGATTGGTATATTTGCGAACCTGATGAAGCACAGCATGTATAAAACCTTTGCAGGCAAATATAAAACCAATGTGAATGAGATCAAACGCAGGTATTGCAAAAACGGCGTATTTACTCTGACTCAGGGAGATAAATCAACTACATTTTATAACAGCGGTTTCCCAAGAAGAATCATGCCGTTCGAACACGATAATATCAGTGATCTTTCCGAATATACCATGTATTCAAAGCGGGACACACTGAAAGACCGTATAGCACGCTATATTTGTGAGGTATGTAAACAGCCAAGCCAGGAAATAGAAATCTTCCAGGTAGAACATATATCTGATCTGAAGCGAAATACACCATGGGCAAACATCATGCGCCGAAAGCATCAGAGGAGTCTGGTGGTTTGTCCAGCATGTATGAGACAGATTAAGAAGTGATTCATTTTATGCTAAGTTCGTCAGAAATAAACAAGTGGAGAGCCGTATACATGGAGACATGTCCGTACGGTTCGGGAGGGAGAGAATTGCTGCATCTCCGGATACAGGATGAATCTTACCTCATGACAGTATCGTATTTTTGGGATCGTCTGAGAATGAAACTGATAAGTACATTTCAGAGAAGCTTGGCAAACAGACAATCCGGACCATGGATGAGAGCCAATCAAAAAGTTCCACATCCGGTTCTATTTCCACCAGTTTCAAAAAACAGGCCAGAGACCTGTTAGATGCGGCGGAAGTCGCGAAACTGAATAACAAAGATTGCATCGTTACCATCCGTGGTAAAGATCCGTTCCTCTTAAAGAAACTGGAATTTAAGGAACATCCGAACTTTAAGAAGACCGGGGATTATGACCGGAGCAAGATTGTAGACGATGCATACCTTGAGGCACATTTTAAGTGCCAGAACAAGGAGACAGCGGAAGAGGATGATGTCCGTGCAGAAGAAGAACATCAGAAAGAAGTCGCTGTCGATACACAGAAGAAAAAGCGCAAAGGAAAACCTGTACGAAACGGAAAGGAAATGGCGGATGCCATTGGTGCAAAGGAAGAAAACCTGAATGAGGAGATCAAGAAGGTACATTCGGTCGAGCCGGAGGATTATAACGAATCAGCTGGAGTTTCCGCTTCTCCTGTCAGCATTCCTGATACTATGATCGCGCCAGTAGATACATCCCCGAATGGAGATGAGGGCGCAGATAATCCGCCGTCCCCACTGTTTACACCAGCTGCGTCCCCATCTGCAGGGCCGGAAGATGACGGCGATGCCTGGTGCTTTACCTGATACACTTAGAGCTTCCTGTTGCCCGGATTTTGTCCTGGCAGCAGGAAGATAAGCATTTTTCGGATGTGCAAGTTAAAATATATGCCATCCAACAAGACAACAGAAGAATACTCAAAATTTTCTATTAAAAACCTCAAAAACCGATTTTTTAAAAAACCTGATTTTCCATAATAATAACAGCAAAACAAAATCTTGTTTGCAATCCATATAGAAGGAGGGAACTGGCTATGTGCGAATGTATCCATACCGCCTGTAACCGAACGGAGCGAATCGCTGATAATGCGAAAGGAGTCATACTTGGCGCTTATACCGCATTGATGCTGGCACCGTACTCGGTTTTTTGCGGCGGATCTGGCTTCTTAAACGGAAGTATGACAGAAATTTCAGTCAACGCAGATGTGTCTGCGCAGTCGGTTGTAAACCGTATTGTTACCATAATCGCTGGACTGTTTATCATTGTCGGCCTTTTAAAAACCGCTACCAGCGCATTTGGTATGTTAGAGGCATATTCGGAAGACAACTCGGCAGCAATGACAAAACACACAAAGCAGCTCGGTATAGGAGTCGCATTTATTGCTTCTCCATTTCTGATCACATGGCTGCTTTCGTGAGTTTGTCCGTGTTATTGGAAAAGCCGGTATTCGGAAAAAACGGATGTCGGCTTTTTCTTTTATCGAAACACAGAAAGGAGTGAAAAATCTTGATTCCTGTATTTACTACACCAGTACTTGCTGCTTTCAGTTTAAAAAAAATGCTTGTTAACGCACTTACCTCTTTGTTAGGTGGTTCTTCACAGCTTAGTGCCAATATTGCCATGCAGACAGCATTAAATATAATGACTTTTCAACAAACAGATGCGGATATTGTTTCTCAGGCTCTTTCTGTAACAGCTCCGATCGGCTTTCTGCTTATGGTTGCGAACTTCCTTGCTGGATGTGGAAAATCCAGCATGCGTGACCATGAAGATGGCCTTCAGGCTTTTGTACGTGCTGGTATCTGGCTTCTGATTGCGGATTTTATGTTGATCCACCTGGCTGATATTGCCGGTATAATACTAGGTCTTTCTGGATCATACGGAAAGATCATGAAAGATAAACTGACTATGAATTCGAGTGATTTTTCAAATGCATTAAGCGATGCGAATAACTTCTCTATTCTTGCTCTTGTTATTGCATTGGTTATGTCTGTCTTTGGATGGGGTGCTCAAATCATAGCAAGTCTGATCACAACTGTGATTTGTTTATCTGCTAAAATTGAAATTATGCTACGATTATCATTCTGTCCGATTG
>JAJQCO010000075.1 GCA_021202655.1 Clostridiales bacterium | reverse complement strand
CGTTCACGTCCGCTCCCCTCAGTTACCAGATCCACGAAGGCCGCCTCCGTATCAGCCCGGAGCGCCTCCGGGTCAAGAAGGATCTGCATGCCCCGCATTCCTCCGCTCACCGCAATCCGGTCAAACAGGATTGCCGTTTCCTCTATATAAGTAGGGAACTTCTTTTTCATCCCGACCGGAGAACAGCCGCCGCGGATATATCCCGTAACCGGAAGAAGCTCCTTCATCGGAATCATTTCCACCTTCTTATCCCCTGCGGCGGCCGCCGCCTTCTTTAAATCCAGCTCCTCCGCCACCGGAATGCAGCACACCAGGTATCCGGTCTTCTCTCCCTTCAATACCAGCGTCTTGAAGACACAATCCACATCCTCTCCCAGCTGCCTGGCCACATGGACGCCGGACAAATCGTTCTCATCGACCTCATACTCTCTCGCCTCGTAACCGATCCCGGCGGCATCCAGAAGACGCATGACATTCGTCTTTTCCGCCTTATGCGCTTTCATTCTGTGTTCTCTCCCTCCTGCATGTTCGCCTGCTTTCTTCCGACATGCTCCATCACATACAGAATGCGGGGCATCAGACGTCTCACATCCGATCCCCCGCACAGTCGGCATGTTCTTCCCCCGGCAGGTCGCCGCGCCGACCTACGCCATCGTAATCTTCCCGGCAACCGCGCATGCCGCCGCCGTCCGCGGGGAAGCCAGATAAATCTCTACCTTCGAGGTGCCCATGCGCCCGAGGAAATTCCGGTTATTTGTCGCCACCACGCGCTCATAGTCGCTCAAAATACCGCCGGCCCGGCCACAGCAGAGGCCGCAGCCCGGATGCGTCACGATCGCTCCCGCCTCCACCAGCGTCCGAAGAATTCCCTGTCTGTCCGCCTGCTCATAAACCAGGCGGCTTGCCGGAGTCACAATCAGCCGAATGAACGGGGAAACCTTCTTTCCCTTTAACACCTCAGCCGCCGCAGCCAGATCCTCCAGCCTTCCGTTCGTGCAGGAGCCGATGAACACCTGATCGATCGGAGTCCCCTCCAGCTCGCTCACATTGCGAATCCGATCCACCTGAGAAGGACATGCCATGACCGGAACAAAATCCTCCGCCCGATAACGCAGAACCTTCTCATAAACGGCATCCGCATCGCCGCCCAGGCTCTTCTGAAAATCCGAAAGCCGGATGCCGCAGTATTCCGCAGTCTTCTCATCCGTGGCAAACACCGCGCATTTCGCTCCCGCCTCAATCGCCATATTCGTCATGGTCATCCGGCTGGCAACCGTCATATGTTCCACCGTCGATCCGGCAAATTCCAGCGCACGATAGGTAGCGCCGTCCGCGCCCAGATCACCGATCAGCCGCAGAATCACATCCTTGGACATCACACCCGCGGGCAGCTCGCCCTCGATCTCCACGCGGATCGTCTCCGGAACCTTCACCCACAGCTCGCCCGTGCCAAGAATCGCGGCCATCTCCGTATAACCGATTCCGGTCGAGAACGCGCCGACACAGCCATAGGTCGTCGTGTGGCTGTCCGTTCCGAATACCACGTCGCCCGGCTTCACATATCCGGCCTCCGTCATCAGCTGATGACAGATGCCGTCGCTCCGATGGACGTGTTTCAGCCCCTGTTCCTTTGCAAATGCGTCGCCCACCTTATAATGGCGGACGTCGTCCTGCTGGCTTGCCGGAACCAGATGATCATAAATCATAACCACCTTATCCGGATCCCAGACCTTATCAAAGCCCATCTCCTGAAACTTACCCACAATAAACGGCATCATAATGTCGTCCAGCATCACGCGGTCCACCTTTGCCGTCACGATCTCCCCCGGCTTTACGCTTGTCCGGCCGACGTTATGCGCAATGATCTTTTCAATGACAGTCTGTCCCATATTCACGCCTCCAGTCCGTTCCGGTGCCGCATCGCCTTCACCAGGCCGCCGGCTTCTATGATTTCCACCAGATTATCCGGCAGCGAGGCGATCGGATAGGTTTTTCCCTGATGCTCCACATGCTCGTTCACCGTCACGGTGATGGTATCGCCTTCCTTTACATGATCGTACAAATCAGGCTGCTCGATCAACAGCAGTCCGTTGTTGATCGCATTGCGGAAAAAGATCCTGGCAAAGGACTTCGCAATCACACAGCGAATCCCCAACGCCTTCACCACCTCCGGCGCCTGCTCACGGGAAGAACCGCAGCCAAAATTTTTCCCTGCCACGATCACATCCCCGGGGCGAATCTGTCCCGCCAGCTCCGGGCGCAGCGGCGAAAAGCCATACTGCTTCATATCTTCGATGGTCTTGAGGGCCAGATATTCCGTCGGAATGATAATATCCGTATCAATATCATTTCCCAGCACCCAGACCCTTCCGGTAAATTGTTCCATCATTCTGATCTCCTTTCATGTCCTCCGGACAGCCGCAAACGCCTTACAGCATATCCGCAGTACAGATCTCTCCCCGGATCGCGGAGGCCGCCACGGTCGCCGCAGAGCCCAGATATACCTTCGAACTCGGATGTCCGGCGCGTCCCTTAAAATTCCGCGTTCCGGTGCTGATCAGCACCTCATTCTCTCCGATAACTCCCTGACAGCTGCCCCAGCAGACACTGCAGTTCGGATTCATGACGATCGCTCCGCTCTCCATGAAAATCTGCAGAAGGCCCTCGTCGAGCGCCTGCAGATAGACCTCCCGGCTTGCCGGAACGACCAGGAAACGGACATGCTCCGAAACCCTCCGTCCCTTCACAATGGCTGCGCCGACACGAAGATCGTCGATCCGGCCATTGTTGCAGGAGCCGAGAAACGCCTCGTCAATCCGCACGCCGCAGACCTCTGCGGCCGGGACGACCGCGTCCACAAAATCCGGCTTCGCCACAACCGGTCGGATGGCGGACAGATCAAAGGTGTACTCGCGCGCGTATACCGCATCCGGATCGCTTGAAAAGACCGCCTTGGGCTCCCTTCCCCGCTCCTTCAGATATTCCAGCGCAATCTCATCCGCCTCAAAGATCGCCGTCTTCGCCCCCGCCTCCACAGACAGGTTGCAAAGTACCATCCGATCATTCACGCTCAACGTCTTCGCTCCCGGACCGGCGAACTCCATCACCTGATAATTCACACCGTTCGCGCCGATTTCACCGATGATCGTCAGCATCAGATCTCTCGGATAGACGCCCTCCGGCAGCTTTCCGACCAGGTTAAAGCGAACCGTCTCCGGCGCAAGCACCCAGGACGTTCCGGTCACCATGCCGTAAAGCAGGTCGGTGCAGCCCACGCCTGTTCCAAACGCGCCCAGCGCGCCATACGTGCAGGTATGACTGTCCGCGCCGAAAATCAGCTCTCCCGGACAGACATAGTGCTCCATCATCACCTGATGACAGACGCCCTCTCCCTCCCAGAAATCAATTCCATGCTCCCGCGCAAAATCGCGCATTTTCTTCTGGGAAGCCGCTGTCTTCGGGCTGTCGGACGGCATATTGTGGTCTACAATAAAGACCATCTTCTTCGCATCCGCGATACGCGGATTCTTCAGCTTATTATAATACATGTCCACCGTCAGATGCGTCGTCCCGTCGTTGCTCATCATCCGGTCCAGGTTCACCGTATAAATATTCCCCGCCTTTACCTCCGACACTCCCGCCGCCCGGGCAATGATCTTCTCCGCGATTGTCATTCCCATCGTCTAATCCTCCTTATTAAGGGAGGCAATCAGCCCACCCTGGCTTAAAATATTCTGCATATACTCCGGCAGCTTTGTACAGGTATAAGACACCCCGTTCGCCACTGCAACGCCCTCCGTCAGCGACAGATCCATCTCATCCCCCGTCTGTACCGCATCCGGCAGGTCCTTGCACACAATCACCGGCAGTCCGATATTAATCGCATTGCGATAAAAGATCCGCGCAAAGGACTTCGCCACAATCGCGCGCACGCCCAGCGCCTTCAATACGCTCGGCGCCTGCTCTCTCGACGACCCGCAGCCGAAATTCTCGCCGCCCACGACATAATCTCCCGGTTTCACCTTCTCCGGAAAATCCGGATCCAGAGATTCAAAGGTATGTCCCTTCATCTCATCAATATTGGGAAGCAGCAGATACTGGGACGCGATGATCTGATCCGTGTCCAGATCATTGTGAAACTTGAAAATTTTTCCCACTGACATGTTTTTTCTCCTCCTGAATATCGTGCCTGAATGCGCGCCGGATCACTCTCACTGTCCGCGCAGCAAAAACACTCTGTCTCTGATTATATCATCCCGTCTGCTCCGTTTTCAAATAGATAATACTCATGTTAAGCATAACTGACCGTTATAAGGGTACGATTTTATCATGTTTTATCAACTATAATTTCACGAGAGCTTTTCTCTTTTACATCCTCCACAGAATCTCTTCTTTCAGCTAAAGAAGTCAAAATCATCCACCGCAAACGCTACGTCTATCTGGAATTCCTCTCTCTGTGGCATCTGTAGCCCTGCTTCATCGATGATAACCAAATAGTATGTTTCTTTCTCATTGAATTTCATTGACTTCAGGTTAAAGCTGCAGCGGAATGTTCGCTCCTGATTATTCTCATTGGTCTTATCTGCAATAATCTTCTGTGTATCACTAATCTGCCTGTTTTCGCTGTCCACGAAGTACAGCAGATAGTTCGCTGCCTCCCGGTTATCGCCTACTGCTTCCTTCTGATAGAAGTTCAGCGAGAAAATCATATTGCTGATTTTCCGGCTGGCGGAGAGAAGGCTGATTGTTACGGGCTTCGTGTCATATTGATCACGGCTCTTCTGATATTTTTTTCTGTTTTCTCAGATAATGGTAGTCAATGACAGGGACAACCATTTTAATCAGGTCGTTGTATTTCACAGCCAGGCTTTCTGCGTTCTACTTTTTCAGCACAGCATTCTTGTTCCTCGCTTCCGTGGAGGAGCCATCCGCCAGAACCGCTAATTCATTTAAGATTTCGTCTGATATAATCTGAACCGATGGTTCGGATTTTTGAACATATCAATCATGTCTCTTCCTGTCTTTGCAGATGAACCGGTTGGGTTGAAACTTAGCGAAACTTAAAATAAGACATTTCAATCCTCACAATCATGCAAAACAGCCCATTATTTACGGTTTTTGAGGCCGTTACTGCCAAATACTGAAACTTACTGAAACTTAAATTATGCCCATGCAGGAATATACTTCATATATCTCGGCGCAGTACCCGGATCCAACGGCTTTATCAGTCCCGCTTCTATGGTATCCTTTATGATTCTGGAAGCCTTTACCTTGTCTTTCTCTTCCAAATCAAATAACTCCCTTATATCCGAATTACTGATAGCGTTAAATTCTACATATGCCAAGCATGCCTGCATATAGCAAGTGCGAATCCGATCCTCTTTTGTAATCATGTTAAACGGAATTTTTGCAAACATAACTGTTTTCGTAAACTGATCACTCTGGTTAATTACCATCGGTGCAAGCAACTTATTTTTCCCGGTAGATCGAATCACTTTATCATAGCCGCTGCCTCTTTCCTCGCAGATGCCGCATTTGTGTAGAAATCCCGCCATATTTTCATTTCTTGATACAGGAACGGTATCTATCATTCGATTAATATCCACCAATGGTGCTCCGGCATTAGAAAATTCAATCCGATTGCTGAAAATCTCTACCATCGGGCTTGTTCCACGCTGTTCCAGGGACTGATGAATCATAATATTCGCAAGCAATTCACGGATAGCGATTTCCGGGAAAGCATATACCGACCTACGAACAGAGCCTTCAAAAATCTCTTCCTGTGGAATCACTGCCATAATGTACTGCACGATCTCTTCATGAGAAAAAGCATACCCCGAACAAAATTCACGTTCACTGATACCATCCAATCGGTCAGTATTCTTGTATCGGATGACACGGACAGCCCGTTTGCTCAACGGTTCAAAATACTTGATATTTTTACCAATCACCAGCGCACCAAGGTTGGTAATATCATAATTTCCTGCGTCATTCCTCTTTACAAATTTCTCATGGCAAAAATCTTCCATGATACTCCCACGATTTCTCGGTATCGGAATCTGCATGGCATCGTAATATTTTGAAAAATCCAGCAACTGTATCACGTCATCTTCTGAAATATTTCGCTCTGCTATACGCAATTCAAAAACAGTAGTATCAAATCTTTTCCAGATTTCCTGTTCTTTTTCCGGATATTCAACAAGCGGTTTTAGGCTGCTGCCGATTCGAATCATAGCTGTAGATCCATATTTGACGGTTTCCTTTTCCGCACAGGGAATCTCAAGCAGCGTAACCTTTTTCCCATTTTCCATAATAGCATCATGAAAACGAAAACCGATTTTGGGATTAATCATTCTGGAAAGCCATGCTTCCAATTCTTCATTCCCTTTACGCGCTTTTCGATACTCAAAATCCGTTCCGACAACCTGATGCGTATCATCTGCCACACCCCAGACAAGATACGCGCTTGGGCGCTCACATAAAGCTGCCGCATTGCTTAATCCCGAAATATATTTGGCTATTCTTTCAGGATCTTTATTATTGCACTTAAACTCTACCCATTCGGTTTCAGCCGGAAGTTTCACAAGTTCTCTGACAATACTTCTAAGATATTCTTCCGTCCTTGCAGGCATAGAATCACCTCCTGAATTGCCCAAACAGTGTTTGGGTTATTTTACTTTGTTTTCGCCAGAGCATCCTGAAACTTAACATAATTTACTTTCACGCCATCGTCAAGATCAATGGAAATATACTGGTCTGCCAGGTGGTGAATTTTTTCCTCATATACACGCAGTTCCTCCGACTGAGCCTGCAGCTTAGAAAGCTGTTTATTTACTGTCATTCATTAGCCTCCTCGTCAGGCACAAAATTCACTGTTTATGATACCACAATCAGAGGGCTTTCTCAATCGGGCATTTTACTTTTAACCAGGTGTCATCTGCAATATTTTCATGTTGTGCGGCGTCCTTTTTTGCTGTACAATATTCCATATATTCCCAAGGAGGTGTTGTGATGTCAATCGAAAAAACCATTGGAACCTTTTTTGAACTGGGCGGGTGCTCGGCCGTTGAGTGCCTTGCGCGAACAGGACTGGATTATATCATTATTGATACCGAGCATAACTGTTTTTCTGATGAAACGGTTGCCGATTATATCCGAACCGCGGAGAACGGCAATCTGCTGCCCTATGTCAGAATCGGAGATATTCGCCGTCCATATGTCCTGAGAATGCTGGATATCGGAGCCAGAGCGCTTATCGTTCCCAATATCCGATCGGTCCGGGAGGTCCAGGAGCTGGTAACCTATGCGAAATTCCCGCCAGTCGGGCAAAGGGGCTACTGCCCTACCCGCACAAGCGGCTGGGGCGCAGATGCGTGGGCGCAGGATGTCCAGGAATATATGAGCGCCTGCAATCAGCGCAGTAAGCTGATTCCGCAGTGCGAGACAAAGGAAGCCCTGGAAAGCATCGATCAGATTGCCGCCCTGGACGGTGTGGACGGAATTTTCGTCGGTCCCTGCGATCTGTCCATCTCTCTCGGTATCCCGCTGCAGTTTGATTCCCCCGTCCTGATCGAAGCGATTGAGAAAATCCTCTGCGCCTGTAAAAAATACCAGAAGGAATCCATCATTTTTGCGGGAGCGCCGGAAAACGGCAAGATGTGGCTGCAGAAAGGATTTGACAGCGTCGCATACAGTCTGGATACCGGCGTTCTGATCCAGGCCTATCAGAATCTGGTTCAGGAATTTCACAAAATATGACAGATAACATGACCGCCCGGCCTTATCAGGCCGGGCGGTCATGTTGCCATAAAACCTCTTATTGTAACGCTTAATGATTTCGATAGTAGTTAATCAGGCATCCGTCCACGATGATCTGACGCTCCGGTTCGGTCAACTCGCCGCAGGATACCTCAAACGGTGTCACTGAGCCATCCGGCTTAACGACATAGGCCGGGAAGGACGGCGTATTCTCCAGGACTGCCTTGCGCAGCCCTGGAATGAAAATATAATCTCCCAGCGCAAAGATTTCCGGATTTTCGACCAGGAACGGCGTCATGCCCCAGTTGATGCAGTTTGAGCGATAGCGCTTCGTCGCGTACTGCTTCGCGAAGTTTGCGCTGGCTCCCATGACCCTCTGGCAGGAGGCCGCCTGCTCACGCGCGGAGCCGTCGCCCGGCATATTGGCAAAAATCGTAGAGCCGATATCCGTGTTCTCCGGATCGTTTGCGATCCCGGCCTTCGTCAAAGCCGCATAGACCGCCTGAATCTCCTCCGGAAGCCCTTTCCCCGCCTCGCGATCTCTCTCGATCTGACGCATGACCTTGCTGCGGCCCACATATTCCGGATCTCTTCTGCTCAGGGCAAACTCGGAAAGGCGTTCCGGATTGGAGCGGTAGCTGGATGTCTCGCCGGACGGAATCAGTTCGTCCGTCGTCGTCACCGGATCCGTGATATAGGAACAGACTCTGACCAACAGATCATCTGTCAGCGCAGGCATCTTCGGCCAGTCCTTGATGTTCGGACCATACTTAAGCTCTTCCTTTGGATCGGCCTTGCCCCAGCCATTGTACACTCTCTTCTCATAAATTCCGGCGTTAAACTCATATTCCGGATTCGTATAGGTCACATCCAGGTCACTGGCTGCCGTGAGTTTTCCGCCGTTCGCCGCAGTCGCGGCGATCGAGCGCGCATCCATCAGGGCGACCGCGCTCATCTGACCCTCGCCCGGCCTGGAGCCCTCGCGGTTCGGGAAATTCCGCGTCGTGTGACGGATGGAGAATTCCCCGTTTGCCGGACAGTCGCCCGCTCCGAAGCACGGCCCGCAGAAGCACTCGCGCACGATAACGCCCGCGTCAAGGAGCGCAGAAATGGATCCGTCTTTGACCAGCTGCGCATAGGCAGGCATGGAGCCCGGATAAACGCTTAAGGAGAAGGTATCATTGCCGCAGTTCCTCCCGCGAAGGATATCCGCCGCCGCGCAGATATTGTCATAGGTGCCGCCGGAGCAGCCCGCGATCTCGCCCTGATCCACCCAGATACAGCCGTCGTCATGAAGCTTGCTCATCAGATCCATCCGCGCGCCCCGGATCTGCTGATTGGCCGCCTCCTCCACCTCGTGAAGGATATCCGCCGCATGCTCCTGAAGCTCATGGATCGTGTAGGTGTTGGACGGATGCATCGGCATCGCGATCGTGCATTCCACCGTCGAGAGATCCACATAGACCACACCGTCATAGTAGACCACATCCGCCGGTTCCAGCTTCTGATAATCATCCGGACGCCCGTGCTTCACATAATAGCTTCTCGTCTCCTCGTCCGTCACCCAGATGGAGGACCAGCAAGTCGTCTCCGTCGTCATGACATCGATCGCGTTCCGATACTCGATCGGCAGGCCGGCAATGCCCGGTCCGACAAATTCCATGACCTTATTCTTCACATAACCGTTTTTATAAACCGCACCGACGATGGAAAGCGCCACATCATGAGGGCCGACGCCCGGCTTCGGCTCCCCGGTCAGATAGACGGCGACAACGCCCGGTCTCGCAAAATCATAGGTACGGCCCAGCAGCTGCTTCGCCAGCTCGCCGCCGCCCTCGCCGACTGCCATACAGCCGAGCGCGCCATAACGGGTATGGGAATCCGAACCGAGGATCATCCGGCCGCAGCCGGCCATCATCTCACGGTTATAGCTGTGAATATTCGCCATATTGGTCGGCACATAAATGCCTCCATATTTTTTCGCCGCAGAAAGGGCAAATTTATGGTCATCCTCATTGATGGTGCCGCCGACCGCACACAGCGAATTGTGGCAGTTTGTCAGGACATACGGGATGGGGAATTTCTCCATTCCGGAGGCTCTCGCCGTCTGGATAATGCCGACATAGGTAATGTCATGGCTGGTCATGGAATCGTATTTTAATCGAAGGGATTCCATATCGTCTGACGTATTGTGACTCTTCATAATGGAATACGCCATCGTACCCTTCTCGGCGTCTTCCTTCGATACCTCCCGGCCCGTAAGCGCCGCCACCTTAGGCGCCTCGCTCTCTGAAACCAGCTCGGTTCCGTTTACCAGATATGCTCCGTTCTCATATAGTGTTATCATCGTACCTGCCTCCCTTGCACTTTTTCTGACCGTTTTACTCTCTTCCTGTTTTTTCCGCAGCCTGCATACCGCGGCAGATTCTGACTACAGACCGAACAAATAAAATTGCTCTGCTCACAGAACCTTCTCCATGCCGACCTTGTAAGGGACGAGGCCGCATGCCTCATAAAACTTCATCGCAGTCGGGTTGCAGCTCCAGACATTCAAAGTGACATTATAAAACCCTTCCCTGCGGGCAAAATCAATCACATAGTTGTAAAGACTGCTCCCGACATGCATCTTCCGGCAGTCCTCATCCACACAGATATCGTCAATATAAAGCGTCCGGATATCCGTCAGAATATTATCGTTCACATGCTGCTGATAGACGCAAAACGCATACCCCAGCACTTTTTCCTGTTCGTCCACGGCCACAAAAATCGGACGTTTGGGATCAGCCAGAATCTCTTCCAGCTCAGAATCCGTGTATTTGCGCACATTCGCCTTGAACAGATCCGGGCGTCCGTTGTGATGAACCATCAGAACCTGGCCAAGCAGCCGGTCAATGCCTTCCATATGTACGTTTGTCGCCCTCTTGATCACCATAAACCCATCATCCTTTCCTCTCATTGCTCCGGCATCGCCGTCGGCTCGCCTTCGCCTGTCTTCATCGTCCGTGCCGTCTCCGGCTGCGCATGCTTCTCCCCGCCATTCTCCGTCGTCTGCTTTTCGCCCGCCACGTGAAGCTTTGGCACAGAAACATTCTCCGCCTGCGCGCTTCGGATAAACTGCGTGATGCTGTCGCTCCCGCTCGCGTCGGCGATATTGATCGAATGATTCACAATACGCAGAAGACTGTTTAACGCCTCCACGAAGGTCAGGCCCAGCTCAAAGGAGCATTCATTCGCCTGCAGCCGCTTCATGTGGTTCATCTGCGCAGCGGAAGATTTTTTAATGATTTTGCGCTCACGCTTGCGGATACCCAGCCAGTCCTGCGGCGTCATGTTGCGGTTGGAAAACAGAGCCATCGAGGAATCCAGAAGCTTCACATCCATCTGGGCGATTTCCCGAAGCTCCTCCTTCGCCATATCGGAATAATCCATCTTTCCGTCCACACACTTCTCCGCCTGCTCTAAAAGCTTCACCGCATGGTCGCCGATCTGCTCCAGATCGTTGATCACATGGAAGGCGCAGCCCATATATTGAGATACCGTCGCCGGAATCTCCCGCGTGCTCACCTTGGTCACATAACCGGTTATCTCAGAGGCGAGATAATCCACGACCTGCTCGATCTCGCGGATCTTGTTTGCCTTCTCATCCGTATGGTTTAACAGGCAGGTTACCGCATCTGTCAGATTCTCTCTTACCAGCCCCGCCATGCGCTCCACTTCCTTCTGGATCTGAAGGGAAATCACCGCCGGAGATCCTACCATATTCGGATCGATAAACTCAAACCGGAACATACTTTCGTGAGCCTGCTTCGGAATAATCCGATATGTACACCTCACCACAAGATTGACAAACGGAAGCAGAACCAGGCCGGTCACCACTTTAAAAATGATATGATACGCCGAGATCTGAAAGCCCCCGTTCGGCACGTACTGCTCGATCAGCTGTGTGACCGGCAGCAGCATCGTAAGCGGAATAAAGAGGATCGCGCCAACCAGATTAAAAATCAGATAAATACAGGCAGCGCGCTTCGCGTTGTTCTTCGCGTTAAGCGCCGATAAAAGCGGCGGCGTCGAGGACCCCACGTTGATTCCGCATATAATAAAGGATGCAAAATGAAGCGGCATCAGTCCCTGCATCGCCAGCGCCTGCAGGACGCCGACCGAGGCAGAGGAGCTCTGGATCACCGCACAGAGGATCACGCCGACCACGAATCCGAGAAGAGGATTCGACGCGTGCAGGATAAACGACTGAAATTGCGGCGAATCCTTGAGCGGAGACATCGCGTCGCTCATCGTGTGCAGTCCCAGGAACAGGATGCCAAAGCCCAGAATAACCTGTCCGATATGTCTGGTCTGTTTCCGTCTCGCGTACAGAATCATCACCGCGCCGATGCCGATACACACCGGAGCGATCCCGGAAATATCCAGCGCAATCAACACGCTGGTGATCGTCGTACCGATGTTGGCGCCGAAAATGACTCCCGTCGCCTGAACCAGATCCATGATCCCGGCATTGATAAAGCCCATGACCATCACGGTCGTCGCAGACGAGGACTGGATCACAATCGTAACCAGCGCCCCCAGCAAAAATCCCATGAAACGGTTTCGCGTCAGCTTTTCCAGCAGATCCTTCATCTTCGGGCCTGCCGCAAGCTCCAGCCCGTCTCCCATGTAATCCATACCGAACAGAAAGAGGCCGAGACCTCCCAGCAACGATATAATACTGCCTATGCCCATCTGTATTTTTCCTCCGGAACCCCTTTGTTCCAACAGTTTTTTTTCTATAACAGTCTTTTCGGGCCGCAAATCACGACCCGAAAAGAACGCGCTTTTCCTACAGCATAGCACATAGACTCTCAAAATGCAAAGGAATTATGATGTACAGGTTAAATTCCTAACAAATGAAACACCCTCCGTCAGTCCAGGGTCATGATTCCCAGGACTGCCCATTTGTAGGTTTCTACAGACTGCAGCAGACTCAGCTGCGCCGATTTGAAATTTGCCTCCTTCTGAAGGAAATTCCGTTCCTCCTCAAGATATTCCGACCGGGACAGCATCCCAAGATCAAATTTGCTCCTGGCGTTGTTCCATGTGATTTCCGCGCTCGAATAACCGGTTTTCGCCGCCTCGTAGGCGATCTGCGCACTCAGGATGCCCTCATACAGATCGTCCATTTTCATCCGGATTTTATTCTCATACTCTTCGACGGTGCGGTTTTTTCTGTTCGTTGCGGCTGTATCCCCGGAGTCCGTGGTTCTCTCGCTGATCAGATCCGCATTGTTGTCGATCGCCTTGCTTACGTCCGCTTCGCGATCCCGTCCGGCCAGGAAATTCTCCTCCACAGCCGGAATTTCCCCGACAGCCAGGCTTCCCTCCGCATCCACCCCGAGGAGCAGACAGAGGCTCTGGTAGACCTCCTTCGCGCTCTCTGACGCGGTTTCTGACGACGCGCTCATGGAAAGCCAGTTATTATACGCCGTCAGTACATCCTGTCCGGTCGCAAGCCCGGCGCTCTGCTGCGTGACGGTATCCTCGTAGATGCTCTGATACAGCTCCTCCGTTTTTTCTGAATAGTCGGCCTGCAGAGAGGCGGACCAGTATGAGATCATCAGATTCTGCGCGCTCTGAGTCAGCTGCTTTTCCAGGGACAGCCGGGATTTATTATTGTAATAGCTGTCCAGCTTTCCCAACATATCATTGTAGCTTTTCACTGCGGACTGATACACAGACTGATAGCCGGAATATTCCGCGTAATCCTCTGTCTCTCCGTTGTCCTTCGCCGCCCGCTTCTTCCTCTGTGCGTTCTCGCTCTCGGCCTCAAGCGTATCGCGGATCTGCACATAATCGGCGCGCGTCCGCTCGGTACTGTCTGTCAGCTCCCGCACGTCTGAATTGTAAAGATGAATCAGGGTTCCAAGCTCATCATAATCAATCACCGAATCATTCAGGCGCTCCTCCGGAATCTGATTGCCATCCACCGCTTCATAATAATCGGAAACGGAATCATCCGTTCCCGCCAGGACCGGCAAACGCGGAAACGTCATGCAAAACAGGGCGCAGGTAAGGATAACACTCCATGCCCGAAGCATTTTCATCCGATCGTCACCCCCCTATTCCGCGGACGCCAGCCCGTTCACATACCACTGATAAGTCTCGTAAGTCTGCAGCAGGTCAATCTCCGCCCGGCGCACAGCCAGCTCCTTCGTCTCTGCTGTCACACGGTACTCGTTTAACTCATACTGCGTAATCATCCCGGCGTCCCATTTCTGCTGCGCCAGCTCAAGATCGCGCGCCGCGGCTGTCTGATCGGATAACGCCTGCTCGTATGACAGTTTTGACGTCTGCAGCGACTGATACGCGCCGGCGACCGACACCCGGATATTTTTCCGGTTGGACTCGATCGTCTTTGCCAGATCGTCCCGCTTCGCCTCCGTCGCTGAGTTTTCATACTTGCGCTCGTTGATCTGCAGGGTATAATTCTGTTCCACCGCAGTCTGCTGATCCGCCTCCAGGTCAATCGCCTCCATCGCCTCCAGATCCGTCTCCGGCAGATCGCGGATCTCCGGCTCGTCGCTCCCGTTCCAGCCAAGCATAACGATCAGAGACTGCCTCGTATTTTCCATCTGCTGTCTCAACGTCGCCTCCGTATTCTCCTGCGTCTGCACGGCTTCCAGCGCGGTGAGAACCTCCGCCTGTGTCGCCGTGCCGGCCTGCTGCTTTAGGAGAGTCAGCTGATAAGCATCCTCCAGCGTCTCCCTCGAGGCCTCCGCCTCCTCAATCTGAAGCTGATAATCATAATAGGCGATGAATTTTGACTGCGCCGACATGGCCAGATTATCCTCCGCCTGCGCATAGGTCAGATAATAGGTGTGACTGTCCTCAATATTATCGTCGGCCTGCTCCCGCAGGCTCTTGGCCTGCAGCTCAAGCTGCAGGTCGCTGACCCGTTCGGAGGCGGTATCGCCGCCGCTTTTGCTGGATTCCAGATCGCTTGCCAGCTTCAGATACTCATCGGAGACATCCGTCTTCGTCGTGCCGTAATCATTCAGAAACTCCTGGTATTCATACTGATTGTTCTGAACCGTCACATTGTACTCGTGAATCAAATCCGCGATCTCCTCATATTCCAGAACATTGTCCTTCAATCGCTCCCATTCCTCCTCGGTCCGGGAAAATTCCGGACTGGAGGCCATGGCTGCCATGGGGGCGGAAATCCCCATGACACATGCCAGAATTCCGCAGAAAATAATCGGTTTCATCTGTCTTAATCTCCCTTCTTCCGATTTTCGCGCTCTGCTCTGCGTCTTTCCTTTTCTGCCCGTTTTGCTTCTCTCGCCGCCTCGCGCGCCTCATTTCGTCTCGACTGCTCCTGCATCTTTTTCATTTTCTTTTCTTCCGCTTTTCTCATATCCTCAGCGTTTCTGCTTAACATGCTGTAAAACGACGGCAGAAGCAACAGGCTTAAGATTGTCGATGCGGTCAGTCCGCCGATATTGACGAGAGCCACGCCCCTCGTCGTGCTTCCGGAGCTTCCCAGGCCGATCGCCGTCGGAATCATTGAGAGCACCGTCGTCATGGTTGTCATCAGAATCGGCCGCATACGGGTCGCGCCCGCCTCAATCAATGCCGTATCCCGATCCATGCCTGAACGGAACTGGTTCACCGTATCTACATAAAGGATACCGGAGTTTACCACGGTTCCGATTAACATCAGGAAACCGACCAGGGAAATCATACTGATCGCGCTGTCTGCCAGCCACAGCATTCCAAAGGCCCCGATCAGGGAAAACGGAATTGTCACCATAACCATCAGGGAGAATTTCGGCGACTCAAACTGCATTGCCATCACGACAAACACCAGGAAAATCGCCAGTGCGATCGCGCCGCCCAGAGCCTGGAATTCCTCATTCATGGACTGATCCATGGAATTGATTCCCGTGCTGACCGTGGCCGTCAGATTAGGCGTGACAACCTCCTGATTGAGAAGCATCTGGGTCTGTTCATTTGCCACATCCGTGAAATCTGCGGAGATCGTAATTTTATACTGTTTATCCTCTCTGGCGATCGACGCCGGGCTGTCCACAAACTCCACCGTCGCAACATCAGTCAGAAGCACGGAGCTTCCGCTTGAGGTCGGGATCGTCACGCCCGTAATCTGGTCGAGCGTATCGTAGCTGCCCTCCGGATATTCTACGTTGACCGTGACGCTTTCCCCGTCGATATCCAGCTCTGTTGCCTCTGTCCCTCCTACGATTCCGCTCATATAGCTGCCGATTTCCGAAGCCGTCAGCCCATAGGCCTTCGCCTTCACCGCATCCACCGTGATCTCGACAACCGGGCTTGAATTCTCCGCATCCGAGTGAACCTTGGCCACCTCCGGGCGCTCCTTCAGCTCCTCGACAATCTTATCCGTCACCTCTTTGACTTCGTCATAATCCGCCCCCATCAGGATCGTCTCAAAGCTTTCGCCAAAGGATGACATGCCGCTCATGGAACCGCTGACGTCGACGGTGATATTACAGTCTGTGATGTCCTGCAACTCCGATTTCCACTGCGTCGCCACCTCGGTCGTGGCCATCTTCCGGTCATCCTTCAGGTAGGCCGTAATCGACACATCATCGCCGCCCATGACTCCCCCGCCGCCTCCGGAGGTCATATAGCTGTCCAGATCCTCGTGCTGCGTAATGATGTCTTCGACCTGTTTGGCAATCTCATCCACCTTTTCTGTCTCAAGACCGGGCCGCGTCTCAATGCTGATGGAAACCTCTCCGGTATCGTCCGACGCCATCAGCTCCATATCCAGCTGCCCCGCCAGCTTAAAGGAGGCAAGCAGGAGCAGAACCGAGATCAGGATAACCAGCTTTCTCTTTGGAAGAACCACCCTCATAATTCGCCGGTAGGCATTCTGCAAATCCACAATCGGAGCGGATAACGGCGCCTGTTCCTTCTCTCTCGGGCGGTACAGCATGTAGCAGAGCGGGACCACTGCGATGGCGGACAGCAGAGACGCCACCATACAGAATACAATCGTATAGCCCAGCGGGCCAAGCATCTGCCCGGTCATGCCGGTCAGCATCGCCAGCGGCAGGAACACCACGCACGTCGTCACGGTGGAAGCCATAACCGAAGCGCCTACAATATTCGTGCCTTCCAGCGCGTCCTTCATATACTCGACCACGCCGCCCTTCCGACTGCCGGTCACACGGAAGCAGCTTTCCAGCACGACGATCGAGTTATCCACCATCATGCCGACGCCCAGAGTCATCGCCACCAGCGTGATGACATTCATCGTCATCCCCTTGACGCCCATACAGATCAGAGCCGCCAGGATAGATACCGGAATCGAGCTGCCGACGATCAGGGAAGCCTTGATATCGCCAAAGAAGAGCCAGATAACGATCATGGAAATCACCATAGCCAGCACCATGGTAAACGCCACCGACTTTAACGACGACTGGATGGAATCCGCACTGTCATCAATGATGGTAATCGTCAGGTCCGGATCCTCCTGCATCAGGGTGTTGATCGTCTGTTTGACCTGACTGGACAGGGAAATCGCCGTCGAGCTCTGCTGCTTGGAGATAGAGATGGAGATGGTATCCTCTCCGTTATAGCGCGCGATACTGTCCGCCTCATCCGAGGCGCGGTAAATGTTAGCCACGTCCTCCAGATAGACGATGCCGCTCCCGGAGGTGGAAAGCGGAATCTCGGCAAGCAGCTCCTCCGTATCGTAATTCATCTTGGTCGACACAGAGAGCTCCTGACTTCCCACCTTCGTAGTCCCTGCCGGGTAAGAGAGATCGGCTGCCGCGATATCGCTCGCGATGGACGACATCGTCACCCCGTACTGATCCATCTTTTCCTCAATGAGCTCCACCCGGATGTATTCCTCCGAACCTCCGCGGATCGTAGCCTCCGCAACGTCGGAAAGCTTTTCAAATTCAGGAAGAATATCATTGTCCACATAGTTATACAGGCTGTCCTGGGACGCATTATCGATCACCAGCGTCATATCGGAACCGGAATCCGAATTCATCTCGATAATGGTCGGCGTATCGCAGTCATCCGGCAGCTCCATATTTGACACCTGGTCCACCTTTTTCTTCAGATCATCGTAGGCTTCATCCATGTCCGTCCCGTACTCATATTCCAGCATGATCATGGAGGATTCTTCGCTCGACGTCGAAGAAATCGTATCCAGGCCGGACAGCGTACTGACCGCGTCCTCAATCGGCTTGGTGACCAGCTCGCTGACGTCCTCCGGACTCGCGCCGTCGTATGTCGTCATGATAATCATCATTGACATATCCATATCCGGCATCAGCTCCATAGACATACCCGTGACGGACTGAAAGCCGAACACGATCAGGCAGAGAATACTCAAAACCGCGGTAACAGGCCGTTTGAGGACAAATTTTGTAATTCCCATCGCGCTTCGCCTCCTTTACTCCGCCATATCTTCCGCGCCGCTCGTATCCGCTGCAGCCGATCCCGTACCTTCCTTCAGGCGAACCGACGTCCCCTCTCCAAGCTCCGAGCTCCAGGTCGTCAGCACCTGATCGTCATAATCAAGCCCTGACTGAATCTCAATCCAGTCGGAGTCATACAGCCCGGTTTCTACCTGCACCTTATGGAGAATGCCGCCGTCCGCGTCATAGGTATAAACATAGGAAAGCCCGCCGTCATAATAAACCGAATCCACCGGAATCGCCATAACATTCTGAACGCTCTGAGACGTCACATACAGCTTAACCGAGGAGCCGGTCGGAAGCACATACTCATCCATGCTTTCATCCATGCGAGCCTTGATCTTGAAAAGTCCGGTATCCGAATCCGCCATCACGCTGACCTCATGGATGGTTCCCTCATAATTCTCGCCATCCTTTTCCACCGTGATCAGATCTCCCTCCCGAAGCTGATTTTTCACCCGCTCTGTCACGTAAAACGAAACCACGCGGGCGCCCTGGCCGGAAATGACGCAGAGCAGGTCGCTCGTGCTCACCTGGTCGAATTTCTCAATGTTACAGACCTCCACCAGTCCGGTGATCGGAGCCACAAACTGGCTGTAAGATATCTGATTCGCATAGTTTACCTGAGCGTCATTATAGGAAATCTGCGCGGAGGTGACCGCGTCCTGATACTGCTTATAGGTCTGCTCGGAAATCCCGCCTCCCGCATAGAGAACCGACTGACGCGCCAGATCGTCCTGAGCCTGGCTGAGGGCAAGCGCCGCGGCGTCCAGAGAGTTCTTTGCATTTTCCACCTGCTTGGTGTCGACCTCACAGATCGCATCTCCCTCATGCACAACCTCGCCCGCCTTTATATAGACCTCGCGCACTTCTCCGGAAACCTTCGGATAAATATAAACCACATCCTCCGTCTCCAAAATTCCAACAAGACCGTTGTTCTTGTTGGCAGTGTGGAGCCGGAGG
>JAJQCO010000074.1 GCA_021202655.1 Clostridiales bacterium | reverse complement strand
GAATTATAGTTCCCCATCCTGTTTCTGGTTAAAGCAGTTGCCTCATGATAAATATAATACGAAGCTAACACTCCAATTATCGCCAGAACCGGATACACAATATAACGCCAGACTTTTGCTTCCTTTGCTTCCAGGATTCCTTTTGAGAGAAACGCAATCGGAAAAACCATAACAAGGTGCAGATAGCGCCCGCCCAGCAGATTATACTTCACAAGACCAATCGTGATCGAAAACACAGCCAACGCCACGGCGATAACCAACACTATTTTCCCAGTTATCCTGTTTGCCTGTTCCAAAGCTTTTCCTCCTTCTGATACATACGTATCACGATTTATTCAATCGCTCCGACTTCTTTCAGGAATTTTTCCGCCCCCGGATGATACGGAATTCCAAAATCTGTTCCATAGTAAACATTTTCTGATGCCCATTCATTTCCATAAGGATATACGCTCGTCAAATCCGTATTCCAAATTGTCTTAACCAGCTTATAGACGTCCTCTTCCGACATATCAACGCTGGCGAAAATGCAATTCAGATTTCCAAATGTAAGGACGTCATAATCCACTCCTTCGTATGTATTGGCCGGAATCTCAACACGCACCAGTCCATTGCCCGCATCATCAAGTATCTTTGCCATGCTTTCTTCTGTCTGAGAAAGAATTCGAATCCGCTTTGTGCTGATCATATCCGTTATATTTGAACTGGGCGTTGGAAGTTGAAAAATTGCCACATCAATGCTCCCATCCTTCATCGACTGTGACATATCTCCATATCCCACAGTGATTGCTTCATCCGGCAGTTCAAGCCCCCAAGGCGTCAACGCCATCGCCGCCAGGTTAAAAGCCGATGTCCCGGGGCCAACGCCAAAAGTGGCTCCTTCCAAATCTTCAAAACTCTGATATTTCGAATCGTCCCATACTACATATGTATTCGCACCCGTATGTCCAAGTAAAACCAGCCTCAGGTTTTCATAAGCTCCGGTTTCTTCATAATCACCCTTTCCGGCATAAGCATCTGCAACAACATCAAGGGTTCCAAATCCCAGATCCGATTCTCCTTTATAAACAAGGTTAATATTCTCTGTTGTGCCGTTGCCTGCCTGCGAAGAAATTTCAAAACCCAGATTCGAATTGTTAACCGCGCTCGCCATTGCCGCGCCAAACATAAAATACGCAGCTCCACTTCCTCCCGTAGTCATCGTATATTGAGTCGTTCCATTTCCGCCTTCCGATATCGCATTCTCTGATGTCCCTGAACCACCTGAACTTCCACAGCCGCTGCACAGAATCCCCGCTATCATGGTTGCTATAAGTATTTGTTTTCTCATTTTTTTACCTCCTTCAATATGACATGGCAATACGCTATACCTCAGTGAAACCAAGAATATAATTCTTCATAAAATTAATGAGTAATTTACAATCCATTCCAACCGTAATTGAAAAAACTCCATCCGCAAACAATTTCCTCGCACGTTCAACAGAGTTTGCCAGAAATGTAGGTTGTATTCCATGTTCGCATGCTTTTTTTATAATCAGACTCTCTGCTGCCAGAACATCCGGATGCCCTATCTTTCCTGGAACATTCAATGATTGGGAAAGATCCATTTTCCCGGAAGAAACCATGTCTATGCCGGGGACAGAAAAAATCTCATCTATATTTGAAAGCGCCTCTCTTGTCTCCAACTGGATAATCAGACAAACCTGCTGGTTAGCTGTCTTCCAATAGTCCCCAAAATCACTTTGTCCATAATCCAGACATCTTCCAAACGTAGCCATGTCTCTCGCTCCCAGAGGAGCGTATTTTACCCGATCAACCGCCGCCTGTGCATCTTCTTTTGTCCTTATATTCGGAACCACTATACCTGATACGCCAAAGTCGAGCATTCTTGTAATATTCTCGCAGGATGCGACTCTTACCTGGACTGCCATATCAAAAGCTGAAGCCGCCCGTATCAAATTTCGCACATCTGCCATTCCTATCATTCCATGCTCGCAATCAATCCGGATAAAATCAAACCCCACGATTCCTGCCATTTCCACAATCTCCGGAGACGGGATTGTTATGTATATTCCCATTGATCGCTTTCCGTCTTTACTCATTTGCAAGATATTTTTCAAGTCCACCCCTCCAGATACATTTTTTCTTCTCCCCTCTATCACTGATGTAATACCATTTTATTATAAACATAAGGCAATACGCAAATATTGTATTTTTATAATTCCATAGGTATGTCCTATCTGATGATTTTATCTGAATCTCTAAATCGAGTAGGAGGCGGTGACTAGCCGCCGCCCTCTCACAGCACCGTGCGTACCGTTCAGTACACGGCGCTTTCAATAGTTGACATGCACAGACTAGTATGCCAGGGATAAATCATAAAATCCCCAGTGTATCAGTCTTTCTTTACTGAGCGCCCAGTTGACCGCCTTATTAGCGGCGTTAAACCAGTACCCTTTTCGGTCATATGCGATGCATGCCGCATAATGTTCCGCAACTCCCAGACCAACTAATTTCCGCTTGCGTGTCCTTGGCAGTTTCCACTGTTTCCAGATACACATACGTATTCTCCTGTAGAGCCAGCCGTTCAATTCGCTGATGATAGATTTCATGTCTGCGATACCAAAGTAGTTTAACCAACCTCGCATATAGACCTTGATCTTGTTCATCATCGCAACAATGCTTCCGCATTTGCTCCGGGAAGTGAGCCTTCGAAGTTTGTCCTTGGCTTTCTTCAGCTAGCGGATGCACGGTACTCCTCTTTTGTGGAACTCCCAGTCGAATTCATTCAGATATACATTTGCCAGTAATGGTGAAAGGTTACCTCCTTGCGGAGAGCCTTCCTCGGTGCTTGTTACCACTCCGTTTTCCATTACCCCACTCTTCAGATACCTCTTTATCATCTGTATCACTCGCTCATCTTTAACCTGTTGTCTCAGAAGATTGAGCAATATCGTATGATTCAGTGTGTCAAAATATTTGGACAGGTCAAGAACAACTGCGTTCGTGTATCCCTGTTCCGCATACCCCTTAATCTTCCGAATGGCATCCCTGGCGCTTCTGCCCGGCCGGTAACCATAGCTCCCGTCCGAAAACAGCGGCTCATAGATTGGCATCAGCTTCTGTGATATCGCCTGCTGTATGATGCGGTCTATGACCGTAGGTATACCGAGTTTTCTGATTCCCCCATCTGGCTTTGAAATTTCTACCCTTCTCACTGGCTTTGGCGTAATTGTTAACCCGCAAATTAGATTTCCCATCTCCCGCAGTATAACTACGAATTAAAATCTCCATCCATGAATGATGTCCCCTTTACCATACCGCGAAATACGGCATTTTTTGTTGCCAGTTTCTCTTGATCCGGTTATAGTATTTCTGGCACAAAAAAGAGAGAAAGACCCCAACCCTAGACAAGTTGATCTTTCTCTCAGCTCTGTACGTGCCACAATACGGGATCGACGTCCCACTCAGAAAGGCATCTGTACAAAAGACACTACTATGATAAGGGAAAAATCACTGTTTTCCAACAATTTCCTATATAGAAAAAGGACGTACAACCATCGGATCATTCAAAAGGTTGTACGTCCAGCTTTTATAAGACCATATATCGTTCAGTTTTTCAATACCGTCAACGGAACAACATATACGCCATCTTCTCTTTGATAGGCCGCATTGGATAACCCGCAAATAACACAACAAGTCTTCGGCGGCTTACCGCCATCCGCAGTGATCTTTGCCTGAATTTTCTTCAGATTCTCAGCGCCCTCGTCAATCTTATTTGCCCCAAGCTTAATCTCAAAAGCACACCCTTCCCCATTTTCAAGCTCAATGACCGCGTCAATCTCCCGATTGGCATAATCCTGATAGTGATATAGCTTTGCGCCAAAGGATTCTGCGTAAATTCGTAAATCGCGTTCACACAATGCTTCAAAAAGAAAACCCAGCGTATTCAGATCGCCAATCAGTTTTTCAGGGGTTGCCCTGAGCAGCGCACAGGCGAGGGACGGATCTGTAAAGTGCCGTTTTTCTGCCTGTTTAACCCGTACAGAAGAACGAATGTTGGAAGAAAAAGGTTCCTGATTTTCTGTCAGGAAAAGTCGCTTAAAAACATCCAGATACGCAGTAATCGTATTAATGTCTATATCCTCGTCATCTACTCCCTTTACATCATTCTTCAGTAACCGGTTGGAGACCGTCGTGGTTTCGTTTCTCGCAAGCGAACGAAGTAAGAGCATTATTTTGTGCTTATCTCGCTGTATCCCATCAATACGATGTACTTCATCCTCTACCACGGCGTTCATATATTCTATTGGCAACAAGGCGGCATCCTTCAGCGGTAAATCCTGATTGCCAGGCCAACCACCACGAATCATGCTTTCAATCAGGATATTCAAATCCACTTCTCCGGTAAAAGCAGGGGTTAAATTTCCCGCGCAAAGATCCTTCAATGACACCTGCCCGGAGGAATGACCCGTTTCATATAGTGACATCGTGTGCATGCGAAGTCTGCCGATCCGTCCCGCGCCACTATGCAGGATTCCCTTTACTTTCGGTGTGGAAGAACCTGTCAATATGAATTGTCCCTTCGTTCCTCTCTTATCAACTTCATAACGAATTGCATCCCAGATAGGGGGAACTTCCTGCCATTCATCAATCATGCGAGGCGCATCACCCGGCAAAATCAGCGAGGGAGACATTTCTGCCAGTCGTCTGTTCTGAAAGTTATTATCAGGATTTCCTACCAAAAACTCACTGTTGCAATGATAACGGGAAGTCCATGTTTTTCCGCACCATTTTGGTCCCTCTATACATACCGCCCCAAATGCAGTCAGATAACGTGTAACTGCTTCGTCAATTACTCTATGCCTGTATGCCTCATTCTTCATAGCGCACCCTCCTGCTTAAAATATATTTTCCGGATGTGTATATTTTATCCAAAGCAGAGAGATTTGTCAAT
>JAJQCO010000140.1 GCA_021202655.1 Clostridiales bacterium | reverse complement strand
TCCCCGATCTCCGTCAACAGCCAGTTATTTCTCGTCCGGTAAAACAACGGCGCTCCCAGCTCCTTTTCCAGCTTCAGAAGCTGCTGATTGAGCGCCGACTGACTGATAAACAGCTTCTCTGCCGCGCGCGTCACATTGCGCTCCTCTGCGATTCTCAAAATATATTCGATCTGTTTTAAATCCATAACTGCCCGCGTACTCCACTTTCCATAAAATAATCGTTTCCTGTTTCCAATTATAGTGATTCCGCGGAAGGATGTAAACCGATTTCAACTGCTTTAACTACAGGACCTGCCACCGGCAGCTCCTTCCGTATGCTATGGCAAAAAAGCCGCCACAGCGCGATAATCTATCACCACTGTGACGGCCTCCATTTATGAAAGCGCTTTTTTCTTTGATTTTCTGTCGTCCATAATTGCGTATGCAATCGACGCAAAAATCAATACCCAGATCACCCAGCCGATCGGCCTGGTAAAAAATACCATCAGACTGCCATTTGATGCAGAGATGGACTGGATGAAGTAATTTTCCAGATCCGAACCAAGAATGAAGCCAATCAGATAACAGGACGCTGGAATCTTAATCTTACCGAAAATATAGCCGACCAGACCAAACGCCAATAGAGTCCAGACATCAAATATACGACCATTCTTCGTCGCATAAGCGCCTACGATGCAGATCATAATGATAATCGGATACAGTCGCTGACGGGGAATGTATATGATTTTGCTGCTCCACTTGATCGGATAAAACATGCACAGGAACATCAGGATATTGCAGACCAGAAGTGCAATCAGGATTGTGTTCCAGGTATCCGGATGCTGAGTTATAAACAACGGGCCTACCTGAATCCCCTGCAGCATAAAAGCACTGATCAGAACTGCCGTCGTGGAATCTCCCGGAATACCAAGGCTTAACAGAGGAATCAGAGCGCCTCCGGTCAGACCGTTATTTGAAGACTCCGAGGCAATAAGGCCTTCCGCAACGCCGGTACCCATTTTTTCCGGATGTTTAGAAAAATTCTTTGCCTGAGCATATGCCAGGATAGATGCCGCAGAGCCGCCAACGCCTGGCAGAATCCCCATAAAGGTGCCGATCAGAGAAGAACGGATCAGATTCACTCCCTGCCCCTTGAAATCCTTCAGTGAAAAAACAGAGGCTTCCTTATTTTCATTTTCTGTTTTTTCTACTTTAAAACGCATTCCTTCTTCTGCTTCCTGAAAAATCTGCGCGATCGCAAACAGACCTATCAGAACCGGCAACAGTTGAAAACCGTCCTGCATCTTCGCTTTCAGAAAACCCGGAACCATGCGGTAGGCATTGTTCACACTGAACATCCCGCAAAGGCTGGTCAATACGCCAAGGAAGCCCGCAAAAATTCCTCTCAGCATCTGCCCCTTCGAAAGTGCCGCAATCACCGTTAAAGCAAAGAGAATGATCAGAAATTTCTCCACTGAACTGAACTTCAATGCCGCCGAACTTAAGAGCGGCGTGAACAGCCATAAACATAGATGAGAGATCAGACCGCCGACCAGGCTGGCAGTGATACCAATCTTCAACGCGCGTTCCCCTTCCCCGCGTTTTGCCATTGGATATCCGTCAAATGGTGTCGTAATGGTAGAGGGCGTTCCAGGAATATTGATCAAAATCGCCGGTACCAGGCCGCCGGAAATACCGCCGACATACAAGCCGAGCAGCAAAAACAACGCTGTGTCCAAATCATAGGCATACGTCATCGGCAGAAACACGGCAACCGCCATCGTGGCAGTCATTCCAGGAATAGCGCCAAAAACAATACCAGCCACGACGCCCAAAAGTGCAATCAACAAGTGTGTCACAAATACCATCATCTTTCACCTCCCCTTCTCAATAAATGGTGACGCCCAGATCAACCAGCGTAATGGTACACAGACCGTTCGGTAACGTGATATTAAACACAACGCCAAACAGGATACTGATAACCAGTGAACTGACAACTGCCAGAACAGCGCTCAGAATAACCGGCCTCTTTTTTGTTCCCGCATACAGAACATTGAACAGAAATACAAAGATTATACTGGTCACGGTAAATCCGATCACATCCAGGCACGCGATGTATGCCACAAAAAGGAGCAGCGTTCCCCACAGCTTTATGCGGTCATAATTCTCAATAAAAAACGCTTTGGGTTTTCCAAAGAAGGAATCTCCTGCCTTCACTCGAGCCATCCCCTCGGTCACAATAATCGCGACAAGAAGAATCACCAGAACCGCAATAACAATTTTGGGGACAATCCAATGTTCCGTCGAATATACTACATTAATCATTTTTATCTCCCATGTTTGAGAAAAATATGCGACAGGCCAGGCTGTTCTGACCTGCCACAATCTTTGTTGCTTCTATCATTCGCCTGATGTTTCCGGCGAATGATTCTTACTGTGTCAGCTCATCCAGCGACGGCGCCTGACCAATCAGATCCTTACACATTTCGTTCTTGGCGTAAATGAAGTCGCGAGACGCCTCCACTCCAACCTCATCCGCACTCAGCGTATTGTAATACAGAGCCGCCATGTCGGACTGGAAATTCGGATCCTCGGTCACTTTCTTCATCGCCGCCTCATATTCAGCCAGCACATCGGCATCCATGTCCTTCGGGAAATACATGCAGAAATCCTTTGCAAACTCAAATGGTTCCCCATTGAATGTCACGCCATCCGCCGCCATGGAAGTGATATCAACTCCGTCGACCTCGCCGCAAGAACCGAACATGGTCATCTTCAGCTGATCCTCCACACCATCCTGGGTATACTGCTCAAAGGAAGACGTATCGCCGTAAATAACATCCGCATTTCGATCCCACAACCGCTGAAGCTTTTCGGCCGTCGTTCCGCCCACAATCGCTTTGATCCGACTTGCCACTTCCTCGCCCTGGGTCTCCTTTACCCACAGATAATAAGCGACAAACGCAAGATGGGATGTTGCGCCGGCTTCAATATTAAACGAAAGCGTCTCATCCGGATGATCAATCAGGTACTGCGTCGTATCATTCAGGCTGTTGAAGTTGTCCTCTGCCGCCGCGCCAAAACATGCGCCCGGATTCTGGCCGATTCTCGGTCCAATCGTCATGTTGTCAAGAGAATACTGCTCATCCACAGATCCAAACAACACGCTCAGGAAGGTCATATCGTGAAACATCATAACCGTCTTGCCGTCACCCTTCGCGTTTTTGATTTCATCCAGAGCAGACGCGTTTCCGATTGCGTCAACCTTTCCGTTAAATCCCATCTCAGCAGACAGATACCGGGTAACTAGATCCGCAATCATATAGGAATCGCCGGACGTTGAAGTGGAACCGATTACTACACGCACATTCTGCCCCTTCAGGCTGCTTGTCCCATTGCCTTCTGCCGCCGCAGCCGCTGTCTCGCCAGTCGACTGGGAGCTCCCCGATGAAGATGAACCGGAACATCCGGTCAACGCCAGCATGGCGACCGCTGTCACCCAAGCCACTGCTCTTGTTACAGATTTTTTCATGTTTCATACCTCCTGCACTTTTTATATATGAATTGCGCACGCGCACAAATCAAACGGTTTCATGCCTGCCTCCCCACATGGAAAACAGGCAGACGTTGTCTACTGCCAGACCAAGGCGTCAGCTTATCGGAGTCGTCAGATTTCCCTCCTCGTCAAAGCTCATCTCCAACGGTTCATCCATTGCCTCTACCCCCGGATATTTCCCGGCCTTCACATCTTCATAATAAGATTCCGACAGCATAATCTCCCCAATATGCAGACTATTCGCGATGCGCACCATCCGCACACGATTCAGATCAATGCCGTTGCATGTCCGGATGCAGAACTGAATTGCCTCCTTATCTGTCGAGAACACGCAGGGAATCTGCGCCGACCGGATTACTGTGCTGGTGATACAGTTCGGATACATCTTTTCCGGTTCCATCTCGTCAAAAATCTTCTTTGTGATCGCGCTTGCCAGGCCGGTCCCCAACGCATTCCCATGCGACTCCTCGCTCAGATTCAGGAACGCCGTGCGCTGCACTTTAATCCCACCATGGGCAAACTCCGTGGAAAAGGTTCCGGTAATATTCGGATCCACGCCAGTTCCGCTGAAATTCTTTCCAATCGTATCTACCACCAGAACGTCGCATTCTCCCACAAGAAGACTCGGCATCTTCTGGAACGCAAGCTTGAGAAGCTGTGGTTCCCGCTCCATAATGTTCTCCGCCAGAATTCCCTCAATTCGAAACGTCTCATCATAAGCATTTTCAATACAGGGAATCGCAAACAGGACAGGCGCCTTCTCCAGCACCACCTTCGCCATCGTAGGAATGTTTTCATGAATCACATTCATACCGTCTGCATGCACCAGGGACGCGCCCTTCTGCTTGCCCAGGCCAACCGTCATCATCTTACACGGACCGCTCTCATATCGGCCACGGAATGCGTTGTGAGGTTTTAAGCGGCAGGAAATGATAATGCCATCCGCTTCGTATGCGTTCTTATCCATGTAAACCATTCTGCCCCGCTCGGAAAATCCTAGCTCTACTGTCTCCATGGAAGAAAGAATCGGACACCCCATCGTCTCCTCCGTAAT
This sequence comes from Clostridiales bacterium, assembly GCA_021202655.1. Classification (GTDB taxonomy): domain Bacteria; phylum Bacillota; class Clostridia; order Lachnospirales; family Lachnospiraceae; genus Brotaphodocola. The sequence goes on along the minus strand of JAJQCO010000140.1, from coordinate 384 downwards.
ATGATATCCGGCCAGAATCTCCAGCTGTCCTTCTGCGGTTGCCCCGCCGTGGCTGCCCATTGCCGGCACGATGAAAGGATTCGCACCTCTCGACTTCACAAAATCCACAACCGCCTTTGTGATGATATCCACATTGCGAATTCCCCGGCTTCCGGCCGTAATGGCAATCCGCATCCCCGGCTTCACACGGGAAGCAAAGGCTTCCTGTCCCAGCTCCCGAAACACAATATCCGGAATCTCCTCCGGGCTGATATGCTCCCCTGAAAACATCTGCTTCGCGCGAAACATTCTCGGTATCCTGATCTCGCTGAGTAGTTCCGAAACCTTTCCGCCCCTCACAATATTCATGGTATTTTCCTTCTTTCCACCCCATCGGTTTATATA
>JAJQCO010000048.1 GCA_021202655.1 Clostridiales bacterium | reverse complement strand
ACTTTATATAGTTCATTGTAATTTTATTTGCATCCCGCAGTCAGTTTTGCTACAATGAGTGAAACATTGTTCTGTGGATCCGGTACGTTTCGTACATTTTTTACGTGAAGAGTCTGTCGAAAAAGAGAAGCCAGCAATCCATGATATTGGATTCTGTGAGAGGTTTGATCCTGTGACATGGAGGAGGAGTGTCAGTGTTTTCCAGGGCATATGGCGGAGGAATTTTGGGCATTGAGGGATATGTCGTTCATGTGGAGGCGGATGTCAGCGACGGACTGCCGCAGTTTCATATGGTCGGCTATCTCTCTTCGGAGGTAAAGGAGGCGGAGGAGCGCGTGCGGACAGCGATCCGCAATTCCGGTTTCCGTCTTCCTCCCAAGCGGGTGACGGTGAATCTGTCCCCCGCGGATATCCGCAAGGAGGGGACAGGCTGTGATCTGGCCGTCGCGGCAGCCGTTCTGGCTTCCTATGGATTTGTCGACCAGGAGCTTCTGGGAAAATCTGCTTTTCTTGGGGAGCTTGGCCTGGATGGGAGCGTCGGGCCGGTACAGGGCGTTCTTCCTATGGTGATGGCCATGCGGGAGATGGGAATTCAATTCTGCTTTCTGGCCGCGGAGAATGCCTGCGAGGGGCTTGCGGTAGAGGGGATCCGGATTGTGAAGGTGCAGAGTCTGGCCGCGTTGGCAGATTTACTGAATCATCCGTTGGAGGTTTGCCCGGAAGCAACGGAGAAAACTCCGCAGACAGAGGATGAGCCTGCCTACTCGGTGGATTTTGCGGATGTGAGCGGCCAGAAGCTTTTGCTTCGCGCCACAGAGGTGGCAGTGGCGGGCATGCACAACATTCTCTATATCGGTCCGCCGGGAAGCGGCAAGAGTATGGTCGCCCGCCGGATCCCGACGATCATGCCGGAGCTTTCCAGGGAGGAGCAGCTGGAGGTTTCCAAGGTATACAGTATCTGCGGCATGCTGCCGTCCGGCCATGCGCTGATGCGGGCCAGACCCTTTCGCTCGCCCCATCACACGGTCAGCCCGCAGGCTATGACAGGAGGCGGAAGGATACCGAAGCCGGGGGAGATTTCCCTGGCCTCCCGCGGGGTGCTTTTTCTGGATGAATTGCCGGAGTTTGAAAGGCGGACGCTGGAGATTCTGCGGCAGCCGCTGGAGGATCATAAGGTGATCGTAGCGCGCGTACACGGAACCTTTCAGTTTCCCGCACATTTCATGCTGGCGGCGGCGATGAATCCATGTCCCTGCGGATATTATCCGGACCGATCCCGATGCTCCTGCAACATGGGCCAGGTAAAAAAATATCTGGGAAAAATATCCAGACCGCTTCTGGATCGGATTGATATCTGCGCGGAGGCAGCGCCGGTGACTTACCGGGAGCTGAGCGAAAAGGCGGAAAATGAAAGCTCCGGCGTCATCCGTGAGCGGGTGGAGCGTGTGCGCGAGATTCAACAGAGACGTTTTGCGGGAAGCGGCATCTATTTTAACAGCGAGATGGGGAACCGGGAGGTCGCGCAGTATTGTGTACTGGGGACGAAGGAGCATGGCTTTCTGGAACAGATTTACCGGGAGCTTGGTCTGAGCGCCAGAGGCTGTCACAAGATCCTTAAGGTGGCCCGGACGATCGCGGACATGGAGGGCAGCGAGGCGATCCGTAACGGCCATCTTGCGGAGGCCGTCGGCTACCGCGATCTGGAGGGAAGATACTGGGGAGGGGCGAAATGAGCGGATTGGAGTGGGAGAAAAGATACCTGCACTGGCTGTGCCGGAATCCTCAGATCGGCGCGGTGACCATCCGCAGGTTGGGAGAGGTCTTCGGAAGCTATGAAAATGTATATTATAATATAGAAGAAAGCCGCCTGCGACAGGTGAAGGGGATTCGCCGCGCTCAGGTGGAGGCGCTTCTGGGATGGAAGGAGCATTTTGCACAGGAAGAAGAGAGATATCGGGAGCTGGAGGAAAAGAAGATTCGTTTCGTCACTCCTCTCGATTCAGATTATCCGGAAAAGCTGAGGCAGATCGACGATTATCCAATGGGACTGTTTGTGCGCGGACAGCTTCCGCCTGCAAAACGGCCGGCCGTGGCGGTGGTCGGCGCCCGCGGCAGCTCGGTATACGGAGAACAGCTGGCGGAGAAATTCGCAGAAATTCTTGCGTCGGAGGAGGTTTCGGTTATCAGCGGATTGGCTGCCGGAATCGACGCGGCGGCGCACCGGGGCGCGCTGCGCGCAGATAAACCGTCCTACGCGGTTCTGGGGTGCGGGGTGAATATCTGTTACCCCTCTCAGAATTTTCCCCTGTATGAGGCGATGACAGACTGCGGAGGAATTCTTTCTGAATTTCCGCCGGACACGGCCCCGAAGGCACAGCATTTTCCCATGCGCAACCGGATCATCAGCGGCCTTTCCGATCTTGTCCTGGTGGTGGAGGCGAAGAAAAAGAGCGGATCCCTGATCACGGCGGGACTGGCGCTGGATCAGGGGAGAGAGGTATTCGCGATTCCGGGGCGGGTGACGGATCCCTTAAGCGAGGGCTGTAACCGCCTGATTCAGGAGGGCGCCCATATGGCAATTTCGCCCTCCGATATTCTGGAGTGCCTTGGGTTAAAATGCCAAAAAGAGTTTAAAATCAGGGAAAAAGAATTAAATGGGCTTGCAAAGTCGGAAAAATTGTTGTATAGTTTCTTGGATTTCAAACCGAAGCATCTGGATGAGATTGCTGAAAAAAGCGGCCTTTCGCTCAGCGAATGTATGGGGATATTGCTGGAGCTGGAGCTTGGCGGTTATGTATATCGGTCGGCGAATCATTATTACGGGAAAAAGATCTGAGGGAGTTTAGCAATGGCAAACAATTTGGTTATCGTGGAGTCACCCGCGAAGGTAAAGACGATCCGCAAGTTTCTCGGGAGCGCCTATGAGGTGGATGCTTCGAACGGACATGTGCGGGATCTGCCGAAGAGCAGCCTGGGGATTGATGTGGAGCATGGATATGAGCCGAAGTACATCACGATCCGCGGGAAGGGCGATATTCTTGCGAAGCTGCGAAAAGAAGTGAAGAAGGCAGACCGGATTTATCTGGCGACGGACCCGGACCGTGAGGGAGAGGCGATTTCCTGGCACCTGACAAAGGCGCTCAAGCTGGAAGAGGCGACGGACAAGAAGGTTTATCGGATCAGCTTTAACGAAATTACGAAGAACGCGGTCAAGGCTTCTCTGAAGGCGCCGAGAGAGATCGACATGAACCTGGTCGACGCTCAGCAGACCCGGCGGATGCTGGACCGCATGGTGGGCTATCGCATCAGTCCTCTTCTCTGGGAGAAGGTGAAGCGCGGGCTGAGCGCAGGCCGTGTGCAGTCGGTTGCGCTTCGCATGATCTGCGACCGCGAGGCGGAGATCGCGGCCTTTATCCCGGAGGAATACTGGAGCCTGGAGGCGAGGCTTGCCCAGAATGGCGGCAAAAAGCTCCTGAATGCAAAATTTTACGGAACCAGGACGGAAAAGATGGCGCTTCACACGAGGGAGGATGTGGATCGGGTCCTCGCGGGGCTTGCGGATTGCAGCTATGTGGTGGAGGATGTGAAAAACGGTGAGCGCACGAAGAAGCCGCCGATCCCGTTTACGACCAGCACTCTGCAGCAGGAAGCCTCCCGGGCTCTGAATTTCTCCACCCAGAAGACGATGCGCCTGGCGCAGCAGCTCTATGAAGGGGTGGATATCAAGGGAAAGGGAACCATCGGCCTGATTACCTATCTGCGTACCGATTCCACCCGTATCGCGGACGAGGCAGACGCGGCCGCCAGAGAATATATTAAGAAGAATTACGGCGAGCAGTATGTCCTGAAATTTGAGCAGGCGAGAAAATCAAACGGGAAGATCCAGGATGCGCACGAAGCGATCCGGCCGACGGATATCACACTGACTCCGACGATCGTGAAGGAATCTCTGCAGCGGGATCTCTTCCGCCTGTATCAGCTGATCTGGAAGCGGTTTACAGCCAGCCGGATGGAACCGGCGGTCTATGAGACGACGTCGGTAAAAATCGGGGCTGGAGATTATCTGCTCACGCTCGCGGCGTCCAGGATCCGTTTTGACGGATTTATGTCCGTGTACGTGCAGGAGGATGAGAAGGAGGAGACCAACAGTCTGACGGCCAGGCTGGAGAAGGGGGATGTTCTCACGCTCTCTGAGCTTGCCGATGATCAGCACTTTACACAGCCCCCGGCTCATTACACGGAAGCCTCCCTGGTCCGGGCGATGGAGGAGCTTGGGATTGGCCGTCCCTCCACCTATGCCCCGACGATCACCACGATTCTCGCCCGGCGCTATGTGATGAAGGAGAGCCGGAATCTCTATTCGACAGAGACCGGAGAGGTGGTCAACCGCATCATGAAGCAGTGTTTCCCCAGTATTGTAGATACCAGCTTCACGGCGAATATGGAGCTTTTGCTGGATAAGGTGGCGGACGGCACCGTGAAATGGAAGACGATCGTGGAGAATTTTTATCCGGATCTGGACGAGGCGGTGAAGCAGGCTGAGAAGACGCTGGAATCGGGGAAGATTGCCGATGAGGTGACGGATGTGGTCTGCGAACTATGCGGACGGAACATGGTGATCAAATACGGCCCGCACGGCAAATTTCTGGCCTGTCCCGGATTCCCGGACTGCCGCAATACGAAGCCGTATCTGCAAAAGATCGGCGTCAAATGTCCCAAATGCGGCGGCGAGTTGGTCGCCCGGACGACCAAAAAGGGACGTCGTTACTTCGGCTGCGAGAAGCATCCGGAGTGCGATTTCATGTCCTGGCAGAAGCCGTCGAACACGCCGTGTCCCGATTGTGGCGGCTATATGGTGGAGAAGGGCAACTATCTTGTCTGCGCCGATGTGCAGTGCGGATGCCGCGTCAGCCGGAAAAAAGCATAAAAGCGGATAAATGATATGCGGAAGGAAGCGGAGACTTGCGGGAAAGAAATTTTCTCGCAAATCTCC